>JBKHXT010000103.1:0-18238 GCA_046565885.1 Acidimicrobiia bacterium
GGAACGACCTGGCCACGCTGCCCGACTTCCCGGCCGAGATCCGGGCGCCCGCCGGCACCATCGCCGGCGTCTCGGCGTTCCAGGTGCACATCTCCGACCACGACATCACCACGCCGGGCGACGCCCCGGACGTGCTCGTGGCCATGAACCCGGCGGCGCTGCGCAGCGACCTGCACCGCCTGCGGGGCGGGGGCTCGGTGATCCTCAACACCGACGCCTTCACCGAGCGCAACATCGACAAGGCCGGCTACGCGGTCGATCCCCGCCACGACGGCACCCTCGACGCCTACAAGGTGTACGAGGTGCCGATGACCGACCTCACCAAGAAGGCGGTCGAGCACCTCGGCGTGAAGCCCCGGGACGCCGAGCGCTCGAAGAACTTCTTCGCCCTCGGCCTGGTGTCGTGGATGTACACCCGGCCGGCGAAGCCGACGCTGGACTGGATCGAGTCCAAGTTCGCCAAGGACCCCCAGGTCGTGGCGGCCAACACGGCGGCGTTCAAGGCCGGGCACGCGTTCGGCGAGACCGCCGAGCTGTTCGACCACGCCTACGAGGTGAAGCCCGCGGCCAAGGAGCCCGGGACCTACACGAACATCACCGGCAACACGGCGCTGGCGTGGGGGCTCATCGCCGCCGCCCAGCTGGCCGACATGCCCCTGTTCCTCGGGTCGTACCCGATCACGCCGGCCTCCGACATCCTCCACGAGCTGTCGAAGCACAAGAACTTCGGCGTGCGCACGCTGCAGGCCGAGGACGAGATCGCGGGCGTCGGGTCGGCCATCGGCGCCGCCTACGGCGGCCACCTGGCCGTCACCACCACGTCGGGGCCCGGCGTGGCCCTGAAGGGCGAGGCCATCGGGCTGGCGGTGAGCCTCGAGCTGCCGCTGGTCGTCGTCGACATCCAGCGCGGCGGGCCGTCCACCGGCCTGCCAACCAAGACCGAGGCGTCCGACCTGCTCATGGCGCTCTACGGCCGCCACGGCGAGTCGCCGATGCCCATCGTCGCCGCCCGCACGCCGGCCGAGTGCTTCCACGCCGCCATCGAGGCGTGCCGCTTGGCCCTGAAGTACCGCACGCCGGTGTTCCTGCTCTCCGACGGCTACCTCGCCAACGGCGCCGAGCCGTGGAAGCTGCCCGACGTCGGCTCCCTACCGGACATCGGGACCACCTTCGCCACCGAGCCCAACGGCACCAACGCCGACGGCGACCCGGTGCACCTGCCGTACCAGCGCGACCCCGAGACGCTCGCCCGGTCGTGGGCGCTGCCGGGCACGCCGGGGCTCGAGCACCGCATCGGCGGCCTCGAGAAGGCCGACGTCACCGGCAACGTCTCCTACGACCCCGGCAACCACGAGCGCATGACCCACCTGCGCCAGGCCAAGGTCGCCGGCATCGCCGCCGACATCCCGCCCGCCGTGCTCGAGGGCGACGAGGACGCCGACCTGCTCGTGGTCGGCTGGGGGTCGACGTGGGGTGCCATCTCCGGGGGCATCGACCGAGTGCGGGCCCGGGGCCACAAGATCGCCCGGATCCACCTCACGCACCTCAACCCGTTCCCGGCCAACCTGGGCGAGCTGCTGTCCCGCTTCGACCGGGCGATCGTGCCCGAGATGAACCTCGGCCAGCTCTGCAAGGTGCTGCGGGCCGAGTTCCTGCTCGACGCCACCCCGGTCACGAAGGTGCGGGGCCTGCCCTTCACCGCCGTGGAGATCGAGTCCGCCATCCTCGACGCGCTGGGCGTCACCGAGAACGGAGCAGCCAAGTGACCGACACCGCCGTCCCCGTCACGAGCCGCAAGGACTGGATGTCCGACCAGGAGGTCCGGTGGTGCCCGGGCTGCGGCGACTACAGCATCCTCGCCGCCGTCCAGCTCGCCCTGCCCGACATGGGCGTGCGGCGCGAGGACGTCGTGTTCGTCTCCGGCATCGGATGCGCCGCCCGGTTCCCGTACTACATGAACACCTACGGGATGCACTCGATCCACGGCCGGGCGCCGGCGATCGCCACCGGGCTCGCCATGGCCCGCCCCGACCTGCACGTGTTCGTGGTGTCCGGCGACGGCGACGCCCTGTCCATCGGCGGCAACCACCTGATCCACGCCCTGCGCCGCAACGTCAACCTGACGATCCTGCTGTTCAACAACCAGATCTACGGCCTGACCAAGGGGCAGGACTCGCCGACCTCCGAGACCGGCAAGGTCACGAAGTCCACGCCGTTCGGCTCCATCGAGCGGCCGTTCAACCCGGTGTCGGTGGCCCTCGGCGCCGAGGCGACCTTCGTCGCCCGCACCCACGACATGGACCGCCAGCACATGATCGAGATGGTGCAGCGGGCCCACGCCCACCGGGGCGCCTCGATCGTGGAGATCTACCAGAACTGCAACGTGTTCAACGACGGCGCGTTCGGGCAGATCACGTCGAAAACGGCGCGCGACGAGATGCTGATCCCGCTGCAGCACGGCCAGCCCATCCGCTTCGGCACCAACGGCCGGCGCGGGCTGGTGCTCGACGGCGGCGGCATCCGCATCGTCGACGTCGCCGAGGTGGGGGAGGAGGCGCTGCTCGTCCACGACGAGACCCGCCCCGACCCGTCCATCGCCTTCATGCTCTCCCGAGTGGCCACCGGCCCCACGGAGCCGACGCCGATCGGCGTGTTCCGCGCCGTCGAGCGCGACGACTACGGCAGCCGGGTCGACCAGCAGCTGGCGGCCGCCCAGGAGCAGCGCGGGCCGGGCGACCTGGCGGCGCTGCTGCGCTCGGGCGCCACGTGGGAGGTCTCCTAGCCGATCCGCCGCCGGGCGGCCCCCGATAGGTTCGCCCGGCGATGGACCTCCGCATCTTCACCGAGCCCCAGCAGGGCGCCACCTACGACACGCTCCTCGCCGCCGCCCGGGCCACCGAGGCCGCCGGCTTCTCGGCGTTCTTCCGGTCCGACCACTACCTGAAGATGGGTGACGTCTCCGGGTCGCCCGGGCCCACGGACGCGTGGCTCACGCTGGCCGGCCTGGCCCGGGAGACCGAGCGCATCCGCCTCGGCACGCTCGTCACGGCGGCGACGTTCCGCCTGCCGGGACCGCTCGCCATCTCCATCGCCCAGGTCGACCAGATGTCCGGTGGCCGTGTCGACGTCGGCATCGGCACCGGCTGGTACGACGACGAGCACACCGCCTACGGCATCCCGTTCCCGCCGCTCGGCGAGCGCTTCGAGATCCTCGAGGAGCAGCTCGAGATCCTCACCGGCCTGTGGCGCACGCCGGAGGGCCAGACCTTCGACCACGCCGGCACCCGCTACGAGCTGCGCGACAGCCCGGCGCTGCCCAAGCCCGCCCAGGCCGGCGGACCGCCCATCATCATCGGCGGCGGGGGCGCGAAGAAGACGCCGGCGCTCGCCGCCCGCTTCGCGTCGGAGTTCAACCTGCCGTTCGCGCCGCGGGAGGCCTGGGAGACCCAGCGGGAGCGGGTGCGCCAGGCGTGCCGCGACGTCGACCGCGACCCCGACGAGCTCACGTACTCGGTGGCGCTCGTGGTGTGCGTCGGCGAGGACGACGCCGAGGTCGAGCGCCGGGCGCGGGCGATCGGCCGCGAGGTCGACGAGCTGAAGCGCAACGGCGTGTGCGGCACGCCCGACGAGGCGGTCGCCCGACTGCGCGAGTGGGGCGACGCCGGCGCCGAGCGGGTGTACCTGCAGGTCCTCGACCTCGACGACCTGGCCCACGTCGAGCTGCTCGGCCGTGACGTGCGGGGGGCGCTGTGACCCTGCCCGACGTCGACGCCCTGACGCTGGAGGAGAAGGCGCGCCTGCTCGGCGGCGGGTCGAGCTGGCGCACCCACCCGATCGAGCGGGCGGGCATCCCCCCGCTGAAGATGTCCGACGGCCCCAACGGCGTCCGCGGCGACGGCCTCGGCGCCCGGCGGACGGCGGGCATCGCCATCCCCGTGGGGATCGCCGTCGGCGCCACGTGGGATCCGGACCTGGCCGGCGCCCTCGGCGACCTCCTGGGCAAGGAGGCCCGCCGCAAGGGCGCCCACGTGCTGCTCGCACCCACCGTGAACCTGCAGCGCACGCCGGTGGGCGGCCGCGTCTTCGAGTGCATGAGCGAGGACCCCGAGCTCACCGCCCGCCTGGCGGTGCCGCTCGTCCGGGCGGTCCAGGCCCACGACGTGGCCGTCACGGTGAAGCACTTCGTGGTCAACGACACCGAGATCGACCGCATGGCCGTCGACGTCGATGTCGACGACCGGGTGCTGCGCGAGCTGTACCTGCGCCCCTTCGAGGCGACGGTCACCGAGGCCGGCGCCTGGGGGATCATGAGCGCCTACAACCAGCTGGCGGGTGAGCACTGCGCCGGGAACCGTCGGCTGCTCACCGAGATCCTCCGCGACGAGTGGGGCTTCGACGGCTTCGTGGTCTCCGACTGGTTCGGGTCGCACGACACGGCGGCGTCGATCCGGGCCGGACTCACCGTCGCCATGCCCGGCCCGCACACCATCTACGGCGAGAAGCTCCAGGCGGCGGTCGAGGCGGGCGAGGTCGACGAGGCGCTCGTCGACGCCCAGGTCCGCGACCTGCTCCGGGTGATGGACCGGGTGCGCATCGCCGAGCGCCACAGCGAGCAGGTCGAGGAGACCGTCGACGATCCCGACGAGCGGGCGCTGTGCCGCCGGGCGGCGGTGGCGGCCACGGTGCTGTGCCGGAACGAGGGCGCCGCCCTGCCCATCCCGACCGGCGCCCGCATCGCGGTCGTCGGGCCGAACGCCGACGAGACCCGCATCATGGGCGGCGGCTCGGCGAGCCTCCAGCCGCTGCCGCACCGGTCGCTGCTCGAGGCGCTCCAGGCGCGCGCCGGCGACGTCACCTTCGAGCGCGGCGTGCGCATCGACCGCCTCCCGCCGCCGCTGACCGAGCGGGTGCTGCGCACGCCCGACGGCGCACCCGGCCTGCTCGCCGAGTACCGCAACGGGCTCGACGACCGCGGCCCCGTCGTCGTCACCGAGGTCGCGTCCGAGTCCATGCTCCGGTTCTTCGGTTCGGCGCCCGCCGGCGTCGACCCGGAGCGCTTCCACGTGACCGTCTCGGGCACGTTCGTCCCTGAGCACGACGGCGCGCACGTCGTCTCCGCGGTGCTGACCGGCGCCGGCCGCATCGAGGTCGGCGGCGAGGTGGTCCTCGACGACCCCGACCGCCGCCTGCCCCGGGGGCCGCTGTTCTTCGGCTTCGCCTGCGAGGAGCAGCACGTCACCCTCGACCTGCGCGCCGGCGAGCCGGTGCCCGTCCGCATCACCTGCACCGGTCGCGGCGGGTTCGTGGGGATCCGCCTGGGCGTGCGGGTGCCCGATCCGCCCGACCTGTTCGAGCGGGCGGTGGCCGCCGCGCGCGACGCCGACGTCGCCGTCGTGGTGGTCGGCACCAACGACGAGTGGGAGACCGAGGGCGAGGACCGCACCACCATCGCCCTGCCGGGCGAGCAGGACGAGCTCGTGCGCCGGGTGGCCGAGGCCAACCCGAGCACGGTCGTCGTCGTGAACGCCGGCTCGCCGGTGGCCATGCCCTGGGTCGACGACGTCGCCGCCCTCCTCGTGTCGTGGTTCGGCGGCAACGAGATGGCCGACGCCGTCACCGACGTGCTCCTCGGCGAGGCCGACCCGGGCGGGCGCCTGCCCATCACGTTCCCGAAGGCGCTCGAGGACACGCCGGCGTGGCGCTGGTACGAGCCGGTCGACGGCATCCAGCACTACGGCGAGGGCCTGGCCATGGGCTACCGGGGCTTCGACGCCGCCGGCACCGAGCCGCTGTTCCCGTTCGGCCACGGCCTCTCCTACGGCGAGGCGACGTGGGGCGACCCGTCGGCGCCGGGCGCGATCGACGTCGGCGACGACCTCCAGGTCCGGGTGCCCGTGCGGGCCACCGGCGACCGCGACGCCACCGTGGTGGTGCAGGCCTACCTGTCGGGACCCGAGGAGGCCGACCGCCCGCCCAAGGTGCTCGGCGGCTTCGCCAAGGCCGTCGTCCCCGCCGGCGAGGAGCGTTCCGTCACCGTGACGGTTCCCGCCGAGGCGTTCCGGCGCTGGCGCGACGGCGGGTGGACCACCGATCGCGGCCCCTGGCAGGTGCACCTCGCCGCCTCGGCCACCGACGTCCGGCGCACCGTGGACGTCGAGCTCAGCTGAGGGGGCGGAAGACGACGCCGGTGGCCGGCTTCGGCGCGAAGAACGTGGTCTTCGGGGGCATGCGCTCGCCGCCGTGGGCGATGTCCTGGATCTGGGCGACCGTGGCCGGGCGCATCAGCACCGCCGCCTGGGCCCGGCCCTCGGCCACCGCCTCGACCACGTTCGAGACGCCGTGCTGGTAGGTGAGCTCGTGCTCGGGCAGGGCCTGGCGGGCCTGCTCGAGGCGGACGGTGTCGAGGACGACGTCGTCGCCGAACGCGCCCGCCTTCGGCCGCAGCAGGAACGAGCCGGTGTCGTCGACCAGGCCGAGGGCGCCGGACTCGACCAGGCGCTCGACCGCGTCGGGCCCGAAGTCGTCGGTGGGCTCGACGTCGAAGTGCTCGCTCCACAGCAGGTGCGGGGCGGCGCCGTCGGGGAGGCCGGTGATCAGGCGGTGGATGGGCTGGACGGTCAGCTCGTCCTCGACCAGCTCGACGACCAGGCACATCGTGAGGTCGGCGGGCGTGCCCGGGCCATCGGTGGTGCGGCGCTCGTCGCGGTACTGCAGCGAGGTCTCGTAGCGGTGGTGGCCGTCGGCGATCACGATCGGCTCGTCGAGCACCCGCGCCGCGATGTGTCCGTTGCGCTCGGCGTCGCGGCTGATCCAGACGGTGTGGGTGACGCCGTCGGGGTCGGTCCACTCGTCGTCGGGCTCGGCGTCGGTGGGCAGCAGGTCGGTGAGGCCGTCGGCGAGCGACAGGCCCCAGATCGCCGACAGGTTCGCCCGGGTGGATCGCAGCAGGTCGAGGCGGTCGGACTTCGCCTTCGGCGTCGTGTGCTCGTGGGGGAGGATCTGCCCCGAACCGGGAGGCCACAGCTCGAGGGCGCCGATGACCCCGGTGGTCTGGCGGGTGCGGCCGGCCTCGTCGGTGAACGTCATCCGGTACACGGTGAAGGTGGGGGCGTCGTCGGCGACGACGGTGCCCTCGTCCTGCCACTCCTGCAGCACCCGGCGCGCGACCTCGTAGCGGTCCTGGCCGCCCTCGTCGACCGGGAGGTCGATGCGCACCGTGTTGCGAGGCTCCTCGGCCAGCGCCGCCCGCTGGCGGTCGTCCAGCACGTCGTAGGGCGGGGCGGTGACGTCGGCCAGCGACACCCGGGAGGTGTCGTACCGGAGGCCACGGAACGGCTCGAAGCGAGGCACCGGACCATCGTGGCAGACGGGCCCGGCGGTGCCACGATGCCCGGATGCGCCTCGCCGAGCTGCCCTGGGTCCTCGACCTCGACGGGGTGATCCGCCTGGGCGACCGGCCCGTGCCCGGCGCCGCCGAGGCGGTGGCCCGCCTGCGCGAGGCGGGCGCCGAGGTCGTCTTCGCCACCAACAACGCCTACCGCCGCATCGGCGACCAGGAGGCGTCGCTCGAGGCCATGGGCATCCCCGCCGCCGGCGCCGTGATCGGCTCGGCCGAGGCCGGCGCCCGGTTGCTGGAACCGGGGGAGCGGGTCATCGTCGTCGGCGGTCCGGGCCTGCACGAGGCGGTGGCGGCGCGGGGCTGCGAGATCGTGGACGACGGCCCCTGCGACGCCGTCATCTCCGGCCTCGACCGCGAGCTGCGCTACGAGTCGATCCGACGGGCGACGCTCGCGATCCGGGCCGGCGCCCGGTGGGTGCTCACCAACCCCGACCGCACGTTCCCGACGCCGCACGGCCTGGAGCCGGGCGCCGGCGCCATCGGGGCGGCCATCGCCGCCGCGTCCGGCGCCGAGCCCGCCATCGGCGGCAAGCCCGAGGGGGCCATGGTCGAGCTGCTCCGTGAGCGGCTCGGTCCGGAGGGCATCGTCGTCGGCGATCGCGCCGACACCGACGGGCGCTTCGCCACGGCACTCGGGTACCGCTTCGCCCTGGTGCTCACCGGGGTGACCACCGCCGACGACCGGCCGGTCGACCCCGAGCCGTGGGCGGTCGCACCGGACCTGCTCGCCCTGGTGGAGCGGCTCGACGGGCCGGCCGGCTGACGGGGGCGGACCGGCGGCGCCGGTAGGATCTCCGGCCTTGAGCATCGACCCGGGTGAGCGGACGCCCGAGGAGGCCCCGGCGCGGCTGGGCGACCTCGAGCACGTCTTCGCCCGGGCCGGGGCGATGGCGCCCCTGCTGCGCGGGCTCGACTGGGCCTCCACCCCGCTCGGCGAACCGGCCACCTGGCCCCAGAGCCTGCGCTCGGCCGCCAGCATCTGCCTCGGGGCCAAGTACCCCATCGCCATCTACTGGGGTCCCGAGCTGGTCCTGCTCTACAACGAGGCGTGGAGCGCCATCCCCGGCGACAAGCACCCGTGGGCGCTGGGCCGCCCGGGGCGCGAGGTCTGGCCGGACATCTGGGACATCGTCGGTCCCGAGTTCGACCTGGCCCTCGCCGGCGAGGGCCGCTGGAACGCCGACCGGCTGCTGCCCATGCGCCGCCGCGGCTACCTCGAGGAGACCTACTTCAACTACAACCTCAGCCCGATCCAGGCCGAGGACGGCCGGATCGAGGGGGTCTTCAACGCCGGCCTCGAGACCACGGCCCGGGTCGTGGCCAGCCGCCACCAGCGCGTCCTCATCGACCTCATCGGCGAGACCGCCAGCGCGTCGACGGTCGACGAGGCGCTCACCGGCGCCATCGCCTCGCTGGCCGGCCACCCCGAGGTCGCGCCGTTCGCCGTGCTGTACCGGTTCGACGACGGGGTGGCCCGCTTCGCCGGCAGCACGGGCCTGGTCGAGGGCGGGCCCGGCACCGCCGGCGTCGTGGCGCCCGGCGACGACGACCCGTGGCGGCTGCACGAGGCGGCGTCGTCGCGCGAGGTGCAGGTCATCGAGGACATCGGGCGCTTCGCCCGGGCCGAGCTGGTCGGCGACTGGCCCGAGCGGGCCCACACCGCCGTCACGCTGCCGGTGGTGCGCTCGCGGCGCCGCCGGCGGCGGGTCGAGGGGGCGCTGGTCGTCGGCGTGCCGCCTGGCCTGCGCCTCGACCGCCAGCACGAGGAGTTCCACGCCGCCCTCGCCGATCGCCTGGCCCTGTCGGTGCTCGACGCCCGGCGCGAGGAGGAGGAGCGGCGGGTCTTCGAGACCGAGCACCGCATCGCCGCCACCCTCCAGCAGAGCCTCATCCCGGCCCTGCCCGACATCGACCACGTCACGCTGTCCGGCTGCTACCTGCCCGGCACCGCGGGCGTCGAGGTCGGCGGCGACTGGTACGACGCCATCCCCACGCCCGACGGCGGCGTCACGGTGGTGATCGGCGACGTGGTCGGCAAGGGCGTGGCGGCGGCGGCGCAGATGGGCCAGGTCCGCAACGCCCTGCGCGCCTACGTCCTCGAGGGCTTCTCGCCGGCCACCGTGGTCCGCAAGCTCAACCACCTGACCATGTCGCTGTCGGGCAGCACCTTCGTCACCCTGCTCGTCATGTCGTACCACGCCGACGGCCACGAGCTGCGGTGGTGCCGGGCCGGTCACCTGCCCGCCATGGTGCGCAGCGCCGACGGCCGGGTGCGGGTGCTCGACGAGCCCGGGTGCCCGCCGGTGGGCGTGTTCGACGTGCTCGAGTGCCAGGAGTCGCGCACGACGCTGGCCGAGGACGACGCGGTCGTGCTCTACACCGACGGCCTGGTCGAGCGGCCCGAGGAGGACATCGACGTGGGCATCGACCGCCTCGCCGCCCGGGTCGGCGAGCTGGCGACGGGCGACGGCTTCGTCGACGCGATCGTGGCCCCGCTGGCCGACGCCGAGCGCCGCGACGACGTCGCCGTGCTCGTGCTCTGCACCTGAGGGGTCAGCGCCGGCGCCCCCAGCGCTGGTACTCGTGGATCGGGCCGACGCCGCCGGTGGAGTCCCAGTGGCGGCGGTCCATCTGGCCGCGGTAGTCGCTGGTCCACGCCACCCGCTGCGCCGCCCTGGTCGTGCGCACGACCAGGCCGATGACGACGCCGAAGACGAAGCCGCCGACGTGGGCGGCCCAGGCCACGCCCGAGTTCGGGCTGGTGAAGAACTGCATGAGGAACCACACGGCCAGCAGCCACTTGGCGGTGATGGTGACGAGCAGCGGGAAGCCGAGGACGATGATCGTGCGCACGGGCGCGTTCGGGAACCACACCAGGTAGGCGCCCATCACGGCGGCGACCGCGCCGGACGCGCCCACCAGCGGGATGGTGGAGTCGGGTTGGAGGGCGACGTGGGTCGCCAGCGCCGCCAGCCCGCCGACGAGGTAGAAGACCAGGTAGCGGACGTGGCCGAGGTGGTCCTCGATGTTGTTCCCGAAGATCCACAGGTAGAGCAGGTTGCCGCCGATGTGGAGCAGGCCGCCGTGGAAGAACATCGACGACAGCGCCGCCAGCCACACCGACTTGTCCGGCGCGAAGCGGGGGGCGTCGTCGCCGCCGATGCCGCACGCCTCCGGGTCGCCGCCGAGCTCGCCGAAGCTGGCTCGCACCTCCGGCTCGGTGAGCGGGCGGCCCTGGGTGAGCTCGCAGGGGATGGCCGTGTTCTCGAGGTTGAAGACGAGGTCGTCGATCGGTTCGCGCTGGGGCTCCTGCTGCCAGCCGATCCACGCCGCCACGCAGGCGAGCACGATGAGGAGCGTCACCACCGGGGTCCGCCGGGTGGGGTTGACGTCCTTCAGGGGGAGCACCGGGCGCAGGCTACGGCGCCGCTCGTGAAGCGGGGCACGCTGCCGTACCCTGGTCGGATGGCCCAGAACCCCCTGATCAAGCGGTACCTCGACGCCGGCATGGCCTTCACGCAGATGACCCAGGCCAAGGCCGAGGAGATCGTGCGCGACCTCGTGAAGGCGGGGGAGGTGCAGGCCGGGCGCACCGAGGAGCTGGTGGGCGACCTGGTCGAGCGGTCCCGGCGCAACACCGAGGCGCTGCTCGAGCTCGTCCGCACCGAGGTGCGCCAGCAGCTGGTGTCGCTCGGCGTGATCGGCGACGGCGGCGAGGACCGGGCGCCGACCGCCGGCCAGGCGTCGACCCCGAAGGCGCCCCAGGGCACCCAGGCGCCGGCCGCCGAGGCCGCCACCGACGCCCGGGCCACGGCCGCCGCCGCCGGTGCGTCCGCCGAGCAGAAGGCCTCGGCCGCCAAGGCGGCGGGCACGGGTGCCGGCCGCGCGGCGGCGAAGAAGACCGCCACCAAGAAGGCAGCCGCGAAGAAGGCCACCGCCAAGAAGGGCGGGGCGAAGAAGGGCGCCGCCAAGAAGGCGGCGGCGAAGAAGAAGGCCGGCGCCAAGAAGGCCTCGGCGAAGAAGGCCCCCTCCAAGAGGGCCGGCTCGTAGGGCCGGTCCGCCGGTGGCCGCAGCACGGCGGCGCCGGCTGGACCTCGAGCTCGTCCGGCGGGGCCACGCCGAGAGCCGCCAGCAGGCGCAGCAGCTGATCGACGCCGGGCTCGTCCTCGTGGGCGGCGCCGCGGCCGACAAGCCGGCCCGGCTCGTCGCGCCCGGCGACCCCCTGCAGGTGCTCGGGCCGCCCGCCCGGTTCGTGGGGCGCGGCGGCGAGAAGCTGGCGGCGGCGCTGCAGCGCTTCGACCTCGACGTGGCCGGCGCCCGCGCCCTCGACGCCGGCTCGTCCACCGGCGGCTTCACCGACGCCCTCCTGCAGGCCGGTGCCGACTCCGTCGTCGCCGTCGACGTCGGGCGGGCCCAGCTCCACGAGCGCCTGCGCGCCGACCGCCGCGTCGACGTGCGCGAGCAGACCGACATCCGCCAGGTCAGGGCCGCCGACGTCGGGGGCCCGCTCGACGTCGTGGTCGCCGACCTGTCGTTCATCTCGCTCCACGCCGTCATCGACGTGCTGCTCGGCCTGCTCGCCGAGCACGGCGACCTGGTGGTCCTCGTGAAGCCCCAGTTCGAGGCGGGGCGGGCCGAGGTGTCCCGGGGGCGGGGCGTCATCCGCGATCCGGACGTGTGGCGCCGGGTGCTGCAGGAGGTGGCCACCGCGATCGGCGCCGCGGGAGGCGCGATCATGGGCGCCATGGTGTCGCCCCTCCGGGGGGCGGACGGCAACGCCGAGTTCCTCGTGCACGTCCGCCCCGCCCGCTCCGACGCCGGCCCTGATGTCCACACGGCCGGCTGCGAGCTCGACCTCGACGCGCTCGTCGACGAGGCCACCGGGAGCGCGCCCTGATGGTCACCGCCGGCTTCGTGCTGCACACCGAGCGCGACCGCGCCGGGGAGATCACGCTCGACCTGGCGCGCTGGCTGCTCGAGCGCGGCCACGACGTGCGCCTGCCCGAGGCCGACGCCGAGCGCCTCGGCCTGGCCGACCACGCCGTCCCGGAGGCCCACCTGGCCGACGGCCTCGACGTGGCGATCAGCCTCGGCGGCGACGGCACCATGCTGCGCACCGTCGAGCTCGTCGCCGAGAGCGGCGTGCCCGTCATCGGCATCAACGTCGGCCAGCTCGGCTACCTCACCGAGGTCGACCCCGACCACGCCCGCATGGCGATCAAGCGCTTCCTGTCCGGCGCCTACGAGATCGAGGAGCGCATGCTGCTCGCCGTGCGGGTCGGCGGCGGCGAGCCCACCGAGCACCTGGCGCTGAACGAGGCCGTGATCGAGAAGACGCCGTCCGGGCACACGGTGCGCCTGGCCGTGAGCGTCGACGGCGAGTTCTTCACCACCTACGCGGCCGACGGGCTCATCGTCGCGACGCCCACGGGGTCCACCGCCTACTCCTTCTCGGCCCGGGGGCCCATCGTCGCCCCGATGCACCGCTGCCTCGTGCTCACGCCGGTCTCGCCGCACATGCTCTTCGACCGGACCCTCGTGCTCGACCCGCACTCCACGCTCCACCTCGAGGTCGTGGGCCACCGGCCGGCCACCGTGTCGGCCGACGGCCGCAACCTGGGCACGCTCGCGCCCGGCGACGCCCTCACCTGCACCGCCAGCCCCCGCACCGCCCGCCTCGTCACGTTCGGCGAGCACGACTTCCTCGCCATCCTGAAGTCCAAGTTCGGACTGGCCGACCGGTGATCACCGAGCTCGCCGTCCGCGACCTCGGCGTGTTCGCCGACGCCCGCCTCGTCCTCGACGAGGGCCTCACCGCGCTCACCGGTGAGACCGGTGCGGGCAAGTCCCTGGTGATCGGCGCGATCCAGCTGCTGCTCGGCGCGCGCGCCGACGCGTCGGTGGTGCGGCCCGGGGCCGACGAGGCCATCGTCGACGGCCGCTTCGTGACTGCCGACGGCGAGGAGGTCGTGCTGTCGCGCGTCGTCCCGGCCGCCGACGACGACGGTCGCAGCCGCAGCCGCGCCTACGTGAACGGTCGGCCGGTCACGGTCGCCGAGCTGGCCGAGCGCGGCGCCGGCCTCGTCGAGCTGCACGGCCAGCACGCCCACCAGCAGCTGCTGCAGGCGGGCTCCCAGCGCCGGGCGCTCGACCGCTTCGCGGGCGTCGACCTCCAGCCGCTGCGCGACGCCCGGGCGCGCATCGCCGAGCTCGAGCGCGAGCTCGCCGAGCTGGGCGGCGACGAGCGCAGCCGCGCCCGGGAGATCGACCTGCTCCGGTACCAACTCGACGAGCTGGACGCCGCGGGGGTCGAGGACGCCGACGAGGACCAGCGCCTCGACGACGAGGAGGACCTCCTCGCCGACGCGGTCGCCCACCGGGACGCGGCCGCCGCGGCGGCCGAGGCGCTGGTGGGAGACGAGGGCATCGCCCACCAGCTGCAGTCGGTCCTGGCGCTGATCGGCGGGCGGGCGCCGTTCGCCGAGCTGGAGGGCCGGTTGCGGGCCGCCGCCGTCGAGGCCACCGAGGCCGCCCACGACCTGCGCGACGCCGCCGAGCAGATCGCCGACGACCCCGAGCGCCTCGCCGCCGTGCGGGAGCGCCGCCAGCTGCTGGCCGACCTGCGCCGCAAGTACGGCGACACCCTCGCCGACGTCATCGCCGAGCGCGAGGCCATCCGGGCCCGGCTCGACGAGCTGTCGTCCCGGGATGCCCGGGCCGCCGCCCTCGACGGCGCGCTCGCCGACGCCCGCGCCGCCGAGGCCTCCGCCGCCCGCGCCGTGGCCAAGGCCCGCCGGGCCGCGGCGCCGGTGCTCGCCGGCGGCGTCGAGGAGCGGCTGCGCGCCCTGGCCATGCCCCATGCCCGGGTCGACGTGGTCGTCGAGGGCGACGGGCCCGCCGACGACGTCCGGTTCCTCCTGGCCGCGAACCCCGGCGGCTCGCTGCAGCCCATCGCCAAGGTCGCCTCCGGGGGCGAGCTGTCGCGAGCGACCCTGGCGCTTCGCCTCGAGCTCACCGCCGGCCCGCCGTCGCTCGTCTTCGACGAGGTCGACGCCGGCATCGGCGGCGAGACGGCCTGGGCGGTCGCCTCCGCGCTGGCGTCGCTCGCCGGCAGGCACCAGATCCTGGTGGTCACCCACCTCGCCCAGGTCGCCGCCTTCGCCGATCGCCAGCTGCGGGTGGCCAAGGCCGCCGACGACGGGTCGACGACCGCCACCGTCACCGACCTCGACGACGACGCCCGGATCGAGGAGCTGGCGCGGATGCTCTCGGGCCAGCCCGACAGCGAGGTGGGGCGCCAGCACGCCCTCGACCTGCTCGAGGCGGCCGCGGCTGCGAGGGTGGCGCCGTGAGCCAGCCCCGAGCCGTCACCGACGGCGCCACCCTGTCCGGCGTCGCCCGGGTCGACCCGCGCACCAAGCGGCTCGTGTCGCGCCTGCAGCCCGGCGACATCGCCGTCATCGACCACGAGGACCTCGACCGGGTCGCGGCCGAGACGCTGGCGGCGGCCCAGCCGGCGGCGGTCATCAACGCCTCGGCCTCGATGTCCGGCCGCTACCCCAACGCCGGCCCGCTCGTGCTCACCGAGGCGGGCATCCCCCTCGTCGACGGCGCCGGTCCGTCGGTGATGGCCATCCCGGAGGGCAGCTCCGTGGCCATCCGCGACGGCGTCGTCCTCGTCGACGGCGAGGAGGTGGCCAGCGGCGAGCGCCAGACCCACGAGGGGCTGCAGGAGCGCATCGCGACCGCCCGGTCGACCATGGGCGCCGAGCTCGAGCGGTTCGCCGAGAACACCCTGCGCTACATCCAGACCGAGGGCCACCTGCTCGTCGACGAACCCGACGTGCCGGAGGTTCCGGGCGTCGACTTCCGTGGCCGCCACGTGCTCATCGTCGTGCGGGGACTGGGCTACAAGGAGGACCTGCTGCTCCTGCGGCGGTCCGGCTACATCAACGACCAGAAGCCGGTGCTGATCGCCGTCGACGGCGGCGCCGACGCCCTCATCGAGGTCGGCCGCACCCCGGACGTGATCATCGGCGACATGGACTCGGTGTCCGAGGGGGCGCTGCGCTGCGGCGCCCGGCTGATCGTGCACGGCTACCGCGACGGCAAGGCGCCCGGCGCCTCCCGGCTCGACGACCTCGGCCTCGACTACGAGGTGTACGGCTCCGAGGGCACCAGCGAGGACATCGCCATGCTCCTCGCCTACGAGAAGGGCTGCGAGCTCATCGTCGCCGTCGGCACCCACAACTCCATGGTCGAGTTCATGGACAAGGGCCGGGCCGGCATGGCATCCACCTTCCTCGTGCGCATGAAGGTGGGCATGATGCTCGTCGACGCCAAGGGCGTCAGCCGCCTCTACCGCTCCACCGTCCGCACGCGCGACCTGCTGCTGCTGGTCCTCGCCGCCGTGTTCACCATGGTCGTGATCGTCCTCGTCAGCGAGCCGATCCGCCTGGTGATCCGCACCTACTGGGTCAACTTCACCTCGTGATCAACCTCCGCTACCACATCGTCTCGCTGACCGCGGTCTTCCTGGCCATCGGCATCGGCCTCACGCTGGGCTCCACGTTCCTCGACCGCGCCACGGTCGAGAACCTGCAGGGCCAGCTGCAGTCGCTCGAGGGCCGTCTCGACGAGCGCAACGAGCAGATCGGCGACCTGCAGTCCGAGCTCGACCAGGCCCAGGCGCTGCAGGACGCGCTCGACGAGCAGGGCACCGGGCTGCTCGCCGACCGCCTCGGGCCGGTGCCCGTCGTGGTCGTGGCGTCCGAGGGCGTCGAGGAGGACGACGTCGACGGCGCCGTCGGCGCGCTGGAGGCCGCCGGCGCCGAGGTGCAGGGCCTGTGGTGGTTGCAGGAGCGGTTCCTGCTGGCCGGCGACGCCGACGTCACTGACCTGGCATCGGCGCTGGAGGAGGACTCGAACGACCCGGCGCGGCTGCGGCGGATGGCGGTCGACGTCCTCGGCGACGCCCTGCGGGAGCGCCAGCTCGAGGAGGGGGACGACCCCGCGGCGGTCGACGACGAGGGCGGGACCACCGGATCCGCGGGGGAGCTTCCCATCGTCCCGGAGGCGCCCCTCGCACCGGAGGACCCGGAGGGCGCCGCGCCCGGCCAGGACCCGGCGGAGGGCTCCGAGGCGCCCACCGAGGGGGAGGCGGCAGCGCCCGAGGGCCTCGAGGAGCTGCCCGAGGTGCAGGCCCTGTTCGACGCCGGGTTCATCTCGTTCGAGTCGATCGCCGAGGGCGCCGACGCCCCCGCGCTGCCCGCCGGCGTCCGGGTGGTGCTCGTGGGCGGTTCCCCGACCGTGCCGGACGACGTCGTCCTGCGGCCGCTGCTCGACCGCATCGTCGACGACGTCGAGGAGCCGCTCGACACCGTCCTGACGTCGGCGCTCGGCGCCGAGGGCCAGGTCTCCGAGATCGTGGCCGCCGTGCGCGACGACGACCGCCTCCGCTCGCTCGTCTCGACGGTGGACGACATCGAGCGCTTCCAGGGCTGGGTGGCGCTGGTGCTCGCGGTCGAGGACCTGGACGACGGGGTCGTGGGCCACTACGGCCTGGGCGAGGGGGCGTCCTCGCTGCTGCCGCCGCTGCAGGCGCCGTGAGCGCTCGCGTCGACGAGCGGCGCCAGCTCGCCCGCTCGACGGCGACCCAGACGCTGCTGACCGGCGTCAGCCGCGTCACCGGCTTCGTGCGGGTGGTGGTCGTGGCCGCCGTGCTCGGCACCACGTTCCTCGGCAACACCTACCAGTCGGCCAACACCGTGCCGAACATCGTGTTCGAGCTGTTCGCGGCCGGCGCGCTGCAGGCGGTGCTGGTGCCCGCCCTCGTCGCCCGCTTCGACCGGGGCGACGACGAGGGCGCCGAGCGCCTGGCCGGCTCCGTGCTCGGCCTCACGCTGGCGCTCCTCGGCGCCCTCGCCGTGGTCGGCGTCGTCGCCTCGCCCCTGCTGATGCGGGGGCTGGTGTCCGGCGTCGACGACCCGGGCCTGCAGGCCGACATGGTGCGCCTCGGCACCGTGTTCCTGCTCATCTTCCTGCCCCAGATCCTCGTGTACGACGTCGGCCTGGTGGCCACGGCGGTGCTCCACGCGAAGGGGCGGTTCGGTTTGCCGGCGTTCGCCCCGGCCGTCAACAACGTGGTGGTGAGCGCCGCCTACGGCCTCTTCTGGTGGCTGCGCCGCGACGAGGGCCCCGGCCTCGACCTCGACGCCCTCGAGATCGCCGTGCTCGCCGGCGGCACGACGCTCGGCGTCGTCGCCTTCTGCGCGCTGCCGATCGTCGGCGCCCACCGCGGCGGGTTCCGCTTCCGCCCCAACCTCGACCGCTCCGATCCCGCGCTGCGCGCGCTCGCCCGCCAGGGCGGCTGGGCGGCGGTGTTCCTGGCCATGACCCAGGTGCTGCTCGGCGCCGTGCTCGTGCTCGGCAACCCGGTCGAGGGCGGCATCGTGGGCTACCAGGTGGCGTTCACGTTCTTCCTGCTGCCGCACGCCCTGTTCGCGCTCCCGGTGCTCAACACCCTCTTCCCCGAGGCGGCCCGGCGGGCGCAGGCCGCCGACCTCGCCGGCGTGGGGCTCACGGTCGAGCGCGGCGTGCGCGCCATCGCCTACTTCGTGCTGCCGGTCGCCGCCGCCCTCGTCGCCCTGGCCGACCCGCTGACGACCGTGACGCTGTTCGGCGAGGCGGCCGAGGGCGGCGACGAGCTGGTGCGCCGGGCGCTCGTCGGCTTCGCGCCGGGCCTCATCGGCTACGGGCTCTTCTACTTCCTGACCCGGATCCTCTACGCCCTCGACGACACCCGCACGCCGGCCGTCGTGCACGCCGGCGTGGTCGTGG
>JBKHXT010000104.1:0-9783 GCA_046565885.1 Acidimicrobiia bacterium
CCCTCGCGGATGATCTGCGCGCCGGCGGGGTCGACCTGGCGGCCGTGGACCTCGCGGTTGTGGGCGTGGCCGAGCTGGTGGAGGGAGAAGGCGGCGTGGACGGCCGCCGTCTGGCCCTGCAGGTCGAGCGCCTGGTTCACGCTCTGCTTCGCCAGCTTGAGCCCGAGCGACGGGCGCCGGGCGACGCGCTCGGCCAGCTCGAGCGTCCGCGCCTCGAGGTCGGCACGGGGGACCACCTGGTTGACCATCCCGCAGATCCGCGCCTCCTCGGCGGTGAGCGACGAACCGGTGAACAGCAGCTCCTTGGCCTTGCGGTGGCCCAGCTCCCACGGGTGGACGAAGTACTCGTGGCCGTTGACGCCGAAGGCGACGACCGGATCGGAGAACAGCGTGTCGTCGGCGGCGACGACCAGGTCGCAGGGCCACACGAGCATGAGCCCGGCGGCGATGACCCGCCCGTGCACGGAGGCGATGGTCGGCTTCGGCAGGTCGCGCCAGCGCAGGCACAGGCCCACGTACAGCTCGCGCTCGGTGGCGTACCAGCCCTCGACCGCCGGAAGGTCGAAGCCGCCCCACGTCGAGCGCGACTGGTACTCGTCCATCGGGTAGGTGTCGCGCAGGTCGTGGCCCGAGCTGAAGTGCGGTCCCTCGGCGGCCAGGACCACGACCTTCACCTCGTCGTCGGCCATGGCGGCGGCGTAGGCCTCGTCGAGCTCGTAGAGCATCCGCGTGTCCTGGGCGTTGCGGGTCTCCGGGCGGTCGAGGACGAGGCGGGCGATCTGCGGGGTGGGGTGCTCGGTGCGGATGGAGCTCATCGCCGCGAGTCTGATCGCTGCCGCCACGGCGGGCGAGCGCTCGTGCCTAGGGTGCGGGCGTGGACGAGGCCTTCGACGTCGCCATCACCCTCGAGGGCCCGGAGCGCCACCCGCGCCAGATGCTCGCCGAGCAGACCTACGGCGGTCACGCCAGCCTGCACGACGAGTCCACCGCCGGCTCGCTCGGCCTGTCGGGCGCCCCGATCGAGGGCCCGACGCACTTCTCCCAGCTCGACCCGCTCGCCCACCTGCTGTGGGGCGCCGCGTGGTTCGAGCACGGCTGCATCAGCGCCCACTTCCAGACCATGGTCGTGGAGGGCGAGGGGGTCACCGCCCGAGCCGTCCGCACCGGCGCCGGCCGCGCCGACATCTCGGCGGTCAAGGCCGACGGCAGCCCGGTCCTGTCCGGCTCGCTCACCCTCGGCCCCGATCTCCCGACCGCCCTCGACGAGCGACGGGCACGCCTCGGTGACCCGGGCGAGCTGTTCATCGTCGACCAGATCCGCGTGGGCGACCGGTCGAAGGCGCCCGTGACCGCGTCGGTCGACCTCACCACGCCGAACGGCGACCTGTACCCGTTCTCGCTCGAGCAGAAGCTGGCGTCGATCACCGAGCCGAGCGACTGGTACCGCTCCGAGCGCAACCCGTGGGGCCGGCCGATCCTGCCCATGGAGATGGTCAGCGTGCTCACGCAGAAGACCGGCACCGACTTCCCCGTCCGGGGCCCGTCGGTGGGGCTGTTCCTCGACCTCGAGGTGAAGCTCGTGGCCGGGCCGATCTTCGTCGGCCACGACTACGTCCTCGAGCGCGAGGTGGTGGGCCTCGGCCAGAGCCGCCGCACCGAGTCGCACTGGGTGCGCACCGACGTCACCGACGCCGAGACCGGCGACCTCGTAGCGCAGGTGGTCCTGCACTCCGGCGTGTTCAAGGAGTCCTACGCCGGCTACCCGGCCGATCGCCTCTGATCGGGCGGGGGCTCAGCCGAGGTCGACCTTGGAGCGGTCGAAGGCGACGTAGCCGGCGAAGTCCTGCCCGACCCGCTCGACGGCGCTGTCCATCGGCTGCTCGTAGCTCCACGCCGCGTCCTCGATCGTCGCGTCGCCGACGACGAGGTTCCAGTAGGAGGCGTCGCCCTTCCACGGGCAGTGGTAGGGGGTGGGCGACGGCTCGAGGCGGGCGTCGGCGGTGAGCCCGTCCTTCGGCACGTACTGGTTGCCCTCGATGGGGATGGCCCGGTCGTCGTCGACCTCGAGCACCACGGTCCCGGCGGCTCGCACCTGCATGACGTTCCTCCTCGGTCTGGGTGCTCTCGACGCTACGGGCGCATCTCGCGATCCGGACCTGGGCGGTCGTGGCGGCGCCGGAGGGCCAGCCGCCATGCTTGCCCCCATGGCGAACCACGGGGACTTCCAGGTCGGCATCTACCTCGACGGGATGATGAACGGCACCACGCCCGAGCTGACGACGAACCTCGCCCGGCTCGAGGACCAGGCCCGGGAGGTGCTGGCGCCCGAGGCCATGGGCTACATCGTCCCCAGCGCCGGCGACGGCGCCACGACGCGGGCGAACCGCGAGGCGTTCGACCGCTGGCGGATCGTGCCCCGCATGCTGCGCGGCGCCACCGAGCGAGACCTGTCCTGCACCGTGCTCGGCACGCAGATGGCGGCGCCGGTGATGATCGCCCCCGTCGGCGTCCAGACGCTGGCCCACCCGGAGGGCGAGCTGGCGACGGCCCGGGCCGCCACCGAGCTGGGCCTCACCTACATCCACTCGACGGCGGCGTCGCACGACTTCGAGCAGGTGGCGGAGGCGAGCGGCGCCGGCCCGCGCTGGTACCAGCTGTACTACCCGACCGATCCCGACGTGTGCGCCAGCTTCCTCGAGCGGGCGAAGGCGGGCGGGTTCGAGACGCTCGTCGTCACGCTCGACACGACGCTGCTCGGGTGGCGCCCCGCCGACCTCGACCGCGGCTTCCTGCCCTTCCTGTCGAACGTCGGCGTGGCCAACTACCTGTCCGACCCGGCCTTCCGGTCGAAGCTCGAGAAGAGCCCCGAGGAGGACCCGGGTTCGGCCACCTTCCTGTGGGCGGGCATGTTCCCGAACCCAGGCCTCAGCCTCGACGACCTCCCGTTCCTGCGCGAGCGCTGGGACGGGCCCATCGTGCTGAAGGGCATCGTCCACCCCGACGACGCCCGGGCGGCGGTCGACGCCGGCGTCGAGGGCATCGTCGTCTCAAACCACGGCGGCCGCCAGGTGGACGGCGCCATCGGCGCCCTCGACGCCCTGCCCCGGGTGGTCGACGCGGTGGGCGACCGGGCCACCATCCTGTTCGACTCCGGCGTCCGCACCGGCACCGACGTCATCAAGGCGCTCGCCCTCGGCGCCGACGCGGTGCTCCTCGGCCGCCCGTTCCTCTACGGGCTCGCCCTCGCCGGCCAGGCCGGGGTCGAGCACGTGCTGCGCTGCCTGCTGGCCGAGGTCGACCTCGCCCTCACGCTGGCCGGCTACCCCGACCCGGCGTCGCTGTCGCCCGAGGTCCTCGAGCGCTGGTGAGGTGGCCCCGTCCCTGCTCGGCGTCGACGAGACGCTGCTGCTCGTCCTGAACCTCGCCGGCACCTTCGTCTTCGGCCTGAGCGGCGGCATGGCGGCGGTCCGCGCCCGCCTCGACGTGTTCGGCGTGATCGTGCTGGCCGCCGTGGTCGGCATGGCCGGCGGCATCACCCGCGACGTGCTCGTCGGCATCCCGCCCGAGACGTTCCGCGACGGGCGGTACCTGGCCGTCGCCGGCACCGCCGGTCTCGTCACCATCGTCGGCCACCGGCTGGTCGCCCGGATCGAGCGCCCGGTGCTCGTCCTCGACGCCGCCGGGCTGGCGCTGTTCTGCGTGACCGGCGCCGCCACCGCGCTCGCCACCGGCGTCGGCCCGGTCGGGGCGGTGGTCCTCGGCGCGATCACCGGCGTCGGCGGCGGCGTGCTGCGCGACATCCTCCTGCGCCAGGTCCCCGTGGTCCTGCGGGAGGGGCTGTACGCCATCCCGGCGCTGATCGGCGCCACGATCGTCGTCGCCGCGTCCGAGCTCGACTGGTCGAGCGACGCCTCCGCCCTCGCCGGCGCCGCCGTCTGCTTCGCCACCCGGGTGGCCGGCATCTACCTCGACCTCGGCGTGCCCCGCCCGCCGGGCGACCCCCCGCCGGCGACCTGACCGCCGGCGCCGCCTGGTCCCCGCCCGGGCTGGGCTCGGGCTGCCGGCCCGACCGCCGCCCGGGCTGGCGCACGGGTCGGCCCGCCCGGGCAGGGTTCGGTCACTGACCCCGACTGCTGCCCGGGCTGGCGCACGGGTCGGCCCGCCCGGGCTGGGTTCGGCCGCTGACCCCGAGTGCAGCCCGGGCTGGGGCATCGGCCGGCCCGCCCGGGCTGGGTTCGACCGTTCCGGTCGACTGGTGCCCGGGCTGGCGCTTCGGTCGGCCCGCCCGGGCTGGGTTCGACCGTTCCGGTCGACTGGTGCCCGGGCTGGCGCACCACGCCCCTCCGCCCGGGCAGGGTTCCACCGTTCCGGTCGACTGGTGCCCGGGCTGGCGGACCACGTCCCCCTGCCCGGGCTGGGTTCCACCGTTCCGGTCGACTGCTGCCCGGGCTGGACGGGCCCGGGCCGGCGGGGTCAGCCGGTGGCCGACGACCGCATGCGCTCGACGGTCTCGGTCTGGAGGCGGTGGAGGCCGTCGGTGAGCGACACGTGGTAGCGGTGCGGGTTCACGAGGCGCTGCACGCCGGTGTCGAGGCGCTCGATGTCGTGCGCCCGGCGGGCCCGCAGCTCGTCGAGCGAGGCGCCGGGGTGGCGGCGCCGACCGCCGGCCAGCACGACGTCGTGGAGCGGCTCGACCTCCGACACCTCGTCGGCGGTCAGCTCGCGCCGCACGCCGGGGACCGACGGGTGGTGCAGAACGAGCCGGTCGGTCCCGGCGAAGGGCTGCTCATCGGGCAGGGCGAGCACGTCGGCGGTGGCCAGGCCCCGGCGGTCGTAGAGGCGCCAGGCCGACTTCGGCCCGACGATCGGGATCTTGGCCGGCGTCTCCGACAGCTTCACGGCCGGCCGCCACCCGCCTTGGCCACCGACGGCCGTGAGCTTGTAGACGGCGCCGAGGGCGGGCTGGCCCTCGGAGGTGATGAGCTTGGTGCCCACCCCGTAGACGAGCCGGCGCTGCACGGCCGCCGGGTCGAGGCCGGCCCGGGCGGCCTCGTCGGCCACCTGGGTCTGCACCTGCCAGATCGTGAGCTCGTCGAGGTCGCCGGACAGGACGATGCGCACGTCGGGGAAGCCGGCGTCGTCCAGCATCTCGGCGGCGCGGACGGCGAGGTGGGCGAGGTCGCCGGAGTCGAGGCGGATGCCGCGGGGGGTGTGCCCGGCGGCGCGGAGCTCCTCGAAGACGCGGATGGCGTTGGGGACGCCGGAGCGCAGGGTGTCGACGGTGTCGACGAGCAGGGTGCACTCGTCGGGGAACTGGCGGGCGAAGGCCCGGAACGCGTCGACCTCGCCCACCCCGGCGGCCACGAAGGCCTGCACCATCGAGTGGGCGTGCGTGCCCTTCGGGTCGGTGCCGAGCGCCGCCGACGCCTGCACGTTCGACGTGGCGCTGCAGCCGCCGATCAGCGCGGCGCGCGCCGCCTCGTCGACGCCGGCCCCCGGACCCCGGCGCATGCCGAACTCGAGGACGTCGCCGCCCCGGGCGCTCTGCACGATGCGGGCCGCCTTGGTGGCGATGAGGGTGGGGTAGCCGCACAGGTTGAGCAGCGCCGTCTCCAGCAGCTGGGCGGCCGCCATCGGACCGGTGACGGTGACCAGCGGGACGTGCGGGTGCACGACCCGGCCCTCGGCCACCGCCGACACCTCGAGGTCCCGGAAGTGGCCGTGCTCGCCCAGCCAGCGCAGGTAGGCGTCGTCGAAGCGCGGTGCGCCGTCCGGGCCCCGCTGGGCGGCGAGCACGGCGAGGTCGTCGTCGGTGATGCGGGCGTCGGCCATCCAGTCGAGCAGCGGCTCGAGCCCGGCGAACACGCAGAAGCCGGCCTGGTGGCTGCCGTAGTCGGGGTTGGTGCGGAACGTCAGGTCGAACTGCGCCGGCCGGTCGGCCATGCCCTCGGCCACGTACACCTGCCCCATCACCAGCTGGTACAGGTCGGTGAACAGGGCGGTGCGGCGCCAGCCGCCGCCGGTCACGCGGAGCCGTCCACGACCTCGACGCCGGCGGCCACCATCTCGGCCCGGGCGCGCTCCGCGTCGCCCACCTCGAGCTCGACGGGCCGGGTGGCGTCCCAGCGCACCGTCGTGCGGAGCCCGCCGAGCGCGGCGTCGAGCGCGGTCGCCTTCACGCACACGTCGGTGGCGATGCCGACCACGACGGCGGCGTCGATGCCGCGCTCGCGCAGGTAGCCGGCGAGGCCGGTGGGCCGGTGCTCGTCGGTCTCCGGGTCGATGACCGTGAACGCCGAGTATCCGTCCTCGCCGCCGGTGCCCTTGCGCACCACCAGGTCGGCCTCCCGGTCGAGGTCGGCGTGCAGCTCGGCGCCCCACGTGCCCCGCACGCAGTGCACGGGCCAGGTGCCGCCGCCCTCGACGAAGTGCGGCGTCGCCGGCGGGTGCCAGTCCTGGGTGTGCACGACCGTGGCGCCGGCCTCGCGAGCCCGACGGACCTCGGCGTTCACGAGCGGCACCACCTCCTCGCCACCGTCGACGTAGAGCGAGCCCTCGGGGTGGGCGAAGTCGTTCTGCACGTCGACCACCACCAGGGCGGTGCGGGCGTCGTAGGTGATCGCGCGGGGCACGGCGTGGTCCTCCGGATCGGCGTCTCGGGCCGATCCTACGAACGCCGCCGCACCGCCGAGGTCAGGTGTCGGCTGCCGGCAGCGTGAACGTGAAGGTGGAACCGACGTCGACCTCGCTGACCAGGTCGATGGTGCCGCCCTGCAGCTGGGCGTACCGGCGGGCCACGTTCAGGCCCACGCCGGTGCCCCGCACGTCGGACAGGGCGGGCGCCGACTGGAAGAAGCTCTGGAAGACGCGGCTCTGGTCCTCGGGTGCGATGCCGATGCCCTCGTCGCGGACGTGGATGCGGACCACGTCGCCGTCGCGCTCGGCCTCGACCTCGATCTTCGTGCCGGCGCGCGAGTACTTCGCCGCGTTCGTGAGCAGGTTGCGCATCACGTGGCCGAACGCGAACCGGTCGGCCACCACGTGCACGCCGCCCGTCCGGACGACGACCTCGTGGGCGGAGAGCTGGAGCTCGAGGGCGTCGACCATGTCGGCCACCGCCTCGTCGAGGTCGAGCGGCGCCAACTGGACCTCGACCCGTCCGGCCTGGAGCCGCGAGTAGTCGAGGAGCTGCTCGATCATCGCCTCCATCACGGAGGCGTTGACGACGATCCGCTCGAGGAGCTGCCGCCGCTCGGCCTCGTCGATGGCGCCCCACTGCTGCTTGAGCACCTCGCCGAAGCCGCGCACGGCGGTGAGCGGGGTGCGCAGCTCGTGGGACACGGTGGCGAGGAACCGGTCCTTCAGCCGGTCGGCCTCGCGCAGGCGTGACATCTCGTCGCGGTCCTGGTGCCGGAGCCGGGCCAGCTCGCCGGCCTCGTCGCGCTCGTCGGTGATGTCGCGCAGCGTGCACACCAGGCCCTCGACGTCCGGGTCGTCGAGGCGGTTCACGACGGCGGCCTCGACCCAGCGCCACCCGAAGCGCTGGTGGTTGAGGCGCAGCGTGGTGCGGCTGCGGCCATCGGGTTCGGCCATCGCCTCGCTGATGGCGGCGAGCACGCCCTCGAGGTCGTCGGGGTGCATGTCGTTGAAGGCGCTCTCGCCCACGTTCGTGTACGCGGGGGCGTCGACGAAGCGCTCGATGCCCGGGCTGGTCCACGTGACGGAGAGGTCGGGGCCGAGGATCACGATGACGTCGTCGATGTTCTCGACCAGCGACTCGAGCCGGCGGCGGTGGCTCTCGGCCTCGGCGTCGCGCCGGTGGCGGTCGGTCACGTCGCGCAGGCTCACGACGCGGCCCTCGGCGTCGTCGACCGCCACCGCGCCGGCGACGGTGACCTCCATGTGACGCCAGCCGCCGTCGCCCATCCGCATGCGGATCACGAACGGCGGCACCGCCTCGCCGGCCAGCACCCCGCGCTCGAACGCGAGCAGCACCTGGTCGTGGTCCTCGGGGTGCACGAACTCGAACATGTGGGCGCCGTTGGCCTCGGAGCCGTAGAGCCCGGTGATGCGCCCGGCCGCCGGGTTCGAGAAGCGCACCCGTCCCTCGTGGTCGATGACCGTGATCACGTCGCTGGCGGCGTCGAGCATGGCCTCGAGGCGCGCCGTGTGGTCGGGGTCGACGGAGCGCTCGAGCGGCGCCCGGAAGGTGACGAGCACGTCGCGGCGCTCGGTGTCGTTGGCCCGCAGCGCCACGGCGGAGAGCTGGAGCAGCGCCCGGGTGGTGGCCAGCTCCAGGATGAGGTCGCGCTCCTCGCCGGGGGCCACGTCGGCGAGGACCCCGGGCTGGGCGAGGCTCCGGGCCAGGCGGCGCAGCAGCGCCGGCTCGTCCTCGGCCAGCTCCTCCTCCACCACCAGGTCGAGGGCGGCGCGGTTGGCCCACAGGACCTCGCCGTCGGACCACACCAGCGCGCCGACGCCGTGGCGCTGGAGCATGCGGGCGACCATGTGGGCCCCGGCGGACGACGGTCCGGCCCGCCACGTGGCGTCGTCGACGGCGTCCTCTCCGGTGGTCCCCCCCGACACCATGTCCGCCATGATCGCGCTGCGGGCACCGGGGCGCGCGGTCGGAGGCCGCTCGGCTGCGCAGCGGGCGGAGCGGGTATCGGAGCCGGTCATGGACGACCCCTACTCCGTCGCCGCGGCCCGGGCCGCGGCGGAAGACGCCCGCCTCGCCGACTGGGTCGGCGACTTCCTGCGCAGCCCGGGCAGCGACAACGCCGACCTCGCCGACCAGCTCGCCGGTCGGGCGGCGGCGTGGCTCGGCCCGGTCGAGGTCCCGATCGGCCAGCTCAACCGGCTGGCCGGCCCGCCCGGCGAACCGGTCCTCGTCACCACCGACGAGGGCGACTGGCGCGACGACGTCGACGACCTCGCGCAGCGGATCGAGCAGGGGCTGGAGCCGCCGCCGGTCGTGGCGGTGTGGCGGTCCGACCTCGACCAGCTGGTCCTCGAGGACGGCAACCACCGGGTGGAGGCGCTGCGCCGGGCCGGGCGCGACCGCACCTGGGCCGTCATCGCGTTCGACGATCGGGACCAGCGCGACCGGTTCGTGCCCACCTGGGGGGAGGGGTGATCGACCGGTGCGCCTGATCCTGGTCCGCCACGGGGAGGCCCACGCCGGGTTCCACGGGGTCATCGGCGGCCGCACCGGCTGCGCCGGCCTCACCGACCACGGGCGCCGCCAGGCCGAGGCCCTGCGCGACCACCTGGCGGCGACCGGGCGGGTGCGCGCCGACGTGCTCCTGGCCAGCGAGCTGCCCCGGGCCATCGAGACCGCCGAGATCATCGCCCCCGCGCTCGGCTTCGAGACGGTGCCCCGCGACTGCGACCTGTGCGAGGTCCACACCGGTGAGGCCGACGGGCTGGCGTGGTCCGACTACGGCACCCGCTACGGCTCCTTCGACATGGAGGCCGAGCCCGACCGGGTCTTCGCCCCCGAGGGCGACAGCTGGAACAGCTTCCACGACCGGGTCGGGGCGGTGCTGCGCCGGCTCGCCGCCGAGCACTCGGGGAAGACGGTGGTGGCGGTTTGCCACGCCGGCGTCATCGGCGCGTCGCTGCGGGTGCTGCTCGGGATCCCGCACCCGGGCCCGGGGTCGCGGGTGCAGCCGACCAACACCGGGCTCACGGAGTGGGAGCACGACCCGGCGCTCGACCGCTGGACGCTGCACGCCTTCAACGAGACCGCGCACCTCCTCGAGCTGCCGGCCTCCTGAGCGA
>JBKHXT010000105.1:0-5650 GCA_046565885.1 Acidimicrobiia bacterium
GTGCGGCCGTCGATCTTCGCCCGGAAGAACTACTTCTACCCGGACATGCCGAAGGACTACCAGGTCTCCCAGTACGACCAGCCGACCAACGTCGACGGCTACCTCGACCTGCCCGACGGCACCCGCATCGGCATCGAGCGGGCCCACATCGAGGAGGACACCGGCAAGTCCACCCACGTCGGAGGTGCCAGCAGCGCAGGTGGGGCCGTCCGGATCCACGACGCCGCCTACTCGCTCGTGGACTACAACCGCTGCGGCGTCCCGCTCGTGGAGATCGTGTCCCGACCCGACTTCCGCACCAGCGAGCAGGCCAAGGCCTACGTCAACGAGCTGCGGGCGATCCTGGTCGCCACCGGCGTGTCCGACGCCAAGATGGAGGAGGGCTCGCTGCGCGTCGACGCCAACGTCTCGGTGCACCAGCCCGGCACCCCGTTCGGCACCCGCTGCGAGATCAAGAACATCAACTCCGTGCGCTCGCTCGGCCGAGCCATCGAGTACGAGGCCCGCCGCCAGATCGACCTGCTCGAGTCCGGCGAGCGGGTGGTGCAGCAGACCCGGCACTGGAACGAGGACGACGGGCGCACGCACACGCTGCGGTCCAAGGAGGAGGCGGAGGACTACCGCTACTTCCCCGAGCCCGACCTCGTGCCCCTCGTCCCCGACGCCGCCACCATCGAGGCCGTCGACGCCGCCCTGCCGCCGCTCCCCGCCGCCCAGCGGGAGGCGTTGGCCGCCGCCGCCGGGCGCACGCTGCCCGACGAGACGGTGACGATCGTCGTGGACCGCGGCCTCGACGAGCTGGCGATCGCCGCCATCGGCGCCGGCGCCGACGCCGACCGCACCCTCACCCACCTCCAGCACGACCTCGACCCCGAGCAGGCGTCGCAGGTCAGCGCCGACCGGCTCGCCGAGCTGGTGCGCATGGAGACCGGCGGCCAGCTCACCGCCAGCCAGGCCAAGCAGGTCCTGGCCGACATGGCCGAGACCGGTCGGGCGCCAGCCGACATCGCCGCCGAGCGAGGCTTCGAGGCCATGGACACGAGCGAGCTCGAGGCGCTCGTCGACGAGGCCATCGCCGCCAACCCCGACGCCTGGGAGAAGGTGCGGGCCGGCGAGTCGAAGGCCCAGGGCGCCATCATCGGCCACGTGATGAAGGCCACCAGGGGGCAGGCCGACGGCCGGGCGCTGAACGAGATCCTGCAGCGCCGGGCCACGTGACGCGCCGGGCGGCGCTCGGCCTCGTGCTGGCCGGGGCGCTGCTCGCCGGGTGCGGCGACGACGGCGGCGACGCCGAGGGCTCGGCACCCGCCACCACCGACGTGCCCGCGTTCGAGGGCGATGCCGACTCGCCGTTCTGCCGGGTGAGCCGCGAGTCGGCCGACGAACCCGTGCTCGACCCGTTCGCCCCGCAGCTCGACGCCGGCGAGGTGCAGACCCGCTTCGAGTCGCTGGCCACGCGCTTCGAGCGCCTCACCGAGGTGGCGCCGGCGCCCCTCGAGGACGACCTCACCCTGCTCGACGAGCGGTTCGACCGCCTCGGCGCCGTCCTCGCCGAGGCCGACTGGGACTTCGCCAACCTCGTCGAGGCCGACGAGGACCTGTCGCTGTTCGACGACCCGGCGCTGGCCGACGTCGCCGCCCGCCTCGGCGCCTACCAGTCGCAGGTGTGCGGGCTGTGACCTCGCCGCCGACGCCGACCGAGGAGCGGACCCGGGCGCTGGCCCGGCTGCTCGACAGCCGCTTCCGGGTGCCGGGCACGGACCTGCGCTTCGGCCTCGACGGCATCCTCGGCCTCGTCCCCGGCCTGGGCGATGCGGCCGGCCTGGCGCTGTCGACCTACGTGATCGTCCAGGCCGTGGCCCTCGGCGCCCGCGGCGCCACCGTCGGGCGCATGGTCGCCAACGTCGCCCTCGACGCCACCGTGGGCTCCATCCCGGTGCTCGGCTGGGTGTTCGACTTCTGGTTCAAGGCGAACAACCGCAACGTCGCCCTGCTCGAGCGCCACGGCATCGACCCCACGGGCACCGAGGCGTGGAGCCGCCGCTCGCTGCGCCGCACGGTCATCGCCGTCGTCGTCGCCGTGGTGGTGCTGGTCGCCCTGCTCGTGGCGCTGTTCGCCTGGCTGCTGGCGCTGCTCCTCTGATCCGCCGGTACGGTCGACCGGGTGATCCGGTACACGCCGCCCTCCGACCCCGACGACGACCGCACGCCGCTGCAGCGCCGGCCCCGCTACATGCGCGTCGGCGTGTGGGTGCTCCTCGTCGGCGTGATCGCCCTCGTCTTCGTCGACATCCTCGCCGCCCTGCTCTGACGGGCGGCGCCCCCGGACCGCGCCGATCGGCGCGCTCCTTCCACGGGGTGGAGGTAACGGACCGATCGGCGCGTTGGGCCCCAGGCCGGTGGAGGTAACGGACCGATCGGCGCGCTCCTTCCACGGGGTGGACGGAACGGACCGATCGGCGCGCTCGTCGCAGGGCGGATCACACCTCCGCGCCGGTGACCGCCCACGCCCCGGTCGACCAGCGCCAGGCCAGCGCCGCCAGACGGGCGAGCATGAGCACGGTGATGGCGCCCCACACCCAGCCGATGCCGAGGTCGAGCACGGCCACGGCCACGGCCACCGGGGCGGTCGCCACCGCGGCGCCGACCATGGCCCGGGCGAGGAACGACAGGTCACCCGCGCCGATCAGCAGGCCGTCGAGCACGAACACGGCCCCGTTCACGGGCTGCAGCACGGCGACGAGCACGAGCAGGAACCCGGCGAGGGCGAGCACGTCGGGGTCGTCGCTGAACACGTCGGGCAGCCAGGGCCGCAGCGCGAGCACGATCCCGCCGACGAGCAGGCCGGCCGCCGTGCCCAGCTCGAGCATGCGCCGCCCCACCTCGCGGGCGGTGACGGTGTCGTCGGCGCCGAGGAAGCGGCCGAGCATCGCCTGCCCGGCGATGGCGAGGGCGTCGAGCCCAAGCGCCAGGAACGACCAGATGGCGAAGGCGATCTCGTGGGCGGCGACGTCGGTGGTGCCGATGCGGGCGGCGAGCGCGGTGGCCACGGTCAGCGACGCCCGCAGCGCCACGGTCCGCACGAGCAGGTCCCAGCCCGCCCGGCCGAGCCGGCGGACCGCCGACCAGTCGGGTGCCAGCCCGGCGCCGAGCGCCGACGTCGCCCGGGCGATCAGCCACAGGTACACGAGGGCGGCGCCGACCTGGGCGACGACGGTCGACAGCGCCGAGGCGCCGATGCCGTAGCGGAAGCCGCTGATGAGCACGACCTCGAGCACGAGGTTGACCAGCGCCGAGCCGACGGCAACCACCAGCGGCGTGCGCGTGTCCTGCAGGCCCCGCAGGTAGCCGGTGCCGGCGAAGACCAGCAGCTGGAACACGATGCCCAGCGCCGAGATCCGCAGGTAGATCAGCGCGTTGGTGCGCACGGCGCCCGAAGCGCCGAGCAGCTGCACGATCGGGTCGGCGAACGCCAGCACCAGCGCCGTGACCGCCACGCCGATCACCGCCGCCAACCACAGGCCCTGCACCGCCTGCTGCGCCGCCTCCCGCTCCCGTCCGGCGCCGAGCAGCCGCGAGACCGCCGCCGTCGTGCCGTAGGCGAGGAAGATGAAGATGGCGTATCCCGTGAGCAGCGCCGACGAGGCCACGGCGAGGCCGGCCAGCTCCTCGGTGCCGATCCGCCCGACGATCGCCGTGTCCGCGAGCACGTACAGCGGCTCGGCCACCAGCGCGCCGAACGCGGGCACGGCGAGCCGGGCGATCTCCCGGTCGTGGCGCGAGCGCAGCGCGGGCAGGGCGGGCACGGCCGGATCCTCGCGCGCAACCGCTGCGGCGCCCGAGGACCCGCCGCCTAGCCTGGCCCGCCGTGACCACGCCCTCCGACGCCGCCGAGACCACCGTCGACATCAAGCCCCGGTCCCGCGACGTGACCGACGGGATGGAGCGGGCCCCGGCCCGGGCCATGCTGCGCGCCATCGGCATGACCGACGACGACTGGGACAAGCCCCAGATCGGCGTGGCGTCGTCCTGGAACGAGGTGACGCCGTGCAACATGCCCCTCGACCGGCTGGCGAAGCGGTCGAAGGTGGGCGTGCGCGACGCCGGCGGCTTCCCCATCGAGTTCGTCACCGTCGCCGTCTCCGACGGCATCTCGATGGGCCACGAGGGCATGCGCGCCTCGCTGGTGTCGCGCGAGGTCATCGCCGACTCCGTCGAGACGGTGATGCACGCCGAGCGCCTCGACGGCCTGCTCACCTTCGCCGGCTGCGACAAGTCGCTTCCCGGCATGCTCATGGCCGCCGCCCGCATCAACGTGCCGAGCGTCTTCACCTACGCCGGCTCGATCCTGCCGGGCCAGCACAACGGCCGCGCCCTCGACATCGTCTCGGTGTTCGAGGCCGTGGGCGCCCGGGCCGCCGGCACCATCGAGCAGGACGAGCTGGACGCCATCGAGCGCAACGCCTGCCCCACCGAGGGAGCGTGCGCCGGCATGTTCACCGCCAACACGATGGCCTCCATCGGCGAGGCGCTCGGCATGTCGCTGCCCGGCAGCGCCAGCGCCCCCGCCGTCGACCGCCGCCGCGACGACTTCGCCTACGAGAGCGGCAAGGCGGTCATGGAGCTGATGCGCCAGGGCATCCGGCCCCGCCAGATCATGACCCGCCAGGCGTTCGAGAACGCCATCGCCGTGCTCATGGCCCTCGGCGGCTCCACCAACGCCGTCCTCCACCTGCTGGCCATCGCCTACGAGGCCGAGGTCGAGCTCGACCTCGCGGTCTTCAACGAGATCGCCGCCAAGGTCCCCCACATCGCCGACACCAAGCCCCACGGCAAGTACCACATGGTCGACATCGACCGGATCGGCGGCGTGCCCGTGGTGATGCGCCACCTGCTCGAGGAGGGGCTCATCCACGGCGACTGCCTCACCGTGACCGGCAAGACGGTGGCCGAGAACCTGGCCGAGCTCGACCCGCCGGCGCCCGACGGCGACGTCGTCCACCGGGTGAGCGAGCCGATCCACGACATCGGCGGCATCGCCATCCTCCGAGGCTCGCTCGCCCCGAACGGGGCGGTCGTGAAGGTGGCCGGCATCGACTTCACCGAGTTCGAGGGCCCGGCCCGCGTGTTCGACGGCGAGCAGGCGGCCATGGACACCGTGCTCGCCGGCGGGATCAACGCCGGCGACGTCGTCGTCATCCGCTACGAGGGCCCCAAGGGCGGCCCGGGCATGCGCGAGATGCTGGCCATCACCGGCGCCATGAAGGGCGCCGGCCGTGGCGGCGACGCCGCCCTCATCACCGACGGGCGCTTCTCCGGCGGCACCCACGGCTTCTGCATCGGCCACGTGGCGCCCGAGGCCGTCGACGGCGGACCCATCGCCCTCGTCGAGGAGGGCGATCGCATCCGCATCGACGTGCGCGGCCACACCATCGACCTGCTCGTCGACGACGACGTGCTCGAGCAGCGCCGCACGGCGCTGAAGCACCCGGAGCCCCGCTACACCAAGGGCGTGCTGGCCAAGTACGCCCGCCTCGCCACCGGCGCGGAGAAGGGCGCGGGCCGTGGCGGCGACGCCGCGCTCATCACCGATGGGCGGTTCTCCGGCGGCACGCACGGGTTCTGCATCGGCCACGTCGCCCCCGAGGCG
>JBKHXT010000106.1:0-10461 GCA_046565885.1 Acidimicrobiia bacterium
CCCGGCCCCACGTCGCCGAGGTGAGCCTGGCGTGCGCCGCCGCCGAGGCCGAGGAGCTGCTGCGCTGGTTCGACGCCGACGTCACCGCCACCGGGGAGACGTGCCGGGTCGTGCTGCGGGCCGAGCAGCCCGACCAGCTCGTCGCCCTGGTCGGCCGCCTGGCGATCCGCACCGACGTGGTCGTCCACGGCTCGGACGACGTGGTGGCCGCCGTCCGGTCGCTCGGCGAGCGCCTGGTGGCCGGCACCCGCCGCTGAGGCCGAGGGCGCTGGGGCGTCAGGCGGGCTCGGCGAGGAAGGCCTCGATGGCCAGCGCCGCCTCGACGCGGCCGGGCAGCGCGGCGAGCAGCTCGGGCGCGTGCTGCTCGCCGAGGCGGCGGTCGGCCTCGGTGCCCCGCCGTCCGAGCGCCCGCTCGACGTTGAGGACCACCCAGTCGAGGGCGCTGCGCAGCGTGGGCGCCAGGTCGGCGGCGGTGATGGGGCCGACGTCGCCGCCGGCGCCGCGGTAGCCGTCGAGCACCGCCCGGGCGACCTCCGGGCGCTCCCAGCGCGCCATCGACACCGCCACGTCGACGAGCTCGACCCGTGGGTGCTCGGGGCCGGCGACGTCCCAGTCGCACAGCACCGGACCGGTGGCGGTGAGCAGCAGGTTCTTCTGGTCGATGTCGCGGTGGCCCATGCGCGTCGGCTCGTCGGCCACCGCCCGCTGGAGCTCGGCGATCACCTCGATCGAGGGCGTCGCCCGGTGCGCCAGGTCGACCCACGCGACGTCGGCGGCCTCGAGCGCCTCGACCAGCGCCGGCCACCGCTGCGCGCTCGACGCGTCCGGCGCCGGGAACACCTCCGGGCGGAGCGGCTGCATCGCCAGGGCGTGGATGGCGGCCAGCACCTCGCCGCACCACCGGGCGATCGCCTCGGAGGTCGGCACGCGGGGCACGACGTCGCCGTCGACCCAGCGGTGGACCCGGACGGGCACCGGCTCGCCGGCACCGCCGTCGACGTCGGCCCGCCAACCACTCGTCCGCGGGTTCGGCACCGGCGCCGGTGCCGGGACGCCGGCGGCGATCGTCGCCTGCTCCAGCCGCCACGCCTCGTCGATGCGGTCGAACCACTCGGGCAGGTCCCAGGGGTTGCGCACCTCCTTGACGGCGTACGCCTCGCCGCCGGCGACGAGCCGGAACACGCGGTTGGTCCACGCGCCGGCCACCGGCACGAGGGGGCCGGCGCCGGCCGGCAGGCCGAAGGCGGCCGCGACCTCGCCGGCGTCGGGCACCGGCTCGGGCATCGTGGGCTCGTCCCGGTTCAGAAGCCGGCGACCGGGTGCGGCTCGTACGGCGACTCGAGCTCGGCGACCTCGTCGCCGTCCAGCTCGACGTCGACGGCGGCGATGGCGTCCTCGAGGTGCTCGAGCTTCGTCGCACCGACGATCGGTGCGGTGATGCCGGGCTGGCGCAGGACCCACGCCAGCGCCACCTGCGCGCGGGGCAGGCCCCGCCGCTCGGCGACCCGGCCCACCGCCTCGACGATCTCCCGGTCGCCCTCCTGGTAGAGGCGGCTGCCGAACACGTCGGTGCGCGACCGCTCGGTCTCCTCGTCCCACGAGCGGGTGAGGCGGCCGCGGGCGAGCGGGCTCCACGGGATGACGCCCACGCCCTGGTCGCGGCACAGCGGCAGCATCTCGCGCTCCTCCTCGCGGTTGAGGAGGTTGTAGTGGTCCTGCATGGCGACGAAGCGGTGCCAGCCGTGGGCGTCGGCGGTGAACAGCGCCTTGGCGAACTGCCACGCCCACATCGACGAGGCGCCGAGGTAGCGGACCTTCCCCGACCGCACCAGGCTGTCGAGCGCCTCGAGCGTCTCGTCCAGCGGCGTGTGCCGGTCGAAGCGGTGGATCTGGTACAGGTCGATGAAGTCGGTGCCGAGCCGGCGCAGGCTCGCCTCGCACTCGGCGATGATCGCCTTGCGGGACAGGCCCTGCCCGTTCGGGCCGTCGTGCATCCGACCGTGGACCTTGGTGGCGATCACGACCTCGTCGCGGTTCGTGAGCTCCTTCAGCGCCCGGCCGACGATCTCCTCGCTGGTGCCGGCCGAGTACACGTTGGCGGTGTCGAAGAAGTTGATGCCCGCCTCCACCGCCCGGCGGATGATCGGACGGCTCGCGTCCTCGTCGAGCGTCCACTCGTGCGTGCCGGCGTCGGGCACGCCGAAGCTCATGCACCCGAGGCAGATGCGGGACACGTCGAGGCCGGTGCGGCCGAGCTTCACGTACTCCATCGCCGCACCCTGGCACGGCGGCCGGTCGGATCTCCGGTGATCGGGTCCGGCCCGAGCGTGTGAGGGGTGCGCTCGGGAACCGACGAGGGGCGACGGGTCGTCGAACCACTGATGGCACGACCTCTCGACCCGCTCGTGCGCCTCCTGCGCTTCGTCGTCCCCGTGGCCGTGGTGCTGCTGGCAGGGGCGTGCGGCGACGACGACGAGGTGACCACGACCGCGACGGAGTCGGGCGGCGACGACGACGCCCCGTCGCTGGCGGCGCCCGGCCGGGTGCACGTGCGACTCGAGGAGGTCGACGGGTTCTTCATCGAGGGGTTCGAGGTCGGGTTGCGCTTCGAGACCGGCGAGGGCGAGACCATCGCGTCCACGCTGTGGAGCGACGTCGTGGCGTCCTCGGGCGCCGACGGCATCGAGGCGTTCTACGACACCGTCCTCACCCAGGAGGTGCCGGCGGGCCTCGTCCGCATCGCCGCCGAGGTCAACGTCGGCATGGGACCCGGGCCCTCGATCCCGGATCTGGCCGGGCCGCTCCCCTGCCAGGTCGAGGTGGAGATCCCGCCGGAGGGCGAGGCCACGGTGGAGGTCTCGTTCTCGGGTGGCGAGGACTGCCTGCGGGTCGTCGAACCCGACGGTGAGGCCACGGCCGATCCCGAGGTGCCCTCGTCCGTCCCGACCACCTCCACCACGGCGCCGGCGGGACCGGCCGCGCCTCCGGACCTCGAAGTGGGCACGAGCCACACCGTCGACGTCGATCTCGAGTGCCAGGCGTTCGAGCTCGGCGGCGCCACCTGGGTGCTGGTCGACGGCGACACATCGACGTGGCAGCCGCCGGGTGAGCGCCACGAAGGCGGGACGTTCACCATCGAGGCACCGGGGCACCGGGGCGCGGGCGCTTCGTCGGCGATGCCGCCGAGACGAAGGTGGCGATGTTCGAGCGGTTGCCCGAGGGGGCCGAGCCGGCCTGCCGCCCCCAGCCTCGTCCCTGATCACTGATCAGGCGGAGGAAGCCACCGCCGGACGTCAGGGCGGGTCGGGATCGCCGGCGAACCGCCGGCTCGGGCGAGCCCGGTTGTCCTTGCCGCAGGCGACCCGGCCGTTGCCGGGTCGGGTGCGCCCGCCGCCGGCCACCGGCTGGATGTGATCGACGTCGCAGAACCGGGCGTCGCGGTCGCAGCCGAGGCCCGTGCAGTGGCGGTCACGGACCTGGATCGCTCGGCGGAGCTTGCCGGTGAAGAGTCGGTGCCGTTCCTCGTAGGCGATCGGCACCTCGCCGGGGCCGTACACGTAGCGCTCGACATCGGGGTCCATGCCGAGCACGTCGGCGAGCTGACGAGCGCTCAGCGGCGTGCGGTCCCACAGCTCGGCCAGCCCGTCGGCGAGGGCGTCGAGGCCGGTCACCACGATGACCAGCGGTCGCAGCCGGGCGGCCACCGACGGGTCGGCGGCGTGGGCGCGCTCGGCCATCAGCACCAGCGCGTCGGCCCGCCGCTGCGCAGGTGTGCGGCGCAGCTCCGTGCTCGCCGGCTCACGCCCGAGGCGTTCCTTCGCCTCCGCCCAGTCGGCCTTGAACAGCTCCTCGACCAGGTCCTCGAACACCCGCAGGAACACGTCGCCGCCGAGCGGCCCGAGGGTGGCGTCCACCACGACCGTGTCCTGGAACGTCTTCGACACGTGCGCATCCCGCTCGACCTCCCGGCGCTCGGGGCCGTCGTCGTCCGGCGCGACCTTCAGCTTCCAGCGCTTCACTACGATGCGAAGGCCACGCACATCCAGCGTGGCGGCCTGATCGGCGAACCAGGCCTCCCAGTCGGCGAAGGCGGCCTCGGTCTCGTCGGTGCGCGCCGACGCCACCGTCCGCACGCGATCGGCATCGGCATCGCCGGCGGCCCACCGGGCGCTGGTCTCGGGCAGGTGGACGAGCGCTCGGGACAACCGCACCGCTGCCGTCGCCCGCACGCCGGAGCGTCCGAGGCGGTGGCGCACGAACTGCGTGGTGGTCGCGTACCCGAGCGGGACGCAGTCGCCCCGGGCGTCGAAGGCCCGCAGGATGCGGTGGAACTCGTGATCGAGTCGCCGGAGGAGCCGCTCGACGTCAGCGAGCAGCTCGGCCAGGCCGTCGGCGGTCCGCAGCTCGGAGGGATCGAGCTGCGCGAGCTCGTCGGTGGCCTCCCGCAGCCGCTCGATCGCCCCCATCGACATGCGTACAACCTACCCGAATCGAACATACGTTCGCAACAGAGCACAGCGAATCGGCGTGTTCGTGCGTTGCGCAACGCCGGATAGCGGCGGCGGCGCAGCCGGGACGATCGCGCCGTTCGGCGCGTTGGTGCCCGTGGGCACCACGACTGCGCCGATCCTCTCGCGATCGCCGGTTCGGAAGCTCCAGACGAACTCGTGACGTCAGGCTGCACATGCGCAGCTCTGCAACCAACGTTCGTGCGAGGCACCGGAGAACGGCGCGTCGTCGGCGTCCTCGTGAGGCGACGAGGTCCGACGGTCGCCTGCCATGAGGTGTCTCCTCGAGATCGGTGTGGTCACGGTCGAGACATCTCGGACGGGCTCGGCGTCTTCAGTAGCGGGGGATGGAGGGGGCGTCCGGGTTCTCTGGGTCGAGGGCGGGGTCGTCCGCTGGCAACGTTCCGGCGAACCACTCGTCCCGCTTCCAGTCCGGGACCGGGGGCGGCGCATCGCCATCTGGCACGAAGACCGAACGGCGATGCTCCCCGTGGGTGTGGACGTAGCGACGACAGTTCGGGAACACGGCGCTGGCCCGGACGCGGACGATGAACAGCGCGCCGGGAGTCGTGCTCCCCAGCGGATCGTCGACGTCGATCGAGGCCACCCCGTTCACCCGAAGTCGCGACCCATCCTCGAAGGAGATGAACAGCAGCCCGACAGCCGGGTTCTCCTCGAGGTTCCCCGCAGTGAGGAACATCCCGTTCCCGTCGTACACGGGGAAGGCGAGGGTCGACCCATCGACGACCTGGACGAAGCCAGGGTCGCCTCCCTTGTAGGAGCACTGCGGTTGCCCGGTCGCGTCGGCTGTCGCGATGAAGAACATGTCCCGAGCTTCGATGAAGGCACGGAACGGAGTGAGGTCGGTCCCCGCGGTCTCGGCCAGCCGGTCGGCCAGCCGGCGGGTGTCGTACCGATCCTGTAGCTGGCGGTGTGACTCCCGGTAGTCCATGCACGCCCCCCACTTCCCGGAGGACATCGACCGTAGTGCCAGCGTCGAGCCGACGTCGCAGATCGCGCGACACCCACGGCTCAGCGGCGCCTGCAGCCGACCCGGACAGATCGGCGCTTCATCAGCGCACCTTCCGCCGAGCGTGCGACCCGGGTCGGTACTGCGGCAAGCGCTGGCCTCCTAGTCCTCGATGACGTCGAGGCCCTGCGCTCGCAGGCGGGCGAGGTCGTCGAGCATCTCCTGCAGCACGGCCGGCGGGTGGCCGTCCCAGGCCTCGACCTCGCGGACGACGCGCATCGGGTCCCGAGTGCGGTACGAGCGCGTGACGTTGCCCGGGAACCGCTTGTTCGTCAGGTTCGGGTCGTCCTCGAAGGGTCCGGTGGGCTCGACGACGTAGATGTGCCCCCGCGCCTGCGTCCCGGCGAGCGCCGAGGCGAGCTCGGCCGCCCAGACGGCGGGCTCGAGCAGCGCAGCGAAGTACACGTGGTTCGAGATCCGGCCCTCCTGGTAGTTCGACGGTCGGCCCGGGACGATCAGGTCGCCGACCTCGAACCTCGCCCTGGTGCCATGGAAGAACGGCCCCTCCACGTTGCCGCACGTCTCGAACGTCACCGGGACGTGGTCGCCTGACCCGTCCGGATCTGCGTGCTGCCCCTCGTCCACCCGCACCTCCGATGACCACCATCACTGAAATGGAGGAATATACTCCGTTTCGTGGACGGGTCAACCGAGGGAGACGACCGCCGCGTCCGGCGCTCCGACGCTCGGAGGAACCGCCGACGGCTCCTCGATGCGGCCATCGCGCTCATCCTCGAGTGCGGTGGCGAGCCCTCTCGCGAGGCCGTCGCGCAGCGTGCGGGGGTCGGCATCGCCACCCTGTACCGCCACTTCCCCGACCGGCAGTCGCTGCTCCGCTCGGTGGCGCTCGACGTGCTCGACCGGACGATCGAGCGCGGCGAGGCGGCGCTGGCCGAGGCCGCGACCGGAGGTGAGGCGCTGCGGCGGTACCTGCACGACGCCATCGACCACGGCCTCGGTGCGGTCAACGTCGTCCACGCCCTCCTGGACGATGCCAGCTGGCCGGACCGACGGGACGCCGCCGAGCACCTGCTGCAGCGACTGGTCGACGGCGCTCGATGCGACGGCACCATCGACGACGACACGACGGCGACCGACATCGCCCTGGCCACCATCCGGTTCTGCCGACCGCTGGCGATCGGGCTCGGTCGCGACGCCGAGCAGGCGATCGCCCACCGACAGCTCGCCACCTACCTGGACGGTCTGTCGGCCGATCCGCGCTGAGGTCCGCGGGGCCGGCCGGCGCATCCGCCGTTCTGCCTGCAGCGGAACCGGCTCCCACGAGGCGCGGCCGCTGCGACACTCGGCCCGTGACCACCATCTCCACCCACCCGGCGAGCGCCTTCGACCGCCTGCTCGACCAGCGGATCCTGCTGCTCGGTGAGGCGGTCGACGACGACAGCGCCAACCGGCTCGTCGCCCAGCTGCTCGTGCTCTCGGCGGACGACCCGGAGAGCGACATCTGCCTCTACATCAACTCGCCCGGCGGCTCGGTCGTCGCCGGGCTCGCCGTGTACGACACGATGCAGCTGATCCCGAACGACGTCGCCACCGTCGCCGTCGGCTTCGCCGCCAGCATGGGCCAGATCCTGCTGTGCGCCGGAGCGCCGGGGAAGCGCTACGCGCTGCCGAGCGCCCACGTCGTGATGCACGAGGGCTCCGCCGGGCTCGGCGGGTCGGCGGCCGACGTGCAGATCCAGGCGGCGCACCTCGAGGCGACGCTCGACCGCATGCGCCGGATCATCGCCCGGCACACCGGTCACTCGATGGAGGAGGTCGTCCGCGACGTCGGTCGCGACCGGTGGTTCGACGCCGAGCAGGCGAAGGCGTACGGGTTCGTCGACCACGTCGTGACGTCGCTCGACGAGATCGTGCCGGCCCGGCCGACGCGGCGCATCGGGCTCGGGAGGACGGCGTGAGCTACACGATCCCGAGCGTCATCCAGTCGTCCCCCAAGGGCGACCGGGTCTCCGACGTGTTCAGCCGCCTGCTGTCCGAGCGCATCGTCTTCCTCGGCACACCGATCGACGACGGCGTCGCCAACGTGGTCATCGCCCAGCTGCTGCACCTCGCGGCCGACTCCCCGGCCGACGTGCACCTGTACCTCAACTCGCCGGGCGGCTCGTTCAGCGCGTCGATGGCCATCTACGACACCATGCGCTTCGTCGGCTGCGACGTGGCGACGCTGTGCGTCGGCCAGGCGGCGTCGACCGCGGCGCTGCTGCTGGCCGCGGGTGCGCCGGGGAAGCGGGCGCTGCTCCCCCACGCCCGGGCGGTCCTGCACCAGCCGCACGCCGAGGGCAGCCGAGGGTCGATCAGCGACCTGGCGCGCGAGGCGGCGGAGATCGCCCGCATCCGCGCCCAGGCCGAGCACATCCTGGCCACCCACACCGGCAAGCCGGTGGCCAGGATCCGCGACGACACCGACCGGGCGCTCGTGCTCACGGGCGACGACGCCGTGGCCTACGGCATCGCCGACGAGGTGCTCGACGCCGACCGATCAGGCGGCGAGCATCCGGATGCCGTCGCCGCCCTCCGACCGGACGGGTAGGCGGCGGGCGGCTCGCTCGAGGACCTCGGCGAGGTCGAGGCCGAGCGCCTCGTGGATGGCGGTGAGCAGGTCGGACGAGACGTCCTTGCGGCCGCGCTCGACCTCGGACAGGTACTGCAGCGACACGGCGGCCTCCTCGGCCACGTCGGCCAGCGTCCGCGCCTGGCGGTGCCGCTCCTCGCGAAGCACCTCGCCGACCAGCTCCCGCAGCGGTGCGGTGCGGCGCTCGCTCGGGAACGGGACCACGTCGGCCCAGCGCTCCTGCTCCGACGCCCCCTCGTTCGCCATGCGGCGACGGTACCAGCGCGCCGTCGGGGACGATCGTCGGATCGGATCAGGCGGGTCCGAGCACGGTGGCGACGAGCGGTCCGGCGTCGTCGGGGGTCAGCGGTCGCCCGAGCACGAGGCGGCGGTAGGCGACGGCGCCGGCGAGGGCGCTGGCGGCGAGCTCGGCGTCGAGCTCCGGCGCGGCGTCGGCCACGGCGTCGAGCAGCCCCTGGAAGCGCCGGGCCGCATCGGCGTGGACCAGGCGGGCGAGCTCGGCATCGGCCTGCGCCGCACCGGCCAGCGCGATCGCCAGCGACCCGCCGGGACCGCCCAGCGCCTCGATGAGGTGACCGATCAGGGCGACCACCCGCTCCCGCGGCTCCTGCGACGGTCGCGGCGGGGGCTGCGTGCTGCGGGCCTCCAGCGCCGACACCACCACGTCGCGGACGCTGCGCCAGTGCCGGTACACGGTGCTCCGGGCGACGCCGGCCCGCGTCGCGATGGCGTCGATGGTGAGCCCGCCGTAGCCGACCTCCACCAGCTCGGCCAGCGCCGCCTGGTGGACCCGGCGGCGCGACTCCGACACCCGGGGATCGACGGACTCTGCAACACTCATGTCACGCTACGCTACACACATGTCCCACAACGAACCGAGCATCTCCTTCCGCTACCTCGTCCACGACGTCGGCACCGCCGTCGGCTTCTACGAGGTCCTCGGGTTCCAGGTGCGCATGCACCCCGGGCCGGGCTTCGCCCAGCTGGCGCTCGACGGCGTGGCGCTCAACCTGAACGCCGTCGGCGGCGAGGGCGGAGCGAGCCAGCCGGTCGGCGGCGAGACGCCCGTCCCCGGCGGCTGGAACCGGATCCAGGTGCGCGTCGACGACCTCGACGCACGGCTCTCGGCGCTGGCCGAGGCGGGCGTCGGGCCGGTCGACGGCGTGGTCGAGGGGCGGGGCGGCCGGCAGGCGCTCGTCCGCGACCCCTCGGGCAACCTGGTCGAGCTCTTCGAGCCATATCGCCCGTAGTCGCCGGCCCCCGGCGGCGAGACTCCGGTGGTGCCGACGCGCATGCACGCCGACGAGGTGCCGATCGACGAGCCGCTCGTCCGCCGGTTGCTCGCCGGCCAGCTCCCCAACCTCGCCGACCTTCCGCTGCGCATCGTCGAGCCGTGGGGCACCGACAACGCGATCTGGCGGCTGGGCGACGACCTCGTCGTGCGACTGCCCCGCATCCACTGGGCCGCCGGGCAGGTCGAGCTCGAGGCGACGTGGCTGCCCATCCTGCGCCGCCACCTCCGCGTCGCGATCCCCGAACCCGTCGCCGTCGGCGAGCCGGCCGAGGGCTACCCGCACCGCTGGGCCGTGCACCGCTGGCTCCCCGGCGAGCCCGCCCGCCCGCCTCGCATCGCCGATCGGCTGCGCTTCGCCGAGGACCTGGCCCGCACGGTGCTCGAGCTGCGGTCGCTGCCGGTCGACGGCGCGCCGCCGGCACGTGGCCGGGCCCGGCCGCTCGAGGCGTACGACGACGACACCCGGCGGGCCATCGCCGGCGCCAGCCACCTCGTCGATGCCGACGCCGCCCTGCGGATCTGGGAGCAGGCGCTGGCCGCGCCGGCCCACGCCGGTTCGCCCGTGTGGGTCCACGGCGACCTCGACGGCAACTGCCTGCTGACCGGGGGGCACCTGACCGGCCTGGTGGACTGGGGCTCGGCGTGCGCCGGCGACCCGGCGGTGGAGGTCCAGGTGGCCTGGTCCGAACTGTTCGACGACGCGGCCCGCGAGCGGTTCCTCGCGCTGGTCGGCGCCGACGACGCCACCCTCGCCCGCGCCCGAGGTGCGGCGGTCAACCAGGCCTGCGCCGCGCTGCCCTACTACCTCGGCACGTACCCGCTCATCGTCGAGCGGTCGGTGCACAAGCTCCGGGCCCTCGGCGTCGAGGTGCGCGACGTGCCGACGGTCAGCCGTCCGTCGTGAGCGGATCGAAGTCGACGTCCGCCTGCTGGGCGCGCACGTAGGTGGGGCTGCGGGGATCGATCGCCGGCGTGCCGAACCACTCGCGGCTGCGCAGGTGCTCGTCGGCCGAGGCCCGCAGCGCCGGGGTGTGGC
>JBKHXT010000107.1:0-11442 GCA_046565885.1 Acidimicrobiia bacterium
TCCGGCCGCCTTCGAGCCGGGCCCGGTCGCCGAGGACGCCGACGCCCTCTCCGCGGCGTTCACGACCATCGCCGTCGAGGCCGACGAGGAGACCCTCGACCGCCTGCGCACCGAGGTGCCGGTGCCCTCCGGCCACACCGACGACGGCGCCGTGTTCCGCGCCGCCGACGCCGGGGGCGGCGGGGCGCCCGGCGGCCCGCCCGGCGCCGCCGAGATCGTCCGCTTCTACTCGTCAGGCCCGGACCTGCTCGAGGTCGCCGAGGTCTTCGTCGACGGACCGGCCCCCATCGCGTCGGCCGCCGGCGTCCCCGTCGAGGTCGACGGCTGGGGCGAGGTGTGGTTCGAGCCCGGCTTCCGCACCTCGTTCCTCCGGGGCCGCACCAGCGAGTCGTCCTACGTCGAGCTGCGCCACCACGACGTGGCGTTCCTGTTCGAGGTCTTCCGAACGATCACCGCCCGATGAGGCGCTTCCTGGCGCTCGTGGCGCTCGCCACCGCGGCGTGCACCACCGGCGACGGCCTCGGCGAGCGCGAGGTCCGCCTTTCCCTGCCGGACCAGCAGGTGGACGACCTGGAGATCGACGGCTGCGCCCGGGACGGCGACGTCGTCGTCCTCGGTGCGTCCCGGGCCGACGTCCTCCTGCAGGTGCTGCTGCAGCTGGGCGACGACGACGAGGTCGACGTCGACAGCTCCGGCATCACGGTGACGATCGGGAACCGGGGCACCCTCGGCGCCGGCGACGGCGAGCTGATCGGCTCCGAGACGGGCGCCGCGGGCACGATCGAGGAGGCGACCGTGCGGGGCGACCGCATCGACGTGGTGGCCGAGGCGGTGCCCACGACCGAGGGCACCCAGCTCGCCGCCGGCCGCCTCGAGCTGTCCGCCCGCTGCAGCCCCCAGGACGACCTGGCCGTCGGCTGATCGTGTTCCGTGGCCGCTGCCAGTTTCCCGAGCTCGGCCGGCCACGAGATGGAACTGGCAGCGGCCACGAAACGGAGCTGGCAGCGGTGGCGGAGCGTCAGTCGTCGTCGGTGAGGTCGGCGGTGGCGTCCGCCACCGCCTCCCGGGCGGCGAGGATGCGCTCGCGGCACCACTCGATCAGCTGCGCCGCCCGCTGCACGCGCTCGGCGAGGACGTCGACGTCGACCTCGGCGTCCTCGATCTCGCGCAGGATGTCCTCGAGCTCGGCGACCGCCTCGCCGTAGCCGGCGGGTTCCGGGCTGGGGCTCATCGGGGGCCTCCCTCGTCGACGGTGGCCTGCAGCGTGCCATCGGCGACCCGGACCTCGAGCGCCGCGCCGGGCCGCACGTCGTCGACGGAGCGGACCACGGCGCCGTCGGCACCGCGCACGATCGCCCAGCCGCGAGCCAGCGCCCGCTCGGGGTCGAGCGCGCGGGTGCGGGCGTGGAGCACGTCCAGCTGCTGGCCGGCCCGCTCCAGCCGGCGGTCGGCCGCCGGGGCGAGCCGGCGGGCGTGGCGGTCGAGCTGGGCGTCGGCGTCGCCCAGCACCGTCGCCGAGCAGCGCCGCAGCCGGGCGGCGGCGTCGGCGACGCGGGCCTGCTCGCGGTGGGTGGCCGACCGGGCCGCGACGACCGCCCGGGCCCGGGCCCGATCGAGGTGGCCGTCGGCCCGCTCGAGCGCGTGCGTGGCCCGCACGGCGATGCGGTGCCACGCCTGCTCCGCCCGCTCGTGGGCGAGCGCCACCAGCCCGACGACGTGCTGGGCGGCGGCGGTCGGCGTCTTGGCGGCCGTGTGCGCCACCTCGTCGGCGACCGAGCGATCGGTCTCGTGCCCGATGCCGGTGATCACGGGCGCGCCGGCGCCGGCGATGGCCCGGGCGACCAGCTCGTGGTCGAAGGCGGCGAGGTCGGTGGCGGCGCCGCCCCCGCGGGCCACGATGACGACGTCGACCCGCGTCCGGGACAGCCCCGTGACGGCGGCGGCGACGGTGGCGGGGGCGTCGGGGCCCTGGACCCGGACGTCGGCGACGGTCACCTCGAACCGGTAGCCGGAGCGGCGCAGCTCGTCGACCACGTCGGCCTCGGCGGCGCTGCCGACCGAGGTCACCAGCCCCACCCGCAGCGGCGCCACCGGCAGGGGCAGCAGCCCGTTCGCGCCCACGAGCCCCTCGGCGCGCAGGCGGTCGAGGAGCTCGGCCCGGGCCGCCGCCAGCTGGCCGAGCGTGAACGCGGGGTCGATCGAGGTCATCTGCAGCTGGAGCTGGCCTCGGGGCACGTACAGGTCGAGGCGGCCGCGGATGCGGACCTCGGTGCCGTCGGTCATCCGCACCCGGTCGCCGCCCCGCAGCAGCAGCCGGTTCACCCGCTGCTTGTTCGACGACGAGAGCATCACCGCGAGCTGGGCGCCGCCGGCCCCGCCGTCGCCGGCGTCGCGCAGGGTGAAGTACACGTGGCCCGACCGCGCCCGCACGAGGTCGTGGATCTCGCCCCGCACCCACACCTCGCCGGGGAACGCGTCGCGCAGGCGCTCGGCGATCGCCTCGGCCAGCTCGGCCACCGACCAGGTCGGCGACGCCGCGCCGGCGGTGGTGCCCGGTTCGTCGATCACGGCGCCGACGGTACTGTCGGCCCCCGTCCTGTCGACCGGACGCGCCGGTCGGAGCCCACCCGAGGAGCACCCATGCCCGAAGCAGTGATCGTCGCCACGTCCCGCACGCCCATCGGACGGGCGAACAAGGGCTCGCTCGTCGACGCCCGCCCCGACGACCTGACCGCCTTCGTCCTGAAGGACGTCCTGTCGAAGGTGCCGGCGCTCGACCCGACGCTGGTCGAGGACGTCATGCTCGGCTGCGGCCAGCCCGCCGGCGAGGCCGGCTACAACCTCGCCCGCGTCGCCGCCGTGCTCGCCGGCCTCGACGACGTCCCCGGCGTCACCGTGAACCGCTACTGCTCGTCGTCGCTGCAGACCATCCGCATGGCGGCCCACGCCATCCGCGCCGGCGAGGGCGACGTGTTCATCGCCGCCGGCGTCGAGGCCGTGTCCCGCTACATGAACGGCGCCTCCGACGTCGGCCCGCACCACGAGGCCTTCGCCGAGGCCGAGGCCCGCACCGCCGAGCGCGCCCAGGGCGGCGCCGACACCTGGACGCCCCCGCAGGGCCTGCCGGACATCTACATCGCCATGGGCCAGACGGCGGAGAACGTCGTGCAGGCCGAGGGCGTGTCCCGCCAGGAGATGGACGAGTGGGGCGCCCGCTCCCAGCAGCGAGCGGTCGAGAGCCAGGAGAACGGCTTCTTCGAGCGGGAGATCTCGCCGTACACCCTCCCCGACGGCACGGTCGTGTCCAAGGACGACGGCCCCCGTGCCGGCACCACCGTCGAGAAGCTCGCCGAGCTGAAGCCGGTGTTCCGCCCCGACGGCTCGATCACCGCCGGCAACGCCTGCCCGCTGAACGACGGCGCCGCCGCCGTGGTGGTCATGAGCGACACGAAGGCGAAGGAGCTCGGCATCACGCCGCTCGCCCGCGTCGTGTCCTCCGGCGTCACCGGCCTGAACCCCGAGATCATGGGCATGGGCCCGGTCGAGGCGTCGCGCCAGGCGCTGAAGCGCGCCGGCATGACCATCGACGACATCGACCTCTACGAGATCAACGAGGCCTTCGCCGCCCAGGTGCTGCCCTCGGCCCGCCACCTCGGCATGGACCTCGACAAGCTCAACGTCAAGGGCGGCTCCATCGCCCTCGGCCACCCCTTCGGCATGACCGGCGCCCGGATCATGACGACGCTCATCAACGCGCTGCAGGACGAGGACAAGGAGTTCGGCCTCGAGACCATGTGCGTGGGCGGCGGCCAGGGCATGGCCATGGTCATCCAGCGCCTCTCGTAGGACGACGCCGTGACGGCGAGGTGACGGTTCGAAACTTGACCGTCACCTCGTCGTCATGAAAGCGTCGTGCGATGCCCAGGAACCGGGTCCACGCGCGCGCTCGTACCGCAGCGCTCTCCATCGGCCTCGCTGCGGCTGCCGGGCTCCTTGCCCCCGCCCCGGCCACGGCAGAACCGGCCCAGGTCGACGACCTCGCCGTCGAGGCGCCCGACGCCGGCGCCGTGCTGTCGCCGCTGGTCGACCCGGTCGGGCGCGTGGCGGTCGACGGGCTCGACTCGGTGGCCGCCACCACCGCCTCGATGATCGCCGTGGCCACCCCGCCGCCGCCGCCCCCGCCGCCCACCGAGGCGTGCCCGGCGCCCGAGGCCACCTTCATCGACTCGTGGGGCTTCGCCCGCTCCGGCGGCCGGCGCCACAAGGGCGTCGACATGATGGCGCCGCACGGCTCGCCGGTGCTCGCCCCCGTGCTGGGCACCATCCGGGCCAGCAACAGCGCCCTCGGCGGCCTCGGCTTCTGGCTCGAGGGCGACGACGGCAACACGTACTTCGGGTCGCACCTGTCGGCCCTGCACGTCAGCGCCGGTCGGGTGGCGGCGGGCGACCACATCGGCGCCGTCGGGTCCACCGGCAACGCCGGCGGCACGCCCCACCTGCACTTCGAGGTCATGCTCGCCGGCCGGGGATCGGTGAACCCGTACCCCTTCGCCGTGCAGTGGTGCCCCGGCGGCGCCCAGTAGCGCGAGGCGCGCGACTCCGGCGCCCGCACGGCAGGATGGGACGGTGAGCGTCATCGAGCAGCTCCGGATCGCGCCCCGGTACGACACCCCGTCGTACCTGTGGCCGCGGCCGAAGTACCGAGGGGTGCTCCACGCGGCGGGCGCCTTCGCCGTGCTGCCCCTCGGCGTGCTCCTCGTGGGCGCCGCCGCCGGCTCGGCCGCCCGCATCGCCGCCGCCGCCTACGTGCTCGCCCAGCTGGTGGTGTTCGCCACCTCGGCCAGCTACCACCGCCTCGCCAAGACGCCCACGGCCCGCCGGCGGATGCAGCTGGCCGACCACTCGATGATCTACCTGCTGATCGCCGGCACGTGGGTGCCGATCTGCGTGCTGGTGCTCCCCGAGGCCAGCGGACGGGTGTTCCTCGTCGGCGTCCTCGTGGCCGCCGCCGTGGGCATCGTCCTCAAGTCCTTCGGCATCGACCGGTTCCCCCGCTCGAGCAACGCCATGTACGGCGTGATGGGCGGGGCCGGCCTGCTGGCGCTGCCGGGCATCGTGGCCAACCTCCACCTCGGGGGCGTGGCGCTGCTGGCCGTGGGCGGCGCCGCCTACGCCGTGGGCGCGCTGGTGCTGCTGTTCAAGCGGCCCGACCCCCGACCCTCGATCTTCGGGTACCACGAGATCTGGCACGCCTGCACGGTGGCGGCGGCGGTCTGCCACTTCGCCATGGTGTGGACGATCGTCACCTGACCACCGGGGCCCGGCCGGCGCTCAGGTCGTGTAGTCGGCGTTGATCCGCACGTAGCCGTCGGTGAGGTCGCAGCCGTAGACGGTGGCCCGCCCGCCGGCCTCGCCGGCGACGACGCCGAGCGACACGTGGATCTCCACCTCGTCGCCCCGCAGGTAGGACTCGAGCTGCTCGAGCTCCTCGGGCCCCGCCGGCTTCGGGTACAGCTCCTGGTGGCCGATGCGGATGGTGACCGCCCGCTGGTCGATGTCGACGTCGTCGCTGCACTTGCCCACCGCCATGGCGATGCGGCCCCAGTTGGGGTCGGCGCCGTGGACGGCGGTCTTCACCAGGGGCGAGTTGACGATGGCCTTGGCGACCCGCTTCGCCTGGGCGGCATCGCGCGCCTCGTCGACGGTCACGACCAGCAGCGTCTCGGCGCCCTCGCCGTCGGCCGCCAGCTGGCGGGTGAGGTCGAGGCAGACCTCGTGCAGCGCCGCCTCCAGCGCGTCGGCGTCGACCGGTCCGGCGGCGCCGCTGGCCAGCACCGCCGCCGTGTCGGACGTCGACGTGTCGGTGTCGACCGACAGGCAGTTGAACGTGCGCTCGACGACCGCCCGGAAGCGCTGGTCGAGCGTGCCCGCGTCGACGTCGGCGTCGGTGAAGACGAAGGCGAGCATGGTGGCCATGTCCGGCTCGATCATGCCGACGCCCTTGGCGATGCCCACGACCCTCGCCTCGCCGCCCGTGGTGGTGGGGAGCGAGGCGCCCGCCAGCTTCGGGTGCGTGTCGGTCGTCATGATCGCCCGGGCCACGGCGCCGGCGTCGTCTGCCTGAGGCGCCGGCATCGACGCCAGGTGGGTGCGCAGGCGGTCCATCGGGTACCGCCGGCCGATCACCCCGGTGGAGGCGACGAGCACGTCGGTGGGCCCGCACCCGAGCGCCCGGGCGACGCCCTCCACCAGCTCGAGGGCGTCGGCGTCGCCGTCGGCGCCGGTGGCGACGTTGGCGTTCTTGGAGACGACGACGATGGCCTGCAGTCGCCCGTCGGCGACGTGGCCCCGGGAGAGGGTGACGCTGGGGCCGGCGAAGCGGGACCGGGTGAACACCGCCGACGCCGCGCACGGGTGCTCGGCGGCGATGACGGCGAAGTCGGTGGTGTCGTCCTTGATGCCGACGTTGGCGGTGTGGGCGAGGAACCCCCGGGGCAGCTGCACGGCACCGAGTCTGGCACCGGCCCCGCTCAGCCCCCGCAGGCCTCCAGCGCCGAGAACAGCAGGTCCTGCACCTCGGGAGAGGGCTCGAAGTCGTAGGCGTAGGCGTCGGCCAGCTCCTCGAGCTGCCCGGGCTGCGCCGTGGCGTCGAGCTCGACGAGCACGCAGGCGGTGACCTGCTCGTCGCCGGAGAACATGAAGATCAGCTCCTCGACCAGCGCCGAGGTGCGCGCCTCGGTCGTGGGCGCACCGGGGTCGATCGGCTCGCCGACCTCCTCGAACGTCTCCGACGAGCTGCCCAGGTCGTCGAGGTCGTCGAGGCTGTCGAGGTCGTCGAGGTCCTCGAGGCCCGGCGGGACGAACCCGCCGCCCACGCTGCCCCCGCTGAAGAAGCCCTCGCCGAAGAAGTCCTCGACCGCGTCCACGGCGGCCTCGAGGTCCTCCCGGTCGATGAGGCGCAGGGCGCTGATGCCGAGGTCGGCGCCGGTGCGGATCGGGGCGATGTACCACTCGCCGTCGACCCGCGTCGTGGTGATGCCGAAGGTGGGCACGTCGTCGCCGAAGCCGGGGAAGGCCCCGCTGAACCCGTCGATGCCGGAGCCCTCGAGCTCGGCCATGGCGTCCTCGAAGATCTCCTCGAGGTCGTCGAGGCAGATGGAGTCGCCGGCGAGCTGGTGGTCGAAGTCGGTCTCCAGCCCCTCGCGGACCTCGTCGAGCGCGTCGCCGCGCAGGCTGACGCAGCCGTCGGCGTAGGTGCCGCCGCCGACGAAGTCGTCGGCGACGACGTCGAGGCCGATCGACCGGATGCTCACCACGGCGCGGTCGCCGTCCTCGTCGGCATCGAGCTCGAGGTCGGTGAGCGTCACGTCGGCGTCGAGGTCGTCGGACGTCGGCAGGTCGGCCTCGTCGACCAGCACCGGCCAGTAGTGGTGCAGCGCCCGGGCCTCGTCCGGCGACAGGCGACCCACCAGGCCGCGCACGTCGAGCTCGGTGGCGGCCCGCAGGAAGCCCTCGACGGCGGCCGCAGGCGACTCGGAACCGATCGGCGCCATGCCGGTGGCGGGCACCGGCCGGCCCGAGGCGATCCGGGCCGCCTCGGCCGCCGTGTAGCCGAGGCTGACCCGCCAGCCGTCGTCGGTCTCGCGGGCGACGAGGAACGTCTCGTCGGAGCCGACCGGCTCGTCGGCCTCCTCCTCGCGGAAGGACGCGTGGTCGACGCCGAAGCGGTCGAAGGTGTCGGCCAGGAAGTCGCCGACCGGCAGCTCGGCGCCGTCGACGGCGAAGGAGGCGGTGCCGCCGGTGAGGTACACGCGCTCGAGCCCGGGGAGGATCTCCTCGGTCCGGAACGTGAGCCCGTCGAACTCGAGGTCGATGCCGGGCACGCCGTCGAGGTCGAAGTCGTCGACGACCTCCATGCGCTCGAGCTCCTCGAACAGCTGCTCGGTGGGCTGGCGCAGCGTGTCGCGCTCGCCGGGGTCGAGGGCGGCGAGCATGCCGAGCAGGTCCTCGTCGCCCAGCGCGTCGAACAGCTCCTCGACGGCGGCCTGCGCCGACTCGCCGCCGCCGGTCCCGCCCATCTGGGTGGCGGCGAAGGCGCCGCCGCCGAGGAGCAGCGAGGCGCCGACGCCGATGGCGACGATGCGGGCGCCGACGCCGCCGGAGCGGACCTCGGTGGTGTCGGTGGCGATCGGCCCGTCGAGCTCGACGGGCGGTGCCGGCGGGGGCGGTGGTGGCGGGCTGCTCGGCCAGTCGCCGCCGGGCGCCCAGGGGTCCTGTCGATCGCTCATCCCGCCTGCTCCTTCCGCACCGTGCCGAGCACGGCCGCACCACACAGCGCCGTCCCCGCCCCGAGCGCCAGCGCCGCCGTCACCACCGCAGCGGCGTCGAGCGGCGAGCGGTGCACGAGGACCGATCCGGTGCCCACCAGCGCACCCAGCGTAGTCGCCAGCGCCCCGGCGGCGAGCGGTCGGTGCAGCGCGGCGGCGAGCAGCAGGGCGCCGGTCAGGGCGGGGACGAGGTACCAGACCGGGGCGGCGCCGGCGAGGCCGTCGGGCAGCACGCCGGCCCGGGCGGCCACGTCGACCACCTCGTAGCTCGAGCGCCAGCGCTGCCCGGACCGGGCCCAGGGCAGGAAGGTGAGGCCGGCGGCGGCCAGTCCGAGCGCCGTGGCGATGGCGACCAGGCGACCCGTCACCGCCCCAGCGTGCCCCACCGGGGGTCAGCCGGCGGGGCGCCGGTAGCCGGCCACGCTCGGTGGTGGGACGAGGCCGGCGGGCACGTCGTCGCCGGGCACGGGCGCGCCCGTCCGCAGCGCCGTCGGCAGCACGCCGGCCCAGACGTCGGTGCGGTCGAGGTCGGCGTCGTCGTCGACCGGCCCGCCGGACCGGACCTTCACCGACGCCTCGTCCAGGCGCAGCCGCACCACGAGGGTCTGTCGCACCTCGGCGTCGGTGGTCGGCCGGACCTCGGCGGTCCGCCCGGGCACGAGGTGCTCGGTGATGGCGTCGAGCGCCGCCGCCTTCTCCGCCGGGTCGGTGATCGCCTCGGCCTCGCCGAACACCACCACCGAGCGGTAGTTCATCGAGTGGTGGAAGGCGCTGCGGGCGAGGACCAGCCCGTCCAGCAGCGTGACCGTGACGCACACCGGCGTGCCCTTGCCGGTCGAGCGGAGCCACGTGGCCGCCGGGGATCCGTGGATCAGCAGCTCGTCGCCCCGGCGTCCGAACGCGGTGGGGATGACGACCGGGCCTCGGTCGGTGGCGATCCCGACGTGGCAGAGCAGCGCCTCGTCGAGGATGGCGTGGGCGGCGGCGCGGTCGTCGCTGGCCCGCTCGGGGTGGCGGCCGACGGTGGTGCGATCGGTGGTGGCGAGGGGCTCGGGCACGGCGGAAGCCAAGGCGATCGGGCGGCGCCGGCGCACGCGCGTTCTCGACGAGATGGTGACCAGCGGTCGCGCCGGATCTCGTCGACCTCGTCAGCCGGCGAGGGCCCGCAGCGCGCCGGTGGCGGCGACGGCCACGGCGACGACGACGATGAACGGTGCCCGGAGCTTCAGCGCCACGCCGGCCGCGAGCACGCCGGCGATGCGGGCGTCGGCGACCAGCGCCCGGTCGCCGGCCACGGTGCTCACCACGACCAGCGCAGCGAGCAGCGCCGCCGGCAGCTGCACCGCCACCCGCTCGACGCGCGCGGGCAGGCGGCGGCCGCCGAGCAGCAGCGGGCCCGCCGCCTTCAGCGCGTACGTGCCGAGGCCGAGCCCGGCGATCACGAGCCAGGCGGTGCTCACGTCCGCACCGCCCGGGCCGTCCGGTGGGCGGCGAGCACGCCGAGCCCGGCGAGCAGGATCGGGATGCCGGGCGGCGCCAGCGGGATGCTGGCGGCGGCGATGAGGGCGCCGGCGACGGCGATGCGGCGGCCGACGTCCCCGCCGTCGCCCACCAGGCGGGGCCACAGCAGGGCGAGGAACGCGGCGGGCGCGGCGGCGTCGAGGCCGAGGTCGGTGATGAAGTCGTCGTCGGCCGAGCCGAGGAGCACGCCGGCGACGGTCGTGAGGTTCCAGACCACGAACACGGCGATGCCGCCGGCGAGGAACCCGTAGCGCTGCCAGCGGCGCTCGTCCTGGACGGTGGCCACGGCGGTCGACTCGTCGATCACCAGCTGGGCCAGCAGCGCCCGGGTCCCGGCCGAGCCGGTGAGCGCCGGCGCGAGCAGCAGCCCGAACGCCAGGCAGCGGATGTTCAGGAGCAGGCCGGCGGCGACGGCCGTGGCGGCGCCGCCGCCGTCGTCGAGCACGCCGACCGCGGCGAACTGCGCCGAGCCGGTGAAGACCAGCGACGAGAAGCCGATCGCCGCGCCGACGCCCAGGTCGGCCTGGGCGCACGCGACCCCGAACACGATGCCGAACGGGGCGAGCGCCACCGAGATCGACAGGGCCTGGCGATGGATCCGCCGACGCCGGGCGCGCTCGTCCTCCACCCGGGCATCGTGCCTGCCTCGTCCGGCGGCGACCCAACTACGGTCGACCCATGGCCGACCTCCCGCTCCTCGGCAGCCACGTGTCCCCGGACGACCCGCTCGGCGCCGCCGCCGCCGAGGGCGCCGAGTGCGTGCAGATCTTCCTCGGCGACCCGCAGTCGTGGAAGAAGCCGGCGCCCCGGGACGACGCCGCCGAGCTGAAGGCCGCGGACATCCCGATCTACGTGCACGCGCCGTACCTGATCAACGTGGCGTCGGCGAACAACAAGGTCCGCATCCCGAGCCGCAAGATCCTGCAGCAGACCTGCGACGCCGCCGCCGGGATCGGCGCCGCCGCGGTCATCGTGCACGGCGGCCACGTGACCGAGGACGACGACCTCGCCGAGGGCTTCGCCCGGTGGCGCAAGGCCCTCGACCAGCTCGAGACCGACGTGCCCGTGTACCTCGAGAACACCGCCGGCGGCGACCACGCCATGGCCCGCCACTTCGACACCATCGGCCGGCTCTGGGACCACATCGGCGACACCGGCATCGGCTTCTGCCTCGACACCTGCCACGCGTGGGCGGCGGGCGAGGAGCTGGTGGAGGCGGCCGACCGGATCCTGGCCATCACCGGCGGGATCGACCTCGTGCACTGCAACGACTCCAAGGACGAGTGCGGCTCGGGGCGCGACCGTCACGAGAACCTCACCAAGGGCCAGATCGACCCGGAGGCCATCCTCCACGTGGTGCGGACGGCCGGCGCGCCGGTGATCTGCGAGACGGCCGACGTGGGGCGCAAGGACGACCTCGCCTGGCTGCGCGCCAACCTCTGAGCCGAGGCGCGGGACATTCCCCGCGATCCGACCGAAAGGGACACCGGCCTGGGACGTTCCCTGGTCGAGTCGGCGCGAGGGGCGCCGGCCACGACGAAGGAGAACACCCAGTGCGTCGTCGCTCTGTCGCCATCGCATCCGCCGCCGCTGC
>JBKHXT010000108.1:0-4250 GCA_046565885.1 Acidimicrobiia bacterium
AGCGCTACGGCATGACCGTCCCCCTCAGCGGCCCGCTCCACAGCCAGCGGGAGCAGTTCGAGGAGCTGGTGGACCTCGGCTACACCGACGTGTGGTCGGCCGAGGCCGACGGCCACGACGGCTTCACACCGCTCGCCCTCGCCTCCGTGTGGACGCCGTCGCTGCGCCTCGGCACCGCGATCATCCCTGCGTACACCCGGGGTCCGGCGTGCTTCGCCCAGTCCGTCGGCTCGATGGCCCAGGCCGCCCCCGGCCGGTTCGCCATCGGCATCGGCACGTCGTCGAACGTCATCGTCGAGCGCTGGAACGGCATCGAGTTCGACGAGCCGTACAAGAAGATCCGTGACGTCGTGCGGTTCCTGCGCAAGGCGCTGGACGGCGAGAAGATCAAGGAGGACTTCGACACCTTCTCGATCAACGGCTTCCAGCTGAAGGCCCTTCCCCCCGAACCGGTGCCGATCCTCGTCGCCGCGCTGCGCTCCGGGATGCTGGAGCTGGCTGGCCGCGAGGGCGACGGCGCCATCATCAACTGGCTCTCCGCCGAGGACGTGCGGACGGTGGCGCCCATCGTGCAGGGCGCCTCCACCGACGGCTCGTCCAAGGAGGTCGTGGCTCGCATCTTCTGCGCCCCGATCGACGATCCCGACACCGTCTACGGCGCCGCCAAGTTCGCCATCGCCGCCTACCTCAACGTGCCGGTCTACCGGGCCTTCCACGAGTGGCTCGGCCGCGACGAGCTGCAGCCCATGTGGGACGCGTGGGCCGAGGGCGACCGCAAGGCGGCGCTCGACGCCATCCCGAACTCGGTGGTGGACGAGCTCATCGTGCACGGCCCCCCGGAGAGGTGCCGCGAGCACATCCAGCGCTACATCGACAACGGCGTCACCACGCCGGCGCTGGCGCCCCTGCCCTTCGGCTACGACCTGCGCCAGGCCGTCCGCGACCTCGCCCCCCGCTGACCCCCCTCCCCGGTTCCGACCCGGCAGACCGACCGTGCACGGTCGATCCGCCCCTCAGGAAGCGGTGGTGTCGGCCAGGGCCAGGGCGGCGCGGAGGTGGGCGACGAGGTCGTCGAGGGGGGTGCGGGCGTTGAGGCCCGACGTCGAGGGCATGACGTAGACGGGCCGGCCGCCGAGGGGGCGGTCCTGGACGCCGACGTCGGCCCGGCGGTCGACGGCCGCCCGCCAGCCGGCGAGGCCGACGCACACGACGGCACCCGGCCGCAGCCGCTCGCACAGGCGCGAGACCCGCTCGACGCCGGCGGCGTACTCGTCGGCCGACAGCTCGTCGGCCCGGCGGGTGGCCCGCTTGACCAGATCGGTCATCCCGACGCCGTGCGAGCGCAGCGCGTCCCACGGGTCGCGCGGTCGGGTGGCCAGGCCGGCGGCGATCGCTGCCCGCCAGAACCGGTTCGACGGCGTGACGAACCCCACGCCGGCGTCGGCGGCGTGGACCGAGGGGTTCAGCCCGCACACGAGCAGGCGCATGCCCGGACCGACCGTGTCGGGGAGCGTGCGGGCCCGCACGGCGTGGACGAAGCGGGGGCGGTCGCCGTCGAGGCGCAGTCCGGTGAAGCCGGCGCCGGTGAAGATGTCGGCCAGCGCGTGGTCGGACCAGCGCCAGAACGTCCGGCCGGGGAGGTCGTCGTCGGCCAGGGTCACGTCGTCGGGACCCCCGATGAACGAGCACGACACCGGGGCGCCGACGGCGAGCGAGCGGTGAAGCTCGGCGAGCGCCAGCGGCAGGTCGTCGTGGGCGACGTGGACGTAGGAGTTGCGGGCCCACGCCGCCGAGAGCCCACCGAAGCGGAAGGGCAGCCGCCCCAGGTCGGCGCGCACCAGCGGCCGGTGGTGGCGGCCGGCCAGGGCGAGCATCGACGTGGAGGCGTCGAGGCCGACCGACCGGTGGCCGAGGGCCGGCAGGTAGGCGCCGGTACCGCACCCGGCGTCGAGCACCGGCCCGGCGACGGAGCCGGCCAGCGCCGCGGCGTCGTCGGCGAACCGGGGCGGGCGGTTGGCGTCGTAGGTCGACGCCGCCCGGTCGTAGACGTCGATCGTGCGGCGGTCCACGGCTACGCGTCGCCGAACAGGTCGAGCTGCTCGACGCGGGCGACGATCTCGGTGAGCGGCGTCCACACCCGCCCACCCCTCGGCCCCCGCTCGGCGACCTCGATCTGGTCGACGGGGATGGCCCTCGACCGGCCACGGACGTCGCGCAGGTCGACCGAGCCGTCGGCCTCGCGGCCCATCACCTTGCCCGGCAGCCAGCGCTCGCCCGCCTCGCGGCGGAACCGGACCTCGGCGCCGGGCCGGAGGCCGAGCGACCGCAGCCAGGTGTCGACCACGGCGGGGCGGTCAGCCCTGCGTGCGGGCCTGGAGCTTGCGCATGCCGGCGATCCAGCGGTCGTAGTCGTCGGTCTTGCGGCGCCAGTAGTCGAGCACCTCGGGGTGGGGCAGGATGAGGAAGCGCTCGTCGGCCAGGCCCTGCACGACGACCTCGGCCAGCTCCTCGGGCTCGATCACGCCCTGCGCCCGCACCGAGTCGGCGCCGGAGGCCTTCGCCAGCGACTCGTCGTCGGGGAACAGCATCTTCGTGCGCACGCCCTGCGGGCACAGGCACGAGACCTTCAGGCCCTGGTCGCCGTGGGTGATGGCCAGCCACTCGGCCAGCGCGACGGCGGCGTGCTTGGTCACCGCGTAGGGGGCGGCGCCGATGTTGGTGAGCAGCCCGGCGGCCGAGGCGGTGGTGAGCACGTAGCCCTCGCCCCGGGCGAGCATCCCGGGCAGCGCCGCCCGCACGGCCCGGACGTGGGCCATGACGTTGACGTCCCAGGTGCGCTGCCACTCGTCGTCCAGCGTCTCGACGCCGCCGCCCACCGCGATGCCGGCGTTCAGGCACAGCAGGTCGATGGGGCCGTACTCCTCGGCGGCCCGGACCACCTCGACGTTGCCGGCCTCGGTGCCGAGGTCGGCCTCGACGGCGATGCAGTCGAAACCGGCGTCGAGCTCGTCGACGACCTCCTGGGCGGCGGCGCCGTCGACGTCGGCGACGACGATGGTGCGGGGCGACTCGGCGGCGAAGCGGCGGACCAGCGCCCGGCCGATCCCCCCGCCGCCGCCGGTGACGACGATGCTCTTGTCGTGAAGCTGCACGGCGGCGGAACCTACGCCACGAAGGCGCGCATGGTGTCGTCGATCACCTGGCGGCGGTCGGGTCCCCACGGCAGCGGCATGAGGATGGGCACGTCGACGCCGGCGTCGACGTAGCCCCGCGCGAAGTCGCGGACCTCGTCGTGGGTGCCGAGGAAGTCGATGGCGTCGACGAAGGCGTCGGACACGGCGGCGACGGCGCCGTCGCGGTCCTTGGCGGCGTGGCGCTCCCGCAGCTCGGCCACGTCGTCACCGAAGCCGGCGCGCTCGAAGCTCTTCGCGTAGGCGTCGACCACGGCGTAGGAGAACAGGTCCCTGCGGGCGTTGTCGACGCCGTGCTCGCGGTCGGTGACGCCGGCGTGGACGTAGGCCATCACGGCCGCCCGGCCGCCGTCGGTGCGCTTCTCGTGCCCCCGCCGGATGTGCTCGACGGACCAGGCGACGTGGCTCGACGGGAGGTAGTTGAGCAGGACGCCGTCGGCCAGCTCGCCGCCGAGGGCCAGCATCCCCGGGTTCAGGGCGCCGAGGACGACCTTGGGCTTCTTCTCGCCGAGCCGGACGCCGAGGCGGCTGCGCTTGAGCGACCAGAAGTCGCCCTCGAAGGTGACGGCGTCGCCGGCCCAGATCTCCTTGAGGAGCGTGAGGTACTCGCGGCAGCGGGCGAGGGGGCGGTCGCCGTACTCGGCGCCGTGCCAGCGCTCGGTGACCACCGGCGAGGAGATGCCGATGCCGACCCACACGTCGCGCTCGGGCTGCAGCGCCTGCAGCGTGGCCGCGGCCATGGCCACCGTCATCGGCGTGCGGATCTGGATCGGGATCACCCCGGTGCCGAGGCCGAGCGACGGTGCGGCGGCGCCGGCGGCGGCGAGCGTGGCGAACGCTTCCGGGCCGGTGGTCTCCGCCGTCCAGAACGACCGGTAGCCGAGCTCCTCGGCCTGGCGGGCCGTCTCCACGGCGAGCTGGGGCCCGAGGGGCATGAGGCTGGCGAAGGTGAACCCGGCGTCCTGCACGGCGGGGGACCGTAGCCCGCCGCCTCCGGCCTGCCCGCCGCCGAGGAATGGACCGGCGCCCGACCGGGTTGGGATCGGTCGTGAGCGACGA
>JBKHXT010000109.1:0-6513 GCA_046565885.1 Acidimicrobiia bacterium
GACGAGCTGGTCGCCACCCTGGTCGAGCGGGTGACCGAGCGGCGGGTCACCGCGCTGGTGGGCCCGCGGCGCTACGGGAAGACGTCGGTGCTGCGCCGGGTCGTCGCCGAGATGGCGGCGGCGGGCACGAGCGTCGTGTGGCTCGACCTGTACGAGGTCACGTCGGTGGCCGACCTGGCCCGCCGCTTCGACCGCGGCCTGGCCGAGGCGGGCGGCCCGGTCCGGAGCCGGGTCGACGACCTGGCCGTCGGGGTGCAGCTGAACCTCGGGCTGCTCGGGGTCGAGCTGTCCCGCCGGGGCCGCGACCGCCCGGACCCGGAGGCCATGTTCTCCCTCCTGGTCGACGTCCTCGTCGACGGCGCGGCGGCGACGCCGACCGTCGTCGTGATCGACGAGTTCCCCGGCATCGACCGCGTGGAGGGGGCGGCCGGGCTGCTGCGGACCAAGCTCCAGCACCGGTTCCAGGACATCGGGCTGCTGTTCGCCGGCTCGCAGCCGTCGCTGATGCGGGCGATGTTCGCCGACCGGGCCCGGCCGTTCTACGCCCAGGCCGACCTCGTCGAGATCGGCCCGTTCGACCTCGCCGCGACCCGGGCGATCGTCGAGGACGGGTTCGCCGCCACCGACCGAGACCCCGCCGACCTGGCCGGGCTCCTCTACGCCTTCACCGGCGGGCACCCGTACCGGACGATGCAGGTGGCCGACGTCGCCTGGCGCCTGGCCGTGCCGGGGGAGCCCACCGACACCACGTCGCTGTGGGCGAGGACGCTCGAGGCGGTGCGGGCCGAGTCGAACCTCGCCACCGAGACCGCCTTCGGCCACCGGTCGGGGAGCGAGAAGGCGGTGCTGCGCCTCATCGCCCACGGCGACCCGCTGTTCGGCACCGCGGCCGAGCTGCTCGGGCTCACGGCGTCGTCGGCCCAGAACGCCCGCGACGCCCTCCTGGCCGACGGCGACCTCGTGTCCCGCGACCGCCTCGAGGTGGTCGACCCCGTGGTCGCCGACTGGATCCGCCGGCGGTTCCCCCGCTGAGGCCGGCGCACCGGGGCCCCGGCCGGCGTCCCCAATAGGCTGGGCGGCTCCCATGCGCGACTTCTCCGACGACCTGGCCGACCTGCGGCGCCGCCTCTCCGAGGCCCACGCGTACCTGCGCGTGGACGAGCTGCGCGCCCGCCTGCCCCAGCTCGAGACCGAGGCCGGCCGCCCCGACCTCTGGGACGACCAGGAGCGGGCCAAGGAGGTCAACGCCGAGCTGTCCGGCGTCACCGACGACCTCACCACCTACGACGACCTGGCCGGCCGCATCGAGGACGCGGAGACCCTGGCCGAGATGGCTCGCGAGGAGGGTGACGAGAGCCTCGAGCCCGAGATCGCCGAGTCCATCGCCGCCATCGCCGCCGACTTCGACCGCATCGAGCTCCGATCGCTCTTCGCCGGCGAGCACGACGAGCGCGACGCCATCTGCGAGCTGAACTCGGGCGAGGGCGGCGCCGACGCCTCCGACTGGGCCGAGATGCTGCTGCGCATGTACCTGCGCTGGGCCGAGCAGCACGGCTTCGAGGTCGAGATGGACGCGGTGACGGAGGGCAGCGAGGCCGGCATCTCCTCGGCGACCTTCATCGTCAAGGGCCGCTACGCCTACGGCTGGCTGCGGTCGGAGCACGGCGTGCACCGCCTGGTGCGCATCAGCCCGTTCAACGCCCAGGGCAAGCGCCAGACCGCCTTCGCCGCCCTCGAGGTCGTGCCCCTGCTCGACGAGGCCGACACCGACGTCGAGATCGACGACAAGGACCTGCGCGTCGACGTGTACCGGTCGTCGGGCGCCGGCGGCCAGCACGTCAACAAGACCGACTCGGCCGTGCGGCTCACCCACCTGCCCACCGGCATCGTCGTCGCCTGCCAGAACGAGCGCAGCCAGCACCAGAACAAGGACCGGGCCATGACGATGCTCAAGGCCAAGCTGGCCGAGCTCGAGCGCCAGAAGCGCGAGGACGAGCTGGCGTCGATCCGGGGCGAGCAGCGCAGCGTGGGCTTCGGCTCCCAGATCCGGTCCTACGTGCTGCAGCCGTACCAGATGGTCAAGGACCTGCGGTCCGAGTTCGAGGTCGGCCAGGTCGACGCCGTGCTCGACGGCGACCTCGACCGGTTCATGGAGGCCTACCTGCGCTGGCAGCGGGGCCAGCAGCTCGAGGCCTAGCTAGCCGTCGCGGCGGTCGGGCCCGCCCGTCGGCCCCGGCCACGCCTCCTCGGCCTCGGCCCGGGCGGCGTCCGAATCGGCCTGGAGCAGGAAGCCGGCGTCGACGGCGGCCTCGATCGCCTCGTCGACGCGCTCGAGGTAGGCCTCGCGGCTGCCGTAGCGCTCGACGAGGATCTCGATCGGGAACGGGACGGTGGAGCCGAAGAGCCGGCACAGCACCGAGTCGCCCACCGGTTCGCCCGACAGCGTCGCCGCCGGCACCTCGAGCGCCGGCAGGCGGACGCCGCCCTCGGCGTTGCCGTCGGCGTCGCGCACGATGGCGCCGTCGGCGTCCACCTCGATCGGCGTCCCGCTCGGGGGCGGGGTGCCGTCGCGGGCCCACTCGACGAGCCGGGCGAGCGCCGCCTTGAGCGCCAGGTGCTGGGGACCGTCGTTCACCGGCGCCCCGCACCCGAGGGCCGTGCCGGCGCCGACGGCGTCGCCCCCGAGGAGGAAGGCGTCGGCGTGGGCGGTGCCGGCCACGTCCCAGCTCCGGACGTGCTCGCTGTCGGGCTGGCGGGCCCGCCAGTAGCCGAGCAGCGTCAGGTCGGTCTCCGTGGTGAAGACCAGCACGGGGACGTCGACGTCGTCGCGGATCGCGACCTGCCCGGCCAGGGCGCTGCCGAGGCCGGCGTCGTCGACGAAGGGGGCCGCACCGCCGCCGCGGCTGTGGACGAGGAAGCCGTCGTACGCGCCCTCGATCGGGTGCACGCCGTTCACGTACGAGGTGAGCCGGAACGCCGACTGCGACTCGCCGACGGCGAGCACGACCTCGGGGTCGATGCCGCCGAGGACGTCCGGGCTGACCTCGGGCGCCGTCCGCACCAGCTGGCCCACCTGGCCGAAGATGTCGTACGACCACGGGTCGCCCGGGTGGTCCAGCCCGCCGTAGCGCTCCGGGTCGGCCTGGGTGAGGGGGTTGCCGCCGGCCCCGGTGATGCCCCCGCTCGCCCGGTCGACGCCCGCCTCCTGGGCGGACACGGCCACGTGTACGTGCCCGGCGCGCACGATCTCGTCCCGGGTGAAGGTCCAGTCCGGCGTGCCGTCGCTGCCGATGGAGACGTTGTTCCACTCGACGACCACCACGCCGCTGGCGTCGGCGGGGTCGGCGGGGCGCTTGACGAGGATGCGGGTGGCGTAGGGGGCGGCCTCGGCCTCGGCCAGGTCCCACCGGCCGTCGTCGGCCAGCTCGCCCTCGGGCTCGTAGGCGGTCGCCGTGCCGCTGATGAAGTACTCCTCCTCGAGGTAGCCGACCTCCGCCAGCCCGTCGGCGCCGGAGGTCTGCGGCGTGCCGGCGATGGGCCCCTCGACCTCGACGTCGGGCGGCTCCGGCGGGGGAGCGGTGGTGGTCGTGGTGGTGGTGGCCTCGGTGCTCGGCGGGGCCGCCTCCGACCCGCCGTCGCCGGTGCACGCGCCGGCGACCAGGACGAGGGCGACGGCGGCGAGGACGAGCGGGCGGCGGCCGGTCGATCGCATGGTCGACCAGCCTCCCACGGCGCCGGCGGGTTCCTCGGCCGCTCCCCTCGTGGCCTAGGGTTCGTAACCCGTTCGCAACACGCGGCGGCGCCTCGGCGCCCGGGCCGGGGTGCACCGACCCGGCGCAGGCCACTGGTACCGTTCCGCAGTCCCCCAGCGACCCCGGCAGGCCGTCCCACCCCATGATCAAGCTCGAGAACGTCACCAAGACGTACAAGGGCGACGTCCCGGCGCTGCGCAACGCCGACGTCGACATCGCCAAGGGCGAGTTCGTGTTCCTGGTCGGCGCCTCCGGCTCGGGGAAGTCCACGTTCCTGCGCTTGGTGAACCGCGAGGAGCGGCCCGAGCAGGGGCGCATCTTCGTGGCCGGCAAGGACATCCTCGAGCTGTCGTCGTGGAAGGTCCCGTACCTGCGCCGCAACATCGGCTCGGTCTTCCAGGACTTCAAGCTGCTCACCGGCAAGACGGTGTACGAGAACGTCGCCTTCGCCCTCGAGGTCATCGGCCGGCCCAAGCACGTGGTGAAGACCCAGGTGCCCGCCATCCTCGAGCTGGTCGGCCTCGGCCAGAAGATGGACAGCTTCCCGCACGAGCTGTCCGGCGGTGAGCAGCAGCGCGTCTCCATCGCCCGGGCCTTCGTCAACCGGCCGCTCATCCTCCTGGCCGACGAGCCGACGGGCAACCTCGACCCGGCCACGTCGGTCGGCATCATGCGCCTGCTCGACCGCATCAACCGCACGGGCACCACGGTGCTCATGGCCACCCACGACCGCTCGATCGTCGACACGATGCGGCGCCGGGTGATCGAGCTCGACCGGGGCACGATCGTCCGCGACCAGCACCGCGGCGTCTACGAGTAGCCGGGAGCACCCCCATGGCCCTGAAGCTCGACTACATGGTCCGCGAGACCGGGACGAACCTGTTTCGGAACCTCTCGCTCACCGTCGCCTCCATCCTCACCGTCGCCGTGTCGCTGTCGCTCGTCGGCGGGTCGGTGCTGCTGCGGTACTCGGTCGACAACGCCACCCAGCAGTGGCAGGGCGGCATCGAGTTCATCGTCTTCATGCAGCCCGAGGCCACCGACGACCAGACCGCGGCCGTCCAGCGCCAGCTCGACGAGTCCACCCAGGTCGAGCGCTACGACTACTTCGACCAGGAGGAGACCTTCGAGGAGTTCCAGGACCTGTTCCAGAACACCCCGCAGATCGTCGAGTCGGTGACGCCCGACATCCTCCCGCCGTCGTTCCGCGTGGTGCCGGTCGACAAGTCGGCCGAGACCATCGAGGGCCTGCGCGAGGTGTTCGTCGCCCAGCCCGGTGTGCGCGAGGTCGTGGCCGCCTTCGACTCCATCCGCACCATCCGCAACCTGTCGAACCTCATCGGCGTGGGCCTGTTCGTGGTCGCCGGCTTCCTGCTGCTCGCCGCCACCCTGCTCATCCTCAACTCGATCCGGATGGCGATGTTCGCCCGGCGCCGGGAGATCGAGGTGATGAAGCTGGTGGGCGCCTCGAACTGGTTCATCCGCATCCCGTTCATGCTCGAGGGCGTGATCCAGGGCGTCATCGGCTCGGCGTTCGCGATCGGCGTCGTCTTCGGCGTGCAGCGCATCTTCGACAACATCGCCGCCGACCAGCGCTTCTCGCTGTTCTCCGGCCTCGTCGTCGACAACCAGCAGGTCGTGACCACGAGCGTGTTCGTCATGGTCACGGGCGTGCTCATCGGTGCCCTGGGCTCGGCGTTCGCCGTCAGCCGCTTCCTCGACGTGTAGGCACTCGAACGGTTCGATACCCTCACCGTTCATGACGGTGAACGACGAGGGGGTGCTGGCGCTGGCGCGCGTCGCCCGCCACCTGGAGAAGGCGCTGGCCGACGACGGCATGACCCTGCCGCAGTACCGGGTGCTGGCCTTCCTGTCCGAGGGCGACCACGCGGCATCGAAGCTGGCCGACTGGCTGGCCGTCTCACGCCCGTCGGTCACCGCCCTCGTCGACGGCCTCGTCGAGCAGCGCTGGGTCGAGCGCAAGGCCTGCGCCAACGACCGCCGCTCGGTGCTGCACCAGATCACCGACGACGGCCGCCGGCGCCTCGCCTCGGCCACCGCCGTGCTGTGCGACCACGTCGGCGCGCTGCTCGAGCACCTCGACGCCGACGAGCGCCGCCGTGCGGTCGAGGGGATGGTGCTGCTCGGCACGGCGCTGCGCCGCCACGTCGAGGCGCTGGTCGCCCGATGAGCCTCACCGAGGACCGCACCGACCGGGACGACGTCGACGGCCCGCAGCCGGGGGTCGACGTCGACGCCCCGCCCAGCCGCTACGAGCCGCTGCCGCCGGCGGCTCGCTACGACCCGCCCGCCGGACGGATCCACCCCGATGCGTCCCTCGGCTGGATCCGGCGGATGCTGCCGGTCGTGCGGGCCCACCGGCGCTCGTTCACCATCGCCATGGCCATGGCCGCGATCGCCCTCGGCAGCAACGTCGCCATCCCGGCCGTCGTGGGCGCCGGCATCGACGCGATCCGCGAGGGCGGCGACGGCGTCACCGCCTGGGTCGTGGCCCTGCTCGTCCTGTCGCTGGCCCGCTCGGTGTTCACGTTCGGCTACCGCAGCCGGCTGTACAAGTTCGCCTACGCCATCGAGTACGACCTGCGCTCGCTGATGTTCCGGCACTTCGCCGCCATGTCGCACGGCTTCTACGACAAGGTGCAGACCGGCCAGCTCGTCAGCCGGGCGAACAGCGACATCCGGGCCGTGCAGATGCTGCTGGCCTTCGCCCCGTTCATGCTCATGATGATGATGACGTTCG
>JBKHXT010000110.1:0-4601 GCA_046565885.1 Acidimicrobiia bacterium
CGCTGCCCATCTACGACGACCGGGTCCTGCTGTGCGACATCGGCGGCGGCTCCACCGAGGTGCTGCTCGGCCAGCGCGGCGAGGTGCTCGCCAGCCGCAGCTTCCGCCTCGGCGCCATCCGCCTCACCGAGCGGTTCCTCGGCCGCGAGCCCGTGAAGCCCAGGCACGTCGAGCGGTGCCGCCAGCACGCCGAGACGATCCTCGCTCCCTTCGCCGCCGAGCTGGCCGCCTCCGGCTTCGACGTGGTCGTCGGCGCCTCCGGCACCATCGAGACCGTGGTCGCCATGGCGCTCGCCGCCCGGGGTGAGGACGCCGGCATGCGCACCCTGAACGGGCAGCGGGTCACGGCCGACGAGGTCTCCGAGGTGGTCGAGCTGCTGGCGTCGGCGCCCACCGTCGAGGAGCGGGCCGACCTCCCCGGGATGGACGCCAAGCGCGCCGACATCCTCCTCGGCGGCGCCATCATCCTCGAGCAGCTGGTGCGCTGCGCCGGCATCGAGGAGCTGGTGTTCTCCGACTACGCCCTCCGGGAAGGGGTCCTGCTCGACCAGGCCCGCCGCCGCTCCGGCGCCACGCTCCACCACCTGCAGGACCTGCGGCGCCGGTCGGTGCTGCACCTCGTGGAGCTGACCGACGAGCACCCGGAGCACTCCCGGGAGACGGCCCGGCACGCCCTCGGCCTGTTCGACGACCTCCGGGACGTGCTCGGCCTCGACGGACCCGCCGGCGAGGCCGCCCGGCCGCTGCTCGAGGCGGCGGCGCTGCTCGCGAACGTCGGGGTGTTCATCTCGCACTCCGGCCACCACAAGCACAGCTACTACGTGATCCGGAACAGCGAGCACCTGGCCGGGTTCACCGACCGCGAGATCGAGCTGATCGCCCAGGTGGCCCGCTACCACCGCAAGTCGGCGCCGAAGTCGAAGCACGACGAGTGGCGTGCGCTGCGGCGCGAGGACCGCGAGCTGGTCCGCCGGCTGGCGGCCGTGCTGCGGGTGGCGATCGGGCTCGACCGGTCCCACGGTGCCCGGGTGGCCAGCACCGACGTCGACGTCGACGACGAGCGCGTGCGCATCACCCTGCACCCCGCGGGGGAGGCGCCCGTCGACCTCGAGGCCCACGCCGCCGACCTGCGCAGCGGCCTGCTGGCCGACGTGCTCGCCCGACCGGTGGAGATCGCCGTCGCCCCGGCCCCGTAGGCCTCAGAGGGCGAGCTGCACTGCCGTGCCCCGCTCGACCGCCTCGGCCAGGGCCGCGTCGGCGGCCATGAACAGCTCGTCGGGGTCGGAGGCGTTCTCCGGGTAGGCGGCCAGCCCGGCGGCGACCTCGACGGGCACGACGGCGCCCCCGGCGAAGCGGAAGTCCCCCTGCAGCTCGCCGACCACCTGCCGCAGCGCGCCGTAGGCGTCGCGGGGTCGGGTACCCGGCAGGGCCACGGCCAGCTCGTCGTGGCGGGTGGTGCCCACCACGGCGCCGGCGGGAAGCAGCGGACGGACACGACCGGCCAGCGTGCGCAGCACGTGGTCGAGCCCCTCGGCGCCGACCTCGGCGAGCACCTCGGCGCGGGTGCGCAGGCGGACGATGGCCAGCGACACGGTGCCGTCCGGGCCGGCGACGGCGATCTCGTCGGCGAGGCGGGCGGCGAGGTAGTCCTGCGACAGCAGCTCGCGCCGCTCGTGACGTCCCCGCTCGGCCAGCGAGGCGGCGGCGTCGATGCGCTCGCGCACCAGCTGGGCCAGGTGGTTGGTGTTGAACGGCTTCGGCACGAACGCGTCGAGGCCGGTGGGCCGGCGGAACGACGGGTCGGCGCCGGCGTGGGCCGACACCATGATCACCGGCGTGAACGCCCACCGCTCGTCCGAGCGCATGCGCCGGTAGGCCTCGACGCCGGAGAACCCCCGGAGGCGCACGTCGAGGAGCACGCAGTCCGGGGTGTGCTCGTCGAGGGCCCGGACGACCTCGTCGGGGTCGGTGGGGTCGAGGTGGACGAGGTCGTACCCGGCGGCCCGGAAGTAGGCCCGCAGGAAGGCGGCGATGTCCGGTTCGTCCTCGATGCACAGCACGCGCTCGGTCGCGGCGAGGCGGCGGGCGACGGGGCCGAGGCGGGGCTCGAAGCCCTTGGGTTGATCGGACATGGCGGCCAATAGCATCGCGCCGTGGCCGCTCGGGTGCTGGTGATCGACAACTACGACTCGTTCGTGTTCAACCTCGTCCAGTACCTGGGCGAGCTGGGCGCCGAGCCGGTCGTGCACCGCAACGACGACGTCGACCTGGCCGGCGTCGAGTCGATCGACCCCGACGCCATCCTCATCTCGCCCGGTCCCGGCACCCCGGCCGACGCGGGCATCTCCTGCGACGTGATCCGCGAGTGGGCCGGGCGCCGGCCGATCCTCGGCGTGTGCCTCGGGCACCAGGCCATCGGCGAGGTGTTCGGCGGCGAGGTCGTCCGGGCCGGCCAGGTGATGCACGGCAAGACGTCGCCCATCGTGCACGAGGGCGGCGGCGTGTTCGCCGGGCTGCCGTCGCCGCTCGAGGCCACCCGCTACCACTCCCTCGTCGTCGACCCCGACTCCGTGCCGGACGAGCTCGAGGTCACCGCCTGGACCGACGCCGACGACGGCCGCCGGGTCGTGATGGGGCTGCGCCACCGGCACCACGAGGTGGAGGGCGTGCAGTTCCACCCCGAGTCCATCCTCACCGGCTCGGGCCACCAGATCCTGCGCACCTTCCTCGAGCGGGTGCCCAGCGCCACCACCAGCTAGCTGTCGCCGCCCTCGGGTGCGGTCGTCGTCGTCGTCGTGCTGCTGGGCAGGATCTCGGCCCGACCCACCGTGATGGTGACCGTGGCGCCGCGCTGGGCCCGCTGACCGCCCGGGGGGTCCTGGGCCAGGACCCGCCCGTCGTCGGGGCTGCCGGGCGGCAGCTCCTGCTCGACGACCTGGACGCGGAACCCGGCGAGCTCCAGCTCCTCGACGGCGGTCTGCTCGGTCTTCTCGGTGACGTTGGGGACGATCACCTGCTCGGGCCCGGCCGACACCACCAGGGTCACGGTCTCGCCCACCTCGAGGACGGTGCCGTTGCCCGGGTCGGTGCGGATCACCGTGCCCTGGGGGACGTCGCTGGAGTTCTCGAGCTGCTGGGCGACCTCGAAGCCCTGCTGGCGCAGGATCGCCTCGGCCTCGGCGGCCGTGCGCCCGGCGAGGTCGGGCACCGAGCGCTCCTCGGCGCCCTGGGAGATCTGCAGCGTGATGGTGGCCGACAGCGGCGCGCTCTCGCCGGCCGCCGGGTTCTGGGCGACGACCTCGCCCGCCTCGGCCTCGGCGTCGAAGACCGGCTCGACGCGGATGTCGCGGAACCCGGCGTCGCCGAGCTGGGACCGGGCGTCCTCCTCGTTGAGGCCGACGACGTCGGGGAGCTCGACCTGCTCCTCGCCGCTCGACACGGTGATCTGCACCGGCTCGCCCACCGGGAGCTCGGTGTCGCCCTCGGGGTCCTGGGCGAACACCACGCCGTCGTCGAACTCGGGGTTCTCCTCGTAGGCCACCTCGACGGTGAAGCCGGCGGCCGTGAGCGCGGTGCGGGCGTCCTCCTCGAGCTGGCCGACCACGCCCGGCACCGGTGCGGCGGCCGCCACCTCGGCGGTGTCGTCGTCGAAGACGCCGAGCTGGTCGGCGAGCAACCACAGCACGCCGCCGAGCACGAGCAGCAGGAGGAACAGCACGGCCAGGAAGGCGCCGTTGCGCCGGGGCGGCTCGTCGTCGTAGTCCTCGTCGTACGCGTAGGCCGGCTCGGCGGCGGTGTAGGCGCCGTAGGCGGAGGTGGCCGCCGTGGCGGGCAGCGCCTGGGTGGCGTCGGGCGGCGGGGCGGCCATCGGGGCGGCGGCGGCCACGGCCGTCGGCGGGGTGGCCGAGATCTGGCCGCCCTCGCGGTAGCGGCGCAGGTCGGCCCGCAGGTCCTCGGCGGACGGGTACCGGGCCGACGGGTTCTTGGCCAGGCACTTGAGGATGATCGCCTCGAGGGTGCGGTCGACGTCGCCGTTGATCTGCGACGGGGGCGTCGGCTGCTCCTGCACGTGCTGGTACGCGACCGCCAGGGCGTCGTCGCCGCGGAACGGCGGGCGTCCGCACACGGCCTCGTACAGCACGACGCCCAGGCTGTAGACGTCCGAGCGCGGGTCGACGGGCCGGCCCTGGGCCTGCTCGGGCGAGAAGTAGGTGGCGGTTCCCATGACCTGGCCGGTCTGGGTGAGGTCTTCGTCCTGGGCGGCCGAGATCGCCCGGGCGATGCCGAAGTCGGTGACCTTGACCTGCCCGTCGGTGGCGAGCAGCACGTTGCCCGGCTTGACGTCGCGGTGCACCACGCCGTTCTTGTGGGCGAAGCCGAGGGCAGCGGCCATGTCGATGCCGATGTCGGCGGCGCGGGCCGGCAGCAGCGCCCCCTCCTGGCGCAGCACGTCGGCGAGGCTGCGGCCGGCCACGTACTCCATGACGATGAAGTACGTGCCGCTCTCCTCGCCCCAGTCGTAGATCGAGACGATGTTCGGGTGGTTGAGATTGGCCGCGGCGCGGGCCTCCCGCCGGAACCGCTCCACGAACGAGCGGTCG
>JBKHXT010000111.1:0-20299 GCA_046565885.1 Acidimicrobiia bacterium
GGGGTGCAGGACGAGCTGATCGCCGACGTGCAGCGCTGGCGCTCCGAGCGGGACAACGACGCCGTCAAGCGCAGCCTCGACGAGCTGCGCCGGGTCGCCGAGTCGGGCGAGAACATCATGCCGGCCACCATCGACCTGGCCCACGCCGGCGGCACCACGGGCGAGTGGGCCGGCCTGCTGCGCGAGGTCTTCGGCGAGTACCGGGCGCCCACCGGCGTGGCCGCCGCCGCCGGGCACGGCGTCAGCCAGGGCCTGCGCGCCGTGGCCGAGAAGGTCAAGGCCCGCAGCGAGGGCCCGCCTCGCCTGCTGGTGGCCAAGCCCGGTCTCGACGGCCACTCGAACGGCGCCGAGCAGATCGCCGTCGCCGCCCGCGACGCCGGCTTCGAGGTCATCTACCAGGGCATCCGGCTGACCCCGGCGCAGATCGCCCAGGTCGCGGCCGACGAGGACGTCGACGCCGTCGGCCTGTCGATCCTGTCCGGCAGCCACCTCGAGCTCATCCCCGAGACCGTGCGCCTCATCCGGGACGCCGGCTGCGACGCCCCCGTGGTCGCCGGCGGGATCATCCCCGAGGACGATCGGACGCCGCTGCTGCAGGCCGGCGTGGCCGCCGTCTACACGCCCAAGGACTTCGACCTGACGAAGATCATGGGCGAGATCCTCGACCTGGTCGAGGGCTGAGCGTGCCGCCCTGGGCGCTCGTCGTCACGGCGTCGATCGCCGCGGCGTCGGGCGTCGGGGCCGTCGTCCTCGTCAGCCCGGCGCTCGCCCTCGTCGGCGGCATCGCCAGCGCGGTCAGCGCGCTCCTGGCCCTCGACGGCCGCCTGGCGGCGTCGCGGGCGGCCACTGCCCTCGCCCGCCCCGATCCCGACGCCGCCGGGGCGCCCGACGCCGCCAACGCGCACGACCTCGACCTCGCCGCCGACGACGACCCGCTCCGGGAGCTGCTCGAGGCCGGGCCGCCCGCCGGCGGCTCGGGCGTGCTCGACGAGCACTTCGTCACGGCGGCGCTGCGGGCCCGCGTCGACGCCGCCCGGCGCTCGCTGCGCCCGCTGGCCGTGGTGTGCCTCGAGGCGCTGGAGACCGACCGGGGCCGCCCGACGGTGCCCGTGGCCGCCGACGAGGTCGCCCACGTCCTGCGCCGCACGCTCCGCGAGGCCGACGTCGCCGCCCACGCCGGCGGCGGTGCGTTCTTCTGCGTGCTCGAGGACACCGGCGAGGACGGCGCCGTGTGGACCGCCGAGCGGGTGCGCCGGCGCCTCGTCGAGGACGGCCGCAGCCGGCGGTTCCACGCCGGCGTCGCCGCCTACCCGGCGCACGCCCTCGAGGCCGAGGAGCTGCAGGCGAAGGCCCGGGCGGCGCTGGACGCGGCCCGCGACTGGTCGACCGACCGCATCGAGGTCGCCCCCGGCGCCTGACCCGTTCCGTGGCCGCTGCCAGATCCCTAGGGGCGACCGCGGTCGTCGTGGAGCTCGGCGAGCACGTCGTCGGTGTCGGCCCCGAGGGGTCGCCCGGCCCAGCGGATGCGTCCCGGCGTGGCCGACAGCCGGGCGACCAGGCCCTGCATCGGCGTCCCGTCCACCTCCTCGACGGCGCCGCGGGCCCGGACGTGGGGGTCGGCGAGCACGTCGTTCATGCCGTACACGGGCGCGCACGCCGCCTCCGCCGCCTCGAACGCGGCCAGCACCTCGGCCTGGGTGTGGGCGCCGATCCACTCGGCCATCCGGGCGTCGATGCGGTCGCGGGCGGCGACGCGCCCCTCGAAGGAGCGCAGCGACTCGTCGTCGCCGAGGCCGACCAGGTCGAGCACCCGCCGGGCCACCGACTCGGCCGACGTCGACACCGCCACCCAGGCGCCGTCCGAGCAGCGCCACGTCCCGCGGGGGACCGTGTAGGGGATGCCCGAGCCGAGCCGGGGCTGCTCGTAGCCCTCCACCGCGGCGGCCGACACCAGCGGGCCCATGATCTGCAGCAGCGACTCGAGCAGGTTGACGTCGACGACCTGGCCGACGCCGGAGTGGACGGCGACCATGGTGGCGAAGGCGGCGGTGAGGCCGGTGACCTCGTCGGTCAGGGCGATGGGCGGCAGCAGCGGCGCGCCGCCCGGCTCGCCGGACAGCGAGGCGAAGCCGGACATGGCCTCGGCCAGCGTGGCGAAGCCGGCGCGCCCGGCGTAGGGGCCGTCCTGGCCGAACCCGGTGACCCGCGTGATGACCAGGTCGGGGTTCCGCTCGTGCAGCACCTCGGGGCCGAGGCCGAGGCGCTCGAGCGTGCCGGGGCGGAAGTTCTCGACGAGCACGTCGGCCGACGCGCACAGGTCGAGCATGTGCCCGCGGCCCTCGTCGGACTTGAGGTCGAGGACGATCGTGCGCTTGCCGCGCCCGAGCAGCTTCCAGAAGTACGTGACGCCGTCGGCGGGGTCGCGCCGGAACATGTCCCGCGTACCGTCGCCGGTGCCCGGCCGCTCGACCTTGATGACGTCGGCCCCGAAGTCGGCCAGGTACCGGGCGCACGACGGCCCGGCGAGCACGGTCGAGGCGTCGACGACCCGCAGGTCGGCCAGGGGGAGCGCGCTCACCGTTCCAGGAGGAAGCAGCGGTCGTCGAGGTCGCCGAAGGCGTACTCGCCGTAGGCGCCCCAGAACATCTGGCGGGTGCGCTCGGTCCAGTCGAGCGCCTCGGGCGACGAGATGCGGTGCAGCAGCTGCACCACGCCGCCCTCGTACACCCGGTACTCGGCCCAGGCGCCGGGGAAGTCCTTCACGCACGCCACCTCCGCCCACGGCATGCGGCCGGTGGGGGCGAAGTGGCGGACCCGGTTCCGGTGGGTGTGGCCGGCGAGGTAGCCGACGATGGACGGCCGCCGGGCGGCGACCTCGACCAGGCGCTCCGACCAGTCCGGGTGGATGCCGAAGTAGGTGTCCGGCCGCTCCATCGACGCCGGGTCCCACACGTGGTGGTGGCCGAGGACGACGACCGGCCGATCGGTGTCGGCGGCGATCTGGTCGAGCTCGGCGAGCTGGTCGTCGGTGAGGCCGCCGGACGACTTGCGGGGCACCGACGTGTCGAGCAGGACCACGGTGGCGCCGGGCAGGTCGCGGCGCTGCAGCGGCCACGCCGCGTACGACTGGCCCCGGTAGGCGTCGTGGTTGCCCCGGACGTGGACCAGCCGGTCGCCGAACGCGTCGGCGTAGGTGTCGAGGAAGGCCTGGTACTCCTCGTCGGTGCCGTTGGTGGTGAGGTCGCCCTTGGCGAACACGGCGTCGGCGCCGACCGCCTGGATCTCGGCCACCGCCGCCCGGTTCATGGTGAGCGGGTAGGGCGGCTCGCCGGGCGCCGACTCGAGGATCGGGCCGATGGTGTCCTCGTGGCCCTCGACCACGCCGCAGCGCTCCTCGCCGAAGTGGACGTCGTTGACGGTGGCGAAGCGAGACAGCAGCTCGCCGCCCGGGTGACGCAGCGTGCGGACCTCGACGCCGTCGAGGTCGTGGACGGTGTCGGGCTCGAGGCCGTCGTACCGGCGGACGGTGCCGCCCTCGTGGAGCACCGCCAGGTCCGGGCCGACGGTGGTGACCTCGACGCCGGGTTCGGCCGGCTCGCTCACCAGGGGCGATTCCGGCGCAGCGGCACCGGCTGGCTCCACCAGCGGCCGGCGAAGCGCCAGCGGTTGGCGCGGTCGTCGCGCGGCGCCTCGCCGCCGACCCGCGGCCAGGCGACCTCGAGGGCCGCGGCGATGGCGGCCGCCTCCTCGTCGGTGGGTGCGGGCTGGATCTGCACGGCTCCGAACCTACCCCGGGTGCCCGAGCGCGGCTCCAGTGGCGGGGTCGAACTAGAGGGCCCGGTCGCGGGCGTAGGCGAGGCGCACGGCGTCGCCGCGGCGCACGCCGATCGGCGCGCCCTGCCAGCGCAGCGTGCCGCCGTCGACGGCCACGGTGGCGACCTGCCAGGGCCCGTGCGGCTCGGCGCCGACCACCGTCCCCGCCACCACCTCCTCCCCAGCCGCGGGCGGCTCGCCCTCGGCCAGGGCCCGCAGCTCGTAGGGGCGGATGCCGAGCAGCCGCCCGCCGACCTCGACGACGCCGATCTCGGGGTCGCCGACGAAGCGGGCCACGGCGAGCGAGCGAGGGCGCTCGTACACCTCCATCGGCGCGCCGACCTGGGCGAGGCGACCGTCGAGGAGGACGACCATGCGGTGGGCGACGGCCATGGCGTCGCGCTGGTCGGCCGTGACCCAGATCGTGGTGACGCCGTACAGCTCCTGGAGGCGCACCAGGTCCGCCCGGACGGTGGAGCGCCACGACGGGTCGATGCGGGCCAGCGGCTCGTCGAGCAGCAGCACCTCGGGGCGGCCGACGATGGCCCGGGCGATCTGGGCCACCTGGGCCTCGCCGCCGCTCAGCGAGCCGGCGGGGCGCTCGAGCAGCTCGACGATGTCGAGGGCGAGGGCGTCCGCCTCGATCCGGCGGCGGCGTTCGTCGGTGTCGACGTCGCCCCGCAGGTCGAGCGGCAGGCCGATCGAGTCCTGCGTCGCCCGGCCCGGGAGCAGGGCGTGGTGCTGGGTCACGAGCCCGAGGCCGCGCGACCGCGTGGGGAGCTGGGTCACCGTCCGGCTGCCGATGCGGACGTCGCCCTCCGTGGGCTCCTCGAGGCCGGCCAGCACCCGCAGCGCCGTGGACTTCCCGCAGCCGGACGGGCCGACGAGGCAGCAGATGGTGCCGGCGTCGACGTCGAGGGTGAGGTGCCGCAGCGCCCAGGTGTCGTCGCCGTACCGCTTGGAGATCCCGGCGAAGGCGACGTCGGCCACGGTCAGCGCCCGGCGACCTCGTCGGCGACGACCGATCGCCGCTCGATCGACGCCAGCCCCAGCCCGGCGGCGACGGTCACGGTGCCGCCGACCAGCCCGAGCACCGTGGGGGTCGCGGCGTCGAGCAGGGCGCCGCCCGCCAGCGGGCCGAGCACCCGGCCGGCGGCCATCACCGCCTGGGCGTCTCCTGCCCGCTCCTCGGGGAAGCGCGACCGGGCGGCGAGCAACGAGTAGGCGGCGGGCACGCCCATCCAGAAGGCGAAGCCCCAGAAGGTGATGGCGGCGATGAACGCGATCCCGAGCGGCACGGCTCCCATGACCACGGCGCACACGCCGCAGGACGCGATCCACAGCCCGCCGATCCCGCGCCGGCCCGTCCACCGGGCGCTCGGGATGGCGGCCACGGCGTTGGCGCTGTAGGCGAACGAGATGGCCGACAGCGACAGCGACGTCTGGTCCTGCGCGATCACGGTGCCGTAGGTGAACACCGACGATCCGCCGAGGGTCATGAGCCCGAGCACCACGAGGATCCGGGTGGCGTCCGGCGTGGCCAGGTGGCGGGTCTTCTTCGTCCTCGGGGTCCGGGGGGCGAGCATCTCCGAGCGGAGGTGGCCGCTGTGGCGGGTGAACGCCGCCGGCACGGCGGCGGTGACGGCGAGGGCGGTGAAGATGCCCGGCGCGCCCCAGCGCTCGACCAGGGCGGCGGCGATCGGTGCGGTCGTGATGCCGACCACCGGTCCGACGACCGCGATCTCGCTCATCCGGCGCTCGTCGCCGAACACCAGCGACCAGCTGAACCAGGTGATGACCCCGAGGGCGACGCCGCTCGCCACCCGCAGGGCGACGAGCACGGCGAACGGCGGCAGCAGCGCGCTCAGCGCGTGGGCCACGAACGACGCGAGCAGCGCCAGGAACAGGATCCGGCCACGGGGCAACAGGTAGCGGCCGGCCCCGAACGACCCGGCCACGAAGCCGAGCAGCTGCGCGGACGTGGCGAAGGAGGCGAGGCCGAGGCCGATGCCGTACTCGTCGGCGAGCGCCGGCAGCAGGAACGGCGCCACCGACAGCACGGCGGTGCCGTAGGCGGTGGACAGCAGCAGCCCCGGGTGCTCCGACGGGCGGACCGCCGCCAGCATCCGGACGGGGGCCGACAGCACGCCGGCGAACCTAGGGCCCTACAGCGGGATGTTGCCGTGCTTGCGCGGCGGGAGCTCCTCGCGCTTGGACTCGAGCATGTCGAGCGCGGCGTTGATCTTGCGGCGGGTGTCGGCCGGGTCGATCACGTCGTCGACGTAGCCGCGGTCGGCGGCGGCGTAGGGGTTGAGGAACTTCTCCGAGTACTCCTCGACCAGCTCGGCCTTCTTCGCGTCGGGGTCGTCGGCCTCGGCGATCTCGCGCCGGTTGACGATCTCGACGGCGCCGGCGGCGCCCATGACGGCCAGCTCGGCCGACGGCCAGGCGATGGCGTAGTCGGCGCCGATCGAGCGGGAGTTCATGACCACGTACGCCCCGCCGTACGCCTTGCGGGTGATGACCTGGATGCGGGGCACCGTCGACTCGCAGTAGGCGTAGAGCAGCTTGGCGCCGTGGCGGATGATGCCGCCGTGCTCCTGGTCGACGCCGGGCATGAAGCCGGGCACGTCGACGAAGGTGAGCAGCGGGATGTTGAAGGCGTCGCACGTGCGCACGAAGCGACCGGCCTTCTCGGACGCCTCGATGTCGAGCACGCCGGCGAGGGCCATGGGCTGGTTGCCGACGATGCCCACCGGACGGCCGGCCATGCGCCCGAAGCCGCAGGTGATGTGCGGCGCCCACGAGGGGGCGTACTCGAAGTAGTCGCCGTCGTCGACGACCTCGGCGATGACCGCCTTCATGTCGTAGGGCTGGTTCGGGTTCGTCGGCACCAGGTCGCGCAGGGCCTCGCACTGGCGCTCCGGATCGTCGCCGGCGTCGAGCACCGGCGGCGTCTCCATGTTGTTGGCCGGCAGGAACGACAGCAGGTACTTGACGTCGTCGAGCGCCTGCTGGTCGTCCGTGGCCGTGAACTGGGCCACGCCGGACCGCTGCGAGTGGGCGTCGGCGCCACCCAGCTCCTGCTGGGTGACGTCCTCGCCGGTCACCGTCTTCACCACGTCCGGGCCGGTGATGAACATGTAGCTGGTGTCCTCGACCATGAACACGAAGTCGGTCATGGCGGGCGAGTACACGGCGCCACCGGCGCAGGGCCCCATGATCACGCTGATCTGGGGCGTGACGCCCGAGGCCTTCACGTTCCGGTAGAAGATCCCGCCGTAGGAGTCGAGGGAGACGACCCCCTCCTGGATGCGAGCGCCGGCGCCGTCGTTCAGGCCGACGAGGGGTGCCCCGACCTTCAGGGCCATGTCCATCAGCTTGTGGATCTTCTGGGCGAACACCTCGCCGAGCGCCCCGCCGTAGACGGTGAAGTCCTGGCTGAACACGAACACCTTGCGGCCGTCGACGGTGCCCCAGCCGGTGATGACGCCGTCGGTGTAGGGCCGGTCCTCGAAGGACGACTCCATCGGGCGGCGGGCGAGCAGGTCGAGCTCGTGGAAGCTGCCGTCGTCGAGCAGGTACTCGATGCGCTCCCGGGCGAGCATCTTGCCCCGCTCGCGCTGACGCTCGATCGAGCGCTCCGATCCGGGCTGGCGGGCCTCGGCCTTCTTCTCCTCGAGGTCGGCGATGCGCTCGGACATGGGGTGCTCGGCCATGGCGGCGGAGACTAGTGACGGTCCTCCGGAGGGCACAGATCCGTGTTGGATGGGGCCGTGCACCGCCTGTTCGTCTACGGCACCCTCCAGCACCCGCCCCTCCTCGAGCAGCTCCTGGGGCGCGTCCCCGACCTGCGACCGGCCACGCTGACCGGCTGGCGGGCGGCTCGGTTGCGGGGTCGGGTGTACCCCGGCCTGCTCCCCGGCGCCGGTCCGGCGACCGGTCACGTCCTCGAGGTCGACGCCGACGAGCTGGAGGTGCTCGACGCCTTCGAGGGGCCGCAGTACGAGCGGATCGGGGTGCGGGTCTCCGTCGACGGGGCCGAGGTCGACGCCGCGGCGTGGCGCCTGCGGGACGAGCACGCCCACCTCGCCGAGGGGTCGGACTGGGACCTCGACGCCTTCGTCACCCGCGACGCCTCCGCCTTCCTCGGCGGCTCCCGCCGCGGCGAGGAGCACCCGTGGGGCGACTGATCCACGTCGCCGTCGTGGGCCCGGGCCACGCCACGCCCGCGGAGGAGTCGGCCGCCGAGGTGGTCGGCGCCGAGCTCGCCCGGGCCGGCGCGCTGGTGGTCTGCGGCGGCCTGGGCGGGGTGATGGCGGCGGCGTGCCGTGGCGCGGCCTCGGCGGGCGGCACGACGCTCGGCCTGCTGCCCGGCGTCGACCGGTCGGACGCCAACGAGTGGGTGACCGTCGCGGTCCCGACCGGGCTCGGCGAGGGGCGCAACGCCCTGGTCGTCCGCACCGCCGATGCCGTCGTCGCCGTCGGCGGCGCCTACGGCACCCTGTCCGAGATCGCCCTGGCCCTGCGCGCCGGGACGCCCGTGGTGGGCTGGCGTACCTGGGACCTCACGTCGCCGGGCGGTCAGGCGGCGCCGATCGTCCACGTCGACGACCCGGCTGACGCCGCCCGGACGGCGCTCCGCCTCGCCGGCGCCGGCGGCTACGAGTAGGCGAGGGTGCCGTCGTCGAGGTCGATGGCGGGGAACTCGTCCTTCTCGGTCCAGTAGTCCTGGCTGAAGCGCCACGGCTCCCGGTCGCCCTGCTTGGGCATGAGGTGCAGCGCCCGCATCAGGTAGCCGGGGTTGAAGTCCTCGGGGTCGACCCAGGGCAGCAGCGCCATGTCGGCGTCCTCGTCCCGCAGGGTGGGCACGACCATCGAGGCGCCCTTCTCCTCCATCCGGGCGAGCAGGCGGCACACGAAGCCGGCGATGAGGTCGGCCCGCAGCGTCCAGCTGGCTCGGAAGTAGCCGAACACCCAGGCCATGTTGGGCACGCCGGTGAACATCGTCCCTCGGTAGCCCACGGTCTGGGCGAAGTCGACCGGCTCGCCGTCGACGGAGAAGGCGACGTCGCCCATCACGCTCATCTCGAACCCGGTGGCCGTGATGATGATGTCGGCGAACAGCTCCTCGCCCGACTCGAGCAGGATCCCCTTCTCGGTGAAGCGCACGATCTGGTCGGTCACCACCGACGCCTTGCCGGCCTTGATGCCGTGGAACAGGTCACCGTTCGGCACGAACGCGATGCGCTGCTGCCACGGGCGGTAGCTGGGCGTGAAGTGGGGGCTGAGGTCGTAGTCGTCGCCGAGGATCTCCTTGATCCCCTTGCCCAGCTCCTCCTTCACCATCTCGGGGTGCTCGGCCGACATGGCGGTGACCAGGTGCTGGGTCTTCAGGATCTGGCGGCGGACGATCTCGTGCGTCCACTCCTCGGGGATGTCGAGGTCGCGGAGCTGGTCGGCGAGCTCGTTGGCGTTGCGGCCGGTGGCGAAGTAGGTGGGGGAGCGCTGGAGCATCGTGATGTGCTCGACGTCGTCGGCCATCGCCGGGATGAGCGTGGCCGCCGTCGCGCCGGAGCCGATGACCACCACGCGCTTGCCCACGTGGTCGAGGTCGTCGGGCCAGGTCTGGGGGTGCACGATCCGGCCGGTGAAGTCGTCCATGCCGTCCCACTCGGGGGTGTAGCCCTCGGCGTGGCGGTAGTACCCCTGGCACATCCACAGGAACCCGGCGGTGACCTCGAAGTCCTCGCCGGTGCCCGTGTCGTCCGCCGCGCGGGTGCCGGTCACCGTCCAGCGGCGCTCCTCCGTCGACCACGAGGCCGTGGCGATCTGGTGCCGGTAGCGGATGTGCTGATCGAGCCCGTCGTCGTCGATGACCTCACCGAGGTACGTCATGATCTCCTCGGCGGTGGCGATGGGCGCCCCGGTCCACGGCTTGAACGAGTAGCCGAAGGTGTAGAGGTCGCTGTCGGACCGCACGCCGGGGTAGCGGTGCGTGCGCCACGTCCCGCCGTAGCCCTCCTGGCACTCGAGCACGACGAAGGTCGTCCCCGGCCGCTCGTGGAGCAGGTGGTGGGCGGCGCCGATGCCGGAGATCCCGGCGCCGATGATCAGGACGTCGACGTGCTCGGTGGCCACGGTGGCTCCCCCTTCGGTGAGGCGCCATGGTGCACCACCGACTGACCGCCGGGTCAACCGACCTCCGACCCGTACGCTCAGGGTCGATGGACCTGCCCGTCCCGTTCCCGCTGAAGCCGATGCTGGCCAAGCCCAACGACGGCATCCCCGAGGGCGACTGGCTCTTCGAGCCCAAGTGGGACGGCTTCCGGTGCCTGGTGTTCCGCGACGGCGACGAGGTCGTGCTCGGCAGCCGCAACGAGCGGCCGCTCACCCGCTACTTCCCCGATCTGCTCGACCCGCTGCGGGCCGCCCTGCCGCCGCGGTGCGTCGTCGACGGCGAGATCGTCGTGGCCGTCGACGACCGCCTCGACTTCGACGCCCTCGGCCAGCGCATCCACCCCGCCGAGTCACGGGTCGACATGCTCGCCCGGCAGACGCCAGCCGACTTCGTGGCCTTCGACCTGGTGGCGCTCGACGACCGGTCGCTGCTCGACGAGCCGTTCCGGTCCCGCCGGGCCGAGCTGGAGCAGGTGCTCCGGCCCGGGCCCCGGGTGCACCTCACCCCGATGACCGACGACCGCGACGTCGCCGGCGAGTGGTTCCGCACCGTCGAGGGCGCCGGCCTCGACGGGCTCATCGCCAAGGACCCGGCCGGCCGCTACGAGCCCGACAAGCGGGTGCTGCGCAAGGTGAAGCACCAGCGCACGGCCGACTGCGTCGCCGCCGGCTTCCGCTGGCACAAGGACGGCAAGGGCGTGGGATCGATCCTGCTCGGCATCCACGCCGGCACCCGCGACGAGCCGGGCGAGCTGCGCCACGTGGGGGTGTCGGCGTCGTTCACGGCGAAGCGCCGCGCCGAGCTGGTCGACGAGCTGGCGCCGCTCGTGATCGACCCGGGCAGCGACGAGTTCGCCGACCACCCGTGGAGCCGCTGGTACGAGGCGCCAGATCCTGCAGCGGGGCGCCACGAGTCGGGCCAGCTGCCCGGTGCGCCGAACCGGTGGAACAGCCAGCGCGACCAGTCGTGGGTGCCCCTGCGCATCGAGCGGGTCGTGGAGGTGGGCTACACGATCATGACGGCGGGTCGCTTCCGGGGGACCACGCGCCTCGTGCGGTGGCGGCCGGACAAGACGCCCGCCGAGTGCACCTACGACCAGCTCGACGTGGTGCCGCCCATGTCCTTCGCCGACGTGCTCGTCCCGCCGGCGCCCTGACCCGCCCGTCACGTCCCGTTCAGGTTCCGCCCGGGCGGATCGACCGGATCCGGTCGAACGGCACGATCGGAACGGCCGGCGGGCGCAGATCGGGCCGAACGGCTCATGCCCGGAGGTCGCGTCGCCGGCAACACTCGTTCCCAGGCGGGCCCCTCGCCCTCGGGCGAGGGTTCCGGTGCGGGCGCAGCGGCCGGTCGATCGGCGGAACGACCGGCCGCTGCCCGACCGCTCGGGTCCTTCGTCCCTACCGATCCGGTGGTGGCGTCGGGACCATGGTTGCCGGTGCGCGGGCGGGCGCACCGGAGACCGAGCGAAGGAGATCCCTCGATGACCGCGCGCGCCCTGCTGCACGGGCCCACCCACCGGGCGGTCGTCCGGGCGAAGCCGGGCAGCCCGCCCCGATCCGTCGGCGTCGGGCTGCTCGCCCTGGCCGTCGGTCTGGCGGCGAACACGGTGGTCGGGCCCCTGCTGCTCGACCTCGTCGAGTACCCGATCTCGGACACCCTGCGGAACGAGACCATCGGGCTGGAGCTCGTGTCGCTGGCGCTCGTGGCGCCGTGGACGGCGCTCGCCGGGATCCTGGTCCTGCGCGGGCGGCGGTTCGGGACGGTGCTGGCGATGGCGCCGGCGGCCTACGTCGCGTACATGTTCGTGCAGTACCTGGCTGGCATCCCGTCGCTGTCGTACGGGCCGCAGCACCTGCTGCAGCTCGGCCTGGTGGTCCTCGCCGGGTGGATCCTCGTCGAGGCCGTGCTGGCCGCCGGCGACACGGTGACGGTGCCCCACGGGACCGCCGCCCGGCGGTGGTCCTGGCTGCTGCTCGCGATGGCCGGCTTCATCGTGCTGCGCTGGACGCCCGGGCTGGTCGGCGCCTTCGCCGGCACCGACCTGCCGGACGCCTACGCCGGTGACCCCGGCATGCACTGGACCATCTTCCTGCTCGACCTCGGCGTGATCGTGCCGTGCAGCGTCGCCGCCGCCCGGGGCCTGCGGGCCGAGCGCCCCGCCGCCGCGGTCGGGCTGCACGCCCTGGTCGGCTGGTTCACCCTCGTGCCGGTGTCGGTGCTCGCCATGGCGCTGACCAAGCAGGTCAACGGCGATCCGCTCGCCAGCCCGGTCGACAGCGCCATGTTCGCCGTCGCCACCGTCCTCTACCTGGCGGTGACCGTCACCCTGTACGCCCCGCTGCGGCGGCGCTGAGCGGTCGCCGTCAGCGACGGCCGTCGGCGAGCCGGTGCGCCCGCTCGGCGAGGCGCTCGGCGTCGAGGTCCGCCGCCAGCCGGTCGAAGCCGTCGGCGGGGCCGCGCCAGCGCAGGTCGTCGACCGCGGCGCTGACCGGGGCGTCCGGCTGCAGGGTGGCCAGCGTGCGGAACAGGAGCGCCTCGTCGAGGTGGTCCTGCAGGACCTTGGCGAGCTTGGCGCCGCTGCGGACGGTGATGTCCCACTGCCCGGCGGCGGGCGGGACGTCCTCCAGGTGCACGTAGCGCGCCAGCACGGCGGCGGCCGACTTGGCGCCCCAGCCGGGCAGGCCGGGGAAGCCGTCGGCGGAGTCGCCGACCAGGGCCAGCCAGTCCGGGATCGACTCGGGGAGCACGCCGAACTTCTCCTGCACGCCGGCCGTGTCGAACCACTTGTCCTGGCGGCGGTCCCACTGCCAGACCTTGCCGCCCACCAGCTGGGCCATGTCCTTGTCCGGCGTGCAGATCACGACCCGGTCGACGTCGTCGTCGGTGGCGGCCAGCGCCGCCCCGGCAGCCAGCCCGTCGTCCGCCTCGAACTCGACCTGGGGCCACACGGCGAAGCCGGCCGCCTCGAGCAGCTCCTCGAGCGGGCCGAACTGCGCCTTCAGCTGCGGGTCGACGCCCTCGCCGTCCTTGTAGGTGGGCCACAGCTCGTTGCGGAAGCTCTCGATGACGTGATCGGTGGCCACGCCGACGTGCGTGGCGCCCGACTCCACCAGCTGCAGCAGCGAGCCGAGCACGCCCCGGGCCGCGCCCCGCTCGGGGTCCCGGTTGTTCGGGGCGTAGTGGTACCGGAACAGCTCGTAGGTCCCGTCGACCAGGTGCACGTCGTGGCCCATCGGGGGCAGTCTCCCAGACGGGGACTGGTGATCCGTGCGCCGCCGGCGACCCCGTCGACGAAATCGACACGGCCCCGCTGACACAAACCGACCCGCCAGGGTCGGGGAGGGCGTCGTGACCGGCCGGGCCCGGGTGGTGCGGGGTGCACTCGCCGCGCTGGTGGGTGCGGTCCGGTCGGGTGTGGGTGCGCGGGTTGTCCTCGCCGTGGGGGCGAGCCGCTCGGGTGTCCCGGCGCGTGGTGCCCGGCGTTCAGCGCTGGGTGTCCTTCGCCGCCACGGCGGCGGCGATGGCGTCGACGACGGCGTGGCCGTAGGTCGCCCAGTCCCGGCCCCGCTCGGCGGGCACCAGCTGGGACGCCCGGTACAGGGCCCGTTCGGCCGCGACGAGCCCGGCGCCGGTGGCGGCCGCGGTGTCGAGCAGCCAGGCCCGGACGCGGCCGTAGTGGTCGAAGCCGAGGTCGGGGGTGGTCGTGGCCGTCGCATCGAAGCCCGGTGCCGTCGCCAGCTCGGCCCGGGCCCGCAGGCCGTTGGCAGCGGCGGCGACGCGCCAGTCGAACACGAAGTGGGCGCTGGGCCACAGGGCGGCGAGCAAGGTCGAGGTCGTGGCCACCGCGGCGCCGGGCAACGCCGCGGACAGCGCGACCCACGATGCGGGGTCGTCGACGGCGACGGTCACCGGGCCGTCGGTACCGGCCACGTCGAAGCGATCCTCGGGCACACCCGGGACTGCGGGGCCGGTGGTGTCGAGCGTGGGGCGCAGCCGCCGGCCGGGTTGGCGCTTGAAGTTCCCGACGGCGAGCACGAGGTGGTGCCAGCGCCGCGACCGGGCGGCCGGGTCGGTCGCAGCCCAGAACCGCTCGGCGAGCCAGTCGACCTCGGCCCACAGCCCGCCGTCGGACCAGCCGCCGGCCAGGACCTCGATCGCGGCCCGGTCCAAGGCGGGCAACGCGGCGAGCGCGGGACGGTCGGAAGGTCCGGTCATGGTCCGAGCCTGACCGGCCCGCCGCAAGATTTCTCGAACTTCTTGTCTCGCTCGTACTGCTGGGCTCGCACGGTTCGCAGCGTTCGCACCCCAGTTTCGTGCCGGTTCTGCTGGTTTGTCCGGCGCGGGCGCGAGTGTCTGGGCGGATCACCGCGGGCACACCTCTGTGCCATGAGCGGATCACCTCCCTCACCACCGGCCGACCCGGCCGACACGTTCCTCGACGTCGAGGACATCGCCGCCCGCTACGGCATCAGCCGCACCAAGGCCTACGAGCTGGTCGCCGAGCCCGGTTTCCCGGCCTCGGTGGTCACCGGCCTCTGGCGGGTGCCACTCGGGGCGCTGCGCCGCTTCGAGCTGCACCGCTCCCTGGCCGCCACCGACGTGCCCGGCGCCGACACGCCGGCCCAACCGGCCGGACCCGCCGCCGTCGGGCCCATCCCGTCCCTGCCCCCGGCCCGCCGACCGGGCCGACCCCGAAAAGGAACCCGATGACCACCAAGAAGAACCGGCCCATCGCCACCCGCTCCGGCGTGAAGTTGTTCAAGCCGACCGCCTCCTACCGCCGCTACCGGCTCGTCTTCGTCGCCGACGGACGCCGCCAGGAGCGGGGCTTCCACGACCACGACCTGGCTCTGTTGGCCTTCGACGAGACCGTCACCTACGTGGAGGCGACCACCACCACCGAGCCCGGCCCGAACAGGCGGCCCCGGGGACCCCGCATCGTCGACGACCTGATGGCCGAGCTCGAGAAGCGGTGGAGGACCGACGGCGTCGATGAGCGCTACCGCCAGGGCCGCCGGGGCCTCTACGACAACTGGGTCCGACCGGTGTGCGGCGGCCAGGCGGTCCGAGAGTGGGGCATGCACCGGGGCTCGTGCGCCACCGTCGTCGGTCGGGCCCGGGACGCCGGACTGGCCCCGGCCACCGTGCAGAACATCGGTGCCCTGCTCGCCGGGCTGGTCAACACCGCTCACGAGCTGCGGTGGCTGCCGGCCTCGGCGAACCCGATGCACAAGGTCCGCTGGACCGCCACGGCGCTCATCCGAGGCGGCGCCGTATGGGTGCCCGACACCGCTCGGCCGACCACCGCCATGGTCGACGACCTCGTCGTCGAGCTCGCCGCCGAGGGCAAGCGCCGGGACCTGCCGTGGGCCGGGCTCATGGCCGAGGTCGGCGGCTACGGCGGGCTGCGCTTCGGAGAGCAGTCCGCCCTCGGCCCCGAACACCACGACCGGGACCTCAACCGGGTCTTCGTTGCCCGGGCCTTCTCTCAGCCCTCCGGGTCCCCGCCCCAGCTCGGCCCGACCAAGAACCGTCACGCCCGGTTCGTGCTCCTGCCCGGGTCGCTGCGGGACCGTCTCGCCGCCCGGGCTGCCGAAGCTGCCGAGCACGGTCCGGCAGCGTTGCTGTTCCCCGGGCCCAAGGGCCCCACCGAGCCCTTCACCGAGGCCGAGTGGCGGCGGCTGTTCATCGCCGCCGCCCGCAACGCCGGCTGGGAGATGGTCGGCGACCAGCCGACCAAGACCGGCCTGCTGCGGGGCGGCCATCCCGCAATCCCGTACCGGAACCTGCGCCACCACGCCGCCATCTGGATGCGGGAGGTCGCCGGCTTCGACTGGGCCGACGTGTCCGCCGCCCTCGGCCACCACTCCGTCGCCTTCACCCACGCCCGCTACGAGCGCCCCGGCGCCGACGCCGAGGCCCGCAACCGGGCCCGCCTCGACGACCTGTGACCAGCCCGTGACCCGTGACGACGTCACGGGTCACACGTGACCTCGGCGCCGGTCACAGGACCGGCGCCGCCGACCCATCGGGAGGAGACCCATGACCAACCCCGACCCCCACGTCGCCCCGTGCGGGTGCACGCCAACAGCCCCGGGCCGGCCCGTCGCCCACAGCGACCGATGCCGCAAGCAGCGCAGCCGGAACCGAAAGAACGCCGCCGTCCCCCGCCTGGCGGTCGTCGACGGCGACGGCCAGCCCGCAACCGTGGACGCCGCCGGTGAGCTGGCCCTGCTCGCCGGCCGCCTGTCCGAGCTGTCGGGCACGGTCGTCACCCTCATCACCGACCTCGAGCCCGACCACGTCCAGGCCCGCATCGAGCAGTCCGAGGCCCGACGGGACCTGGCCGAAGCGCACGCCAGGACCCTGGAGCTGCGCTGTCAGGACGCCGAGCTGGCCCTGGCGGCCGTCGAAGGCCGGGTCGAGTCCGTCGCCGCCCAGCTCGCCCGCAGCGAGGAGACGCTGGCCGAGACCCGGGCCGAGCTGGCTCAGGCCGGGACCGAGGTCCTGGCCGCAACCGCCCGGGCCGAGGGTGCCGAGGCGTCGCTGGACCAGGCCCTGGGGCAGGTCCAGGAGCTCGAGGACCGCCTCGGCCAGCTGCGCCAAGAGCTCAAGGACTCGTCGTTCCTCGTGCAGGTGTGCGAGAACGAACGAGACCAGGCACGCTGCGACCTGGCCCGCACCGTGGCGGCCGCCGAGGAGGCAGCAGTCACCGCAACGAGGGAAACGCAAGTCGGCGCACAGCGCCTCGCCGACGCCGAACAGCGGGTCCGGGCCGCCGACGCGCGAGCCGACACCGCCGAGGAACGGGCCGCCGCCGCCGACGCTCGAGCCGTGGCCGCCGAGGACCGTGCCGCCCGGGCCGAGCGGGAGCTCACCCAGAGCCTGGAGCGGGCGCTGGCCACGGTGCTGGCCGGCCACACCGACAGCACGGAGCGATAACCACCGCCGACGACCAGCTCGTCGCGCTCCTGGCCCGCTGCACGCAGGCCCTCGTCGACGAGTACCTCGACGACCCGGCCGCCCACGACCGCCACGACACCCTCCGGGCCATCGCCGCCGTCGACGACGCCTTGGGCACCGCCTACATCGACCAGCTCCGCCGCCGCAGCGTCGGCCACGACCCCGACGTCGAGCACCTCGGCTGACCAAGTACCCGAACGCAGACCATCGGTCACCCGATCGACCGGGCCGTCGCCCTCCCGGCGAACGGACGCCGGCGCGCCATTCGCTGAGGCTGTCAGAGGCCTCACGTAGCCCAGGCGGCGGTGCGGAGAACGTGAGACTCACACTCCGTAGCCGGACGGAGGCAGACGATCGGGTCACGGATACCATGGGTGTAGTTTCAGGTGTGGGATTTGCGTGCGCGGGCGGGGGACGCCGGCACCGTCCCCGGGGACCGAGGAGACGCCCATGGCCACGCTGCCCACCCAGTTCACGAAGGCGAAGTCCAACGTCGAGCCCGAGAGGGCCGACAAGGAGAACGCGGCCGCCGCTCACGCCGACGTACGAGAACATCTCGAGGCGGACGCCACGCTGAAGGAGCATGGCATCGACACCGTTCTCATCGGCAGCTACAAGCGGCAGGTCTCGATCAAGCGGGTGAAGGACGTCGACGTCCTCTCCAAGCTCCCCGACCTCCCCGACGACGAGGACGTTAACGATCTGATGGATCACCTCATCGCGGTGCTCCAGGACGCCTACGACGAAGACGGCGGCGATCCCCGGGTCGCGCCCCAGGACAGCTCCATCAAGGTCGAGTTCCCCGACTTCGACATGCACGTCGACGTGGTCCCTGCCAGGCCGGCCGGCAACTACCTCGAGATCCCGGACCGCGAAGGCGGCTGGATGGAGACCAACCCCGAGGAGCTGACCTCCCTCAGCTCGAAGATGAACGAGCGCTACAACGACGACTACGTCCCCGTCGTGAAGCTGATTCGTCAGACGCGACGCACGCATCTCGGGAAGCGCCCGGGCGGACTGTTCTTCGAGATCCTCACGTACCACGCCTTCGACGCCGGGCTCGACGACTCGAGCCTCGCCGCCCTGTTCACCGGGGCGCTGCGCTCCATCGCCACCCAGCTCGAAGCCGTGGTGGCCGGCGGGGACGTAGACGACCCGACCCGGCCCGGCGAGGTCATCAAGGTCAGGGTCACCGACGCCCAGATGCGGAACGCCGCGGCCACGTTCGCCGAACTGGCCCAGAAGGCCGAGGATGCTCTTGCCAACCCGGAGACCTGCCCGGCGGCGAGGGCGTACCGCGAGATCCTCGGCAAGAACGACGACGGGGACTGGGTGTTCGAGATGCCGGCGACCTGCAACGACGACGGCACTCCAAAGCAGGTGGCGCTGATCACCAAGGGCGATCGGCACGTTCCCGCAGGCGACAGCCGGTTCGCGTGAGCGCGCTCAGCACGTCGTTCGCGGCGAGCCGCGAGACCCTCATCGACCGGCTCTGTTCGGCCGGCTTCCGCCTTCACGTTGACGGTGCAACGCTGACCGGAACCATCGACATCGCGGGCACCCACATCGAACACGAGATCACGTTGCCGGAGGACTTCCCAATCGCGATGCCGAAGGTGAAGACGCCGTTCGGCGAAGGCGGCCTGTCCTGGCACCGGGAAGCGGACGGCCACTTCTGCCTGTGGTCAGAGGACGAAGCGGCCGACCTGCCCTGGCTCGAGGCCGGCGACCTCATCGAGCGGGTCAAGTCATGGCATGCGAAGGATGCCCTCGGCTGGCCCGACGACCCACCCGATCTCGATCTTGAGCGGTACTGGCCCCGACAGCCCGTGCTCGTCACCTACCCGGACCTCGACGAGCTCACAGGCCGGCACTGCAAGGTGGAGAAGGGCCCCAACGGCAGCCTGCGCCTCCTGCGGGGGAAGGCGGCCCGCGGAAAGCGGGCCCGCCCCCGCGAGTGGGCAGCCGCCATCGTTGACGTCGGCGAGCTCGACCGGCCGATCCACAACTTCGACGAACTGGCCGATCTGATGGACGTCGACGAAGCCCTCGCCCTGCGAACCGGGATCGAGGACGGGACGGTCAAGTACGTCATGGTCCGCTACCGGCGCCAAGGACATGAGGGCGTCGTGGCCCTCGTCGCCGTCGATCGGAACCCTCAAGACCTGCGGGCTGCGGAAGCAGCCCATGACGGCGACTCGACCCTCTTCCTGCGTGCCGGCCTCGACGCCGAGGTTCTGGCTGAGCAGCGGATCGCCGTCGTCGGGGTCGGCGCCGTGGGCTGCCAGGTGGCCGAGATGCTCGTCCGCTCCGGAGCAGGTGAGGTCACCCTCATCGACGGGGATCTGATCCGTCCCGGGAACTGCATCCGACACGTCGCCTCCCTCCGCGACATCGGACGCCCGAAGGTGGACGCCGTCCGGGACTACCTCGTCCGGACCGGGTTTATCCACCCGACCTGCGTCACCACGGCCACGACCCCTCTGCGCTCCGCAGAGCGCACCGAGGAGCTTCTGACCAGCCACGATCTGGTCATCGACTGCACCGCCAACGGGCCGGCGTCTGCGCTGCTCCTCACCGCCAGCCGGGTACTGGACCGGCCTGTGGTGTCCGTGTGCCTGCTGCGCAACGGCACCGTCGCCCGGGTCGACCGGAGCCTCCTGCGAGAGGGTGAGCAGCACGCCGCCGCTGTGGAGGAGGGTGGCCCTTCGACAGATCTGCGAGAAGGAGGTTGCGGCGATCCGGTGTCGCCCACGCCGCCATGGGCGTGCTCGGCGGCCGCCGCCCGCGCCGTAGCGATGGCGGTTGACATTGCCTCGGGCCGCAACGCCTTGCCGCCCAGCATCGTCGATGAACTCATCGTCTTCCGAGACGACGGATCGGACGAACCGTGAGCACGGACGACCGGACCATCGACGTCGCCGAGCCGGCGTGGGCCGAGCTCGTCGAGCACGCCTCAGTGGATCCGATGCGGGAAACGGGCGGCATCCTCCTCGGCTGGCGGCAGCCAAACGGGATACACGTCGAGCAGGCACTCGAGATCTCCGATCGACAGGCTGGCCACACCTGGTACCGGCGCCGCCACGCCCCAGCGGAAGCCGCTCTGGCTGCTGTCCTCGAGCAGGTCCCCAAGGACTCCGACCTCGGGTACGTGGGCGAGTGGCACACCCACCCGGCCCCCGTAGGCCCCAGCTTCTGTGACCGGCGCGAGCTGCGGCGCATCTCGGGTAAGACGACCCACGAGGTCGCCCTGCTCGTCGTTGCTTACGACAGGGGCACCTCGACCTGGGTGCCCGTCGGGCTCACCGCGCTGCGTCGCTGTGTCCGAACAGCCGACGT
>JBKHXT010000112.1:0-41657 GCA_046565885.1 Acidimicrobiia bacterium
GTGTAGAGCACCAGCTGGTCGCCGGCGCCGAGGGTGGTGGTGGCGCTGCCGACCCGGACGTCGTCGAAGACGCCGAGCAGCGTGCCGGACACCTCGAAGCGCTCGACCCGGCCGTCGGCCCGCCGGATCAGCGGGCCGTGGTGCCCGCCGGTGGCGGCGTCGACGTGGACGGCGTCGCCGTCGTCGCCGGTCAGCCGGAGGCGCATGGCGATCGCCGACACGAAGCGGCTGCGCTGCTCCTCGGACTCGTCCATGAGCAGCGCCCGGTTGAGCACGCCGAGCGCCAGCTCCGGCCTTCGCCGGAGCACGGCGCCGGTGCGCACGGAGTGGCGGGCGAGCGCGGTGCGGGCGGCGGCCAGCGGGCCCTTGCCGCACACGTCGCCGAGCACCACGAACCAGTCGTCGTCGGCGAGCGGGAACACGTCGTAGAAGTCGCCGCCGACGCTGGTCTGGCCGCCCCGGTACACGGCCCCGACCTCGACGCCGGGGATGTCGGGGAGGCTCGGCGGGAGCAGGCTCGCCTGCAGCACGCTGGCCACGCGGTCGCGCTCCTCGAGGATGCGGCTGCGCAGGGCGAGCTCGCGCTCGACGGCGGCGAGCAGGCGGGCGTTGTCGATGGCGATGCCGGCGTAGTCGGCCAGCGAGGTGACGATGACCTCGTCGCCGTCGCCGAAGCGCCCCGGCTCCGGGTGGGCGAAGAACATGCCGCCGACGACCTCGCCGCCGGACAGGCGCACCGGCACCGCCAGGTAGCTGCGGACCGGCAGGTGGCCGTCCGGGAAGCCGTGGTACGGCGGCTCGAGCCCGAAGACGGGCTCCTGGGTGATGTCGTCGGAGCGCACGATCCGCTCGCCGTTGAACGTCGGCGCGAACACCGGCGTCTTGCGGGGCATGTCGAAGCCGGCGAAGTCGGCCCGGTCGGCGCCGGCGAGGCGGTAGAGGCTGAGCAGCTCCCCGTGCTCGTCCTCGACGTTGTAGAAGAAGGCGCCGAACGCCGCCGGCGTCAGCTCCACCGCCGCCTCGATCACCATGCCGACGATGTCGTCGACGTCGATGCGGCGCAGCACGCTGCGTCCGATCGAGTGCATGAGGTCGACCCGGCGCATGGCGTGGTCGAGCTCGTGGCGGGCCCGCTGCTCCCTCGCGAGCAGCTCGCCCGTGGCCCGCTCGTGGCGCACCCGCTGGATGCCGAGGGCCGCCGTCTCGGCTGTGGCCTCCAACGTCGTCAGCGCGTTGTCGGTGAGCGGACGGGGCATCGACAGGCCGAGCACGCCGATGCAGCGGCCCTCGAGGGTGAGGGGGATGGCGGCGAACTCGACGGCCCGCCCGTCGGCGCCCCACGCCTCGGGCAGCGACCCCAGGTCGTCCGTGCGACGACGCTCGCAGCGGTCGGCCGCCTCGCCGACGATCCCCTGGCCGAGCGGGATGCGGGTCTCGACCCCGCCCAGGTCGGCGGGGGAGCCGGCGCTGGCCTGCAGCTCGAGCTGGTGCAGGTCCTCGTTCACCAGCCACAGGCGGGCCAGCGGGGCGTCGAGGTGGTCGACGATCGCCTTCACCGTGCGCCGCAGCATGTCGGCGAGCCCGGTGCCGGACGCGAACGCGACGGCGACGTCGGCGACGAGGCGGTGCTTGCGCACGTTGCGCTCGAGCTCGAGCGACAGCTCGAGGTGCTCGACGACGCCGGCCGCCGTGGTGGCGAGCTGGACGAGCAGGGCCTCGTCGGCCTCGCAGAAGGGCGTGCCGTCGACCTTGTCGGCCAGCTGCACCAGGCCCAGGTTGGAGCCGTCGCGGCCCACCAGCGGAGCGGCGAGGTAGTCGGGAAGCGGCGGGTGGTCGGGGGCGTCGCGCAGGTGGCGGAACTCGGGGTGGGCGAGCAGCTCCTCGCCGGTCAGGCGCAGCGGCAGGTTCTCGCGGGTGACGTAGTTGAGGACGCCGAGGCCCTTGGGGACCTCGTCGTAGGCGTGCCAGGCGGCGTACTTGTCGGACAGGGCGACGTAGGTCTCGGCGTCGCTCCAGCCGTGGCGGAGCCGGCTGGCCACGACCTGGTGGGTGCCGATCAGTCGCTGGGCGCCGTCGGCCACCGCCTTGAGCAGCCCCGGCATGTCGCGGGCGCCGGCGATCTCCCGGACCGCCTCGGTGACGCTGCGGAACGCGTGGTCGCTCGGGCCCTGGACCTCCACCGATGCTCGGTGCGGGGCATCGCTCATCTCAAGACCCACCGCTCTCTGTTCCGGCGCCCACCGCCGGTACGGAGCGTAGCCCTGCCGCGGCCGGAAGGGATGAACCTCACCGGTCCCTCCGCAGCGGGCCCAGCCCGTATCGTGCGGCGGTCGAGAGGAGGCGCATGGGTCGGGTGCTGGGAGCGATGGCCGTGGCGGTGCTCGCCGGCGGCGCCTGCGGCGGTGCCAGGGAGCCGGACCTGACCGTGCTCGCCGCCGCCTCGCTCACCGACGCCTTCGAGGAGATTGCCGCCGAGTTCGAGGCCGACCGCGACGTCGACGTGACGCTGAGCTTCGGTGCGTCCTCGTCGCTGCGGGAGCAGATCCTCGAGGGCGCCCCGGCCGACGTGTTCGCCTCCGCCGGTTCCGGCCCCGTGGAGGCGCTCGTCCAAGCCGGCGAGGTGGGGGAGCCGGCGACGTTCGCCCGCAACCGCCTGGCCATCGCCGTGCCCGCCGGGAACCCGGCCGGCGTCCGGAGCCTCGAGGACCTCGCCGACGGCTCGCTGCTGCTCGGCGTGTGCGCGCCGGAGGTGCCCTGCGGTGCGCTGGCCCGCACGGTGCTCGAGGCGGCCGGCGTCGCCGCCGAGCCGGACACCGAGGAGCCCGACGTGCGCGCCCTGCTCACCAAGGTGGAGGAGGCCGAGCTCGACGCCGGGCTGGTCTACGTGACCGACGTGCTCGCCGCCGGCGACGCCGTCGAGGCGGTCGACCTGCCCGGCGATGCGTCGACCGCCTACCCGATCGCCGTCGTCGACGGTGCCGGCGCCACCGACCTGGCGTCGGACTTCGTCGACTTCGTGCTCGGCGAGGACGGCCAGCGCATCCTCCGCGAGGCCGGGTTCGGCGCGCCGTGAGGCCGGGCTCGTGAGCGACCGCCGGGCCCGCCGGGCGCCCGCCGCCGTCGTCCCGCTGGGCGTCGCCGGCGTCGCCTTCCTCGTCCTCCCCCTGCTCGCCCTCGTGCAGCAGGCGCCGTGGTCGTCGATGGGTCGCCTCGTCGGCGAGCCCATCGTCACCGACGCGCTCTGGCTCAGCGTCGTGAGCGCCACCGCGGCCACCGCGGTGGCGCTCGTGCTCGGCCTGCCGCTCGCCTGGGTGCTGGCCCGCACGTCGTTCCGGGGGCGCTCGGTCGTCCGCGCCCTCGTGCTGCTGCCCATGGTGCTGCCGCCGGTGGTCGGTGGCGCCGCCCTGCTGCTCGCGTTCGGCCGTCGCGGCGTGCTGGGGGAGCCGATCTACGAGTCCACCGGCCTGCTGCTGCCGTACTCGCTGTGGGGCGTGGTCGCCGCCAACACCTTCGTGGCCATGCCGTTCCTGGTGATCACCGTGGAGGCGGGGCTGCGCGCCGCCGACCCCCGCTTCGAGGACGCCGCCGCCACCCTCGGTGCCGGCCGCTGGCTGGTGCTGCGCCAGGTGACCATCCCCAACGCCCTGCCCGGCATCGTGGCCGGTGCCGCCCTCTGCTGGGCCCGGGCGCTCGGGGAGTTCGGGGCCACGATCACCTTCGCCGGCAACCTGCCCGGCCGCACCCAGACCATGCCGCTCGCCGTGTACCTCGCCCTCGAGTCGGACCGCGAGGCCGCCATCGCCCTGTCCCTCGTGCTCATCGCCGTCTCGCTGCTCGTGCTCGTCCCCCTCCGCGACCGCTGGGCGCCCTGACGTGCTGGATGCCGACGTCCGGATCCGCCTCGGCGACCTCGACCTCGCCGCCCACCTCGCCGTCGCCGACGGCGAGGTCGTGGCGCTGCTCGGGCCGAACGGCGCCGGCAAGACGACGCTCGTGCGGGCGGTGGCCGGGCTGGTGCCCCTCGACGCCGGATGCATCGAGCTCGACGGCCGGGTCCTGGACGATCCCTCGACCGGCACCTTCGTCCCGGCCGAGCAGCGGGGGGTGGGCGTCGTGTTCCAGGACCACCTCCTGTTCCCCCGCCAGACGGTGCTCGACAACGTCGCCTTCGGCCTGCGCGCCCGGGGTCGGCGCAAGGCCGACGCACGGGCCGACGCTCGCCGGTGGCTCGAGCGCCTCGACCTGGCCGACCTCGCCGACGCCCGGCCCGCCCAGCTGTCCGGCGGGCAGGCGCAGCGGGCGGCCCTCGCCCGGGCGCTGGTCACCGAGCCGGCGCTGCTCCTGCTCGACGAGCCGCTCGCCGCCCTCGACGCCACCACGCGCGCCGACGTGCGCAGCGAGCTGCGCCGGCACCTGGCCACGTTCGCCGGCGCCCGGCTGCTCGTCACCCACGACCCCGTCGACGCCATCGTCCTCGCCGACCGGCTGGTGATCCTCGAGCACGGCCGCATCACGCAGGTCGGCTCGCCGGCCGAGGTCACCGCCCGGCCGGCATCGCGCTTCGTGGCCGACCTCGTCGGGCTGAACCTGGTCGAGGGCGAGGCGGCCGGCGAGCGGCACGTCCGCCTGGCGAGCGGCGCCGAGCTCGCGCTCGCCGATCCCGTGCCGGCCGACCGGGTGGCCGTGGCGATCCGACCCCAGGCCGTGGCCCTGCACCGCCAGCCGCCGGAGGGCAGCCCCCGCAACCACTGGGCGGCGGTGGTGGTCGGCGTCGAGGGCGGTGCCGACCGCGTGCGGGTGGCGCTCGACGGGCCGGTGCCGCTCACCGCCGAGGTGACGGCGGCGTCGGCGGCGGCGCTGGGGCTGCGCCCGGGAGAGCAGGTGTGGGCGGCCGTGAAGGCGGTGGACCTGGAGGTCTACCCCCGCTGACGCCGGCGGTCAGCCGCCGACGGGCACCGCCTTGCGGGACCGGACGGTGGTGGTGCCGGCCCGCTCGTCGCGATCGACCTCGAGCTCGTCGACCAGGGTGCGCACGATCAGCAGGCCCCGGCCGCCGAGCCGCAGCGGGTCGTCGAGGTCCCAGCGGTCGTCCACCCACCGGACCGTGGGGTTCTGGACGGCGACGACGACCTCGCTGTCCTCGGCGCAGGCCAGGACGTGGACGGTCCGCCCGGTGCCCTCGGCGGCGCTCACGGCGTTGGCCAGCAGCTCGCTGAGCACGACGGTCATGTCGCTGATCGTCTCCTCGTCCACCACCCACCGTCGGAGCCAGGCCGTGAAGTCGGCGCGCACATCGGCGATCGCGCCGACCTCCGCGGGGCAGGTCAGCGAGAAGTCATCGATGCGCTGCGGGGTTCCGGGCATGCGGCATCCGATCGGAAGCGGGTGGCTGGCGATGTGGGGGCACGAGGCTCTACCCCGTACGGACGGTGCCCATTCCGGAGTAACTCGCAACATCTCCGCGGCTGGCGGTGGTGCGTCACGCAGTCTCGCGCTCCGACGCCGGCGGCGCGGTGACCACGAGCTCCCCCCGGAGCTCGGCGAAGCGCTCGACGTCGTCGGCGACGAGCTCGCGGAACCGCCGGGCGAGGTCAGCCGGGACGGGCCGGTGGCGGTCGCCGGCGGCGTTGTGGCGCCGGGCGAGGTCCTCGTCGGGCACGGACGCCGGGATCTCGAGGAACCGGCAGAGGGCGTCGACGGTGGCCCGCGTCTCGCCGGCCAGGGCGACGTGGTCGACGACGGCGATCCGGTCGGCGGGGAAGCGCTCGAGGAAGGGCACCAGGCGCTCGGCGTAGCGGCTCCGGCGGACGTAGTGCAGCGCCGGGTCGAGGAGGGCGTCGGCGAGCGACCTCGGCTCGGTGCCGTCGCGCCGGTGGTGCCGGTACTGCGACACGGCCCGGTCGAGCGGGTCGCGCACGAGGAGGACCAGGCGGGCGTCGGGTGCGACCTCGGCGATCCCGGCCGCCGCCTCGGGGTGGTCGGGCGACGTGTAGCCGGGGGAGACGTCGCCCCGGACCGGCGCCTCGGGGTCGAACAGCGCCTCGTACCAGTCGAGTCCCCGCCAGCGGTTGCCCGGGCCCCCGGGCTGCCGTCCGAAGAAGAAGTCGACCTCCTTGCGCGCCGGCAGGGAGACGTCGGGGTGGGCGGCCAGGTAGTGGTGCAGCGACGTCGTGCCGCACTTCATGGCGCCGATGACGACGAAGTCGACCGGGGGGCGCCTCATGCTCGACGGACCGTAGCGGGGCGGTCTCAGCCGACCGACTGCCGGGCGGCGGCCAGCAGGCGGACCTCGGCGTCGAGGGCGTCGAGGGCGCCGGCCGCGCCCTGGCGCATGGGCTCGTTGGCCTCGATGGCGCCGTCGTCGTCGGTGCGCTCGTGCACGAAGGGGATCGGCACCTCGGCCGCGAGGCGCAGCTTCACGGCGCCGAGCACCGGCTTCAGCGACTGCATGGCGCGCGTGCCGCCGGAGACGCCGCCGTAGCCGACGAGCGCGACCGGCTTGTCGTTCCACTCCAGCCACAGGAAGTCGATGGCGTTCTTCAGCGCCGCGTTGTAGCCGTGGTTGTACTCCGGCATGACGAACGCGAAGGCGTCGGCGCGCGCCACCGTCTCGGACCACCGGCGGGTGTGCTCGTGGGCGTAGTCCTGCAGCCGGGGGTGCTTCGGCTCGTCGAAGAGGGGCAGGCCGACCTCGGCCAGGTCGACCAGCTCGACGTCGAAGGCGCCGTGCTCGCGGGCCTGGGCGGCGAACCACTCGCCCACGGGCCGTCCGATCCGGCCGGGACGGGTGCTGGCGACGATGACGTGGAGCGTGGGCATGCCGGGGTCCTACCCGGCACGCCCACGCCTCAGCCGATCAGGCCGGGTCGGTGACCCAGCGCAGGTAGGGCTTCTGCTCCTCGACCTTGTCCTCGCCGAAGCGCGACTTCGCGTCGTCGGTGGACATGGCGGGGGAGACGATGACCCGGTCGCCCTCGGTCCAGTCGGCGGGCGTGGCCACCGGCATGGCGTCGGTCAGCTGCAGCGCCTCGACGACGCGGCGGATCTCGGTGAAGTTCCGACCCACCGACTTCGGGTAGTTCAGGTTCAGGCGCACCTTGTTGCTCGGGTCGATCACGAAGACCGTGCGGACGGTGGACGTGTCGCCCTCGCCCGGGTGGATCATGTCGTAGAGCTCGGCCACCTTGCGGTCCTGGTCGGCGATGATCGGGAAGTTCAGCTCGGTGCCGCCGACCTCGCCGATGTCGGGCGCCCAGCCCTTGTGGTCCTCGAGGGAGTCGACCGACAGGGCGATCACCTTGGTGTTGAGCGAGGCGAAGTCGTCCTTCAGCTGCGCGGTGCGGCCGAGCTCGGTGGTGCACACGGGCGTGAAGTCGGCGGGGTGGCTGAACAGCACCGCCCAGCTGTCCTTCTTCCACTCGTGGAAGGAGACCGGTCCCTCGGTGGTCTCGGCGGTGAAGTCGGGGGCCTCGTCACCCAGTCGGATGCTCATCGCGTTCCTCTCTCTGGATTGCGTTCGGTCGGTGCCGTTGCATGTTGGCACCTGCCCGCAACACCGCCCACCGGCCCGGTGTTCCCCGCTCGCTCCGATGCGTGTGTCCGCGGCGGTGACTCGACCGCGGTGGGTGGCGCACTTGCCTTCCCAGGGAACTCGACCACGAAAGGTGCGGGAAGCCGACATATCCGTGGCGCAGATCGGGCAGGGGGAGCGCGAAGCGTCACTGGGCCCAGACTCCGCCCGGGCGTGCCCCGACCACGAGCGAACCGGAGCCCCCCCGTGCCTGTCGTCCTCGGCGTGAACGCCGTCTTCCACGACCCCGCCGCCGCCCTCGTCGTGGACGGGGAGGTCGTCGCCGCCGCCGAGGAGGAGCGCTTCAGCCGGCGCAAGCACGGCAAGACCCCGGTGCCGTTCTCGACGTGGGAGCTGCCCGAGGCGTCCATCCGGTTCTGCCTCGAGCAGGCGGGCCTCGGCGCCGCCGACCTCGACGCCGTCGCCTACTCCTACGACCCCGCCCTCGGGCACGAGCTCGGCGACGACCCGACGGAGGCCGAGTGGGAGGGCCTGCGCACCCTCTACGCCCAGCGGGCGCCGCTGTTCCTGCGCACCATCCTGCCCGACCTCGATCCCGACATCTTCCGCTGGGTGCCCCACCACGTCAGCCACGCCGCCTCGGCGTGGGCGCCCTCGCCGCACGAGTCGTCGGCCGTGCTGGTGCTCGACGGGCGCGGCGAGCGGGGCTCGGGCCTCGGCGGCCACGCCACGCCCGACGGCATGGAGGTGCTCTGGCACCAGGACCTGCCCCACAGCCTGGGCCTCCGCTACGAGGAGCTCACCGCCCACCTCGGGTTCCGCCGCTCCAGCGACGAGTACAAGGTCATGGCGATGGCCTCCTACGGGGAGCCCCGCCACCTCGACGCCTTCCGCCAGCTGTTCCGGGTCACCGACGACGGCTTCGTCACCGAGGAGGTGGACTGGAGCTCCTTCGCGCCGCCCGGGCGCGGCGACACCGACGGGCCCGAGACCCTCGACCCCGTCCACGCCGACCTGGCCAGCTCGGTCCAGGCCCGGCTCGAGGAGTGCATCATCGAGCTCGCCGAGCGACTCCACGAGCGCACCGCCGAGCGGGCCATCGTCCTCGCCGGCGGCGTGGCGCTGAACTGCGTGGCCAACAGCCGCCTCTTCGAGGACGGGCCGTTCGAGGACGTGTGGGTCCAGCCCGCCTCCGGCGACTCGGGCACCGCCCTCGGCGCCGCCTGCCACGTGGCCACGCAGCTCGGCGACCGGGTGCGACCGATGCGCACCGCCGCCCTCGGCCGGGGCTGGGACGACGACGAGATCGCCGCCTGGCTCGCCCAGGCCAAGGTCGCCTCCACCCGCTGCGACGACATCGCCACCGCCGTGGCCGACGTCCTCGCCGACGACGGTGTGGTCGCCTGGTTCCAGGGCCGGTCCGAGTTCGGTCCCCGCGCCCTCGGGCACCGCAGCCTCATCGCCCACCCGGGCCGGGCAGAGAACCTGCAGCGCCTGAACGAGGTCAAGGGGCGCGAGCAGTTCCGGCCCATCGCCCCCATGGTCCTGCTCGAGCGGGCCAAGGACATCTTCGAGGGCGGGCCCATCCCGAGCCCGTTCATGCTCTTCACCCACCGCGTCCGCAACGGCTGGGCCGAGCGCATCCCGGCGGTCACCCACGTCGACGGCACCGCCCGGATCCAGACCATCGACGTGGACGAGGAGCCGCTCGTCCACCGGATGATCAGCGCGTTCGCCGACCGCACCGGCATCCCGGTCGTGGTCAACACCTCGCTGAACACGGCCGGCCGCCCGATGGTCGACGACCCGCGGGATGCACTCGAGTGCTTCGGGTCCGCTCCCGTCGACGCCCTGGCCATCGGCAACCACCTGGTCCGCCGGGCGGACCTGCACGCCTCGTGAACCCGCCCACCGACCCGCTGACCGGGGAGGTGCACGGCTTCGACCTGGTCATCCCCACCATCGGTCGCCCGGCGCTGCGCCGCCTGCTCGAGTCCCTCGCCGACGCCCTCCCCGGCGTCGGCGAGGGACCGAGGCCGACCTCGGTCGTCGTCGTCGACGACCGCCCCGGCGACGTCGAGCCGCTGCAGCTGCTGCCCTGCTTCCCGATCGCCATCGAGGTCGTGCGCACCGGCGGCCGTGGCCCCGCCGCCAGCCGCAACCGGGGCTGGCGCCGCACGACCGAGGCGTGGGTCTGCTTCGTCGACGACGACGTCGTCGTCCACCCCGACTGGTTCGCCCGCGTCGGCGACGACCTGCGCCGGGCCGGTGCCGGCGTCGGCGCCGTGCAGGGGCGGGTGCACGTCCCGCTGCCCGATGACCGCCGGCCCACCGACCGGGAGCGCAACGTCGCCGGCCTCGCCACCGCCCGCTGGATCACCGCCGACATGGCGGTGCGCCGCGACGCCCTCGACGACGTCGGCGGCTTCGACGAGCGCTTCCCCCGCGCCTACCGGGAGGACTCCGACCTGGCGCTGCGCCTCCTCGACGCCGACTGGGGCCTCACCGTCGGCACCCGCTCGATCGACCACCCGGTCGGCGAGGCGGGGTGGAGCGTGACCATCGGCCAGCAGCGGGGCAACGCCGACGATGCCCTCATGCGCCGCCTCCACGGCACCGACTGGCGCCGGCGGGCCGAGGCGCCTCGCGGCGCCCTGCACCGCCACGTCGCCGCCAGCGCGACGCTCGCCGCCACCGGCGTGGCGCTGGCCGCCCGCCGCCCCCGCCTCGCCGGCGCGCTCGGTGCCGCCTGGGCCGCCCAGTGGGGGCGCTTCGCCTGGCAGCGCATCGGCCCCGGCCCCCGCACGCCGGCGGAGGTCGCGGCGATGGCCGCCACCTCGGCCGCCATCCCCGTCGCCGCCACCCGCTGGGCGGCGTCCGGCCGCCTGCGCGCCCGCCGCCTCGCCCCCCACGGCGCCCACGACCGCTGGGGCACCCGGCGCCCGCAGGTCGTGCTGTTCGACCGCGACGGCACCCTCGTCGAGGACGTCCCCTACAACGGCGACCCGGACGAGGTGCGCGTCGTGCCCGGCGTCCACGAGGCGCTCGAGCGGCTGCGCACCGCCGGCGTCCGCGTCGGCCTCGTGTCGAACCAGAGCGGCGTCGCCCGAGGCCTGCTCGTCCCCGAGCAGGTCGACGCGGTCAACGACCGCCTCGTCGAGATCGTCGGCGCCTTCGACACCGTCCAGTGGTGCCCGCACGGGCCCGACGACGGCTGCGCCTGTCGCAAGCCGGCCCCCGGGATGATCGAGGCCGCCGCCGCCGAGCTCGGTGTGGCGCCCACCGCCTGCGCCTACGTCGGCGACATCGGCACCGACGTCGAGGCCGGCCTCGCCGCCGGCGCCCGTGCCATCCTCGTTCCCACCGAGGTCACCCGCCGCCGCGAGGTGCTCGCCGCCCCCGAGGTGGCGACCACGCTCGTCGAGGCGGTGGAGGCGCTGCTCGGCGGCCGGCGCCTGCCGGCCGGCCGCCGGGTCGCCGCCGCCGGATCCGCAGCAGGGGAGCGTGCGTCGTGACCGGCCCCGACATCCGACACGTGCTCGTCGCCCGGCTCGACAACGCGGGCGACGTCCTGCTCACCGGGCCGGCCGTGCGCGCCGTCGCCGCCGGCGCCGACCGGGTCACGTACCTCGCCGGCCCCGCCGGTGCGGCCGCGGCCCGGCTCCTGCCCGGCGTCGACGACGTCTGGACGTGGGAGTCGCCGTGGACGGGGTTCGACCCGCCCGCCGCCGACCGGGCCGACGTCGACGCCCTCGTCGACCGCATCGCCGGCGCCGGCGTCGACTCGGCCGTCGTGCTCACGTCGTTCCACCAGAGCCCTCTGCCCCTGGCCCTGCTGCTGCGCCTCGCCGGGGTCAGCCACGTGGCCGCCACGTCCGTCGACTACCCGGGCTCGCTGCTCGACGTCCGCCACCCCTACCTCGACGAGGTGCACGAGGTCGAGCAGTCCCTCGCCGTGTGCGCCGCCGCCGGCCACCGCCTACCGCCCGGCGACGACGGCCGCCTCCGGGTGCGCCTCCCCGCCCCGACGGTCGGGCTGCCCGAGGTGCCCTACATCGTCGTCCACCCCGGCGCCTCCGTGCCGGCCCGCGCCCTCCCCGTCGAGGCCACCGCCGACGCCGTCGCCCGACTCACCACCGACGGCTGGCGGGTCGTGGTCACCGGCGGCCCCGCCGAGCGGGCGCTGGTCGACGCCGTGGTCGGCGGGGCCGTCCCGCACCGGATCGACGACCGCACCGGCGCCACCGACCTCGCCGACCTCGCCCACCTGCTGGCCGGCGCCGAGGCCGTCGTGTGCGGCAACACCGGCCCCGCCCACCTGGCCGCCGCCGTCGGCACCCCCGTGGTCGAGGCCTACCCGCCGGTCGTGCCCGCGCACCGCTGGCGGCCGTGGGCCGTGCCGCACGTGCTGCTGGGCGACCAGGGCATCGCCTGCGCCGGGTGCCGGGCCCGGTCGTGCCCCGTCCCCGGCCAGCCCTGCCTCGACCCGTTCACGGCCGAGGCCGTCGTCGACGCCGTACGCCGCCTGGCGCTCCGCTCGCCCGCCCCCAACCGACAGGAGGCGCTCCGGTGAACATCCTCATCTGGCACGTCCACGGCTCGTGGACCACGTCGTTCGTCCAGGGCCCGCACCGCTACCTCATCCCCGTCGTCCCCGACCGGGGACCGGAGGGCCGGGGCCGGGCGCAGACCTGGGACTGGCCGGCCGGCGCGGTCGAGGTCACGCCCGAGGAGCTGCCCGACGCCGAGCTCGACCTGGTGATCGTCCAGCGCCCCGAGGACGTCGAGCTGTGGGAGCGGTGGTGCCCGGGTCGGCGCCTCGGCTCGGACGTCCCGGCCATCTGGCTCGAGCACAACGCGCCGCAGGGCCGCATCAACGAGCTGCGCCACCCGGCCGCCGACCGCGACGACATCGCCCGCGTCGTGCACGTCACCCACACGAACGACCTGTTCTGGGACTGCGGCGACGTGCCGACCTCGGTGGTCGAGCACGGCATCGTCGACCCCGGCCAGCGCTGGACCGGCGAGATCGAGGCCATCGGCATGGTGGTGAACGAGCCGGTCCGCCGGGCCCGGGTCACCGGCACCGACCTCATCCCGCGCTTCGGCGAGGTGGGTCCGGTCGACCTGTTCGGCATGGGCGTCGACGCGATGGCGTCCGACGACCGCAGCTGGCTGCGCACGCACGACGACGTGCCGCAGGAGAAGATGCACCTCGAGCTCGCCCGCCGGCGGCTCTACGTGCACCCGTTCCGCTGGACCAGCCTCGGCCTGGCCCTGCTGGAGGCCATGCACCTGGGGATGCCGGTGGTGGCCCTGGCCACGACCGAGGCGCACGACGCCGTCCCCCCGTCCTGCGGGGTCGTCTCCAACGACGTCTCCGCCCTCACGGCCGCAGCCGCACGACTGCTCGCCGACCCCGCGGCCGGCGCCGAGCTCGGCGCCGCCGCCCGATCCCACGTCCGGGAGCGCTACTCGCTCGAGCGCTTCCTCCACGACTGGGACCAGCTCCTCCCGGAGGTCACGCGATGAAGCCCACGATGAAGATCAGCCCCCTGAAGGTGAGCATGGTCTCCGAGCACGCCAGCCCCCTCGCCCTGCTCGGCGGGGTCGACGCCGGCGGCCAGAACGTGCACGTCGCCGCCCTGGCCCGCGGGCTGGCCGCCCTCGGCGCCGAGGTCGTGGTGCACACCCGTCGCGACGACCCGGCGCTGCCCCGGCGCGTCGAGTTCGCCCCCGGGGTCGTGGTCGACCACGTCGATGCCGGCCCGCCCGAGCCCATCCCGAAGGACGCCCTCGCCGGCTGGATGGACGCCTTCGCCGACGACCTCGTCGCCCAGTGGGCCACCGACCGCCCCGACGTGGTCCACGCCCACTTCTGGATGTCGGGCATCGCCGCCGTCGACGCCGGCGACCGCGCCCGCATCCCCGTGGCGCTCACCTACCACGCCCTCGGCGCCGAGAAGCGCCGCCACCAGGGGCAGGCCGACACCAGCCCGCCCGGCCGCGTGGCGGTGGAGTCGTGGCTCGCCCGGGCCAGCGACCACGTCGTGGCCACCACCGCCCACGAGGCCCGAGCCGTCGCCGCCATGGGCGCCCTCCACGACGACGTCACCGTGGTGCCCTGCGGCGTCGACCTCGACCGGTTCCGCACCGACGGCCCCCGCATGCACCGGCCCGGTCGCCGCCGCACGCAGATCGCCTGCGTGAGCCGCCTGGTGCCCCGGAAGGGCATCGCCGACGTGATCCGGGCGCTCGTCCACCTGCCCGACGCCGAGCTGCTCGTCGCCGGCGGACCGCCCCAGGCCATGCTCCACGAGGACGACGAGGCCCGGGCGCTGCGCCGCATCGCCGTCGACGCCGGCGTGGAGGACCGGGTCCGCTTCCTCGGCGCGGTCGAGCGCGACGACGTGCCCGCCCTGCTGCGCTCCGTCGACGTCGTGTGCTGCTGCCCCTGGTACGAGCCGTTCGGCCTCGTCGCCGTCGAGGCCATGGCGTGCGGCGTGCCGGTCGTCGCCTCCCGGGTCGGCGGCCTCGCCGAGACCGTGGTCGACGGTCGCACCGGCGTGCTCGTGCCGCCCCGCGACCCCTCGGCCATCGCCTCGGCGATCCGCCACGTCACCGACGACCCCCGCCGCCACGGCGCCATGGCCCAGGCCGCCTGCGCCCGCGCCCACGCCTACGGCTGGGACCGCATCGCCGCCCGCACCGCCGCCGTCTACGAGCGCCTCGTCGCCGACGGCCGGCGCCACTGCACCGAACCGATCCCGCCGTGGTACGAGGCCCCGGCGGACGAGCTGGTGGGAGGCAAGTCGTGAGCACCCTCGAGACGCACCTGTCCGATCTGCGCCGCGCGCTGGACGGCATCGACCACGAGCTGCCCCGCATCCGCCGCTGGGGCGAGCAGCTGGCGGCCCGGCTGCTCGCCGGCGGCCGCCTGCTGGCCTGCGGCAACGGCGGTTCGGCCGCCCAGGCCCAGCACCTCACCGCCGAGCTGGTCGGGCGCTACCACGAGGAGCGGCGGCCGTTCTCGGCCATCGCCCTCCACGCCGAGACCTCGGCGCTGACGGCGATCGTCAACGACTACGGCCCCGACGAGGCGTTCGCCCGCCAGGTGCGGGCCCACGGCCGGCGGGGTGACGTGCTCGTCGCCCTGTCGACCTCCGGGCACAGCTCCAACGTCCTCGCCGCCGCCGGGGCGGCAGCCGAGCTGGGCATCACCGTGCTCGCCTTGACCGGCTCGGCGCCGAACCCGCTCGCGGCCGCCGCCCACGACGCCGTGTGCATCCCCGGGCCGACGCCGACGGTGCAGGAGCTGCACCTGCTCGCCATCCACCTGCTGTGCGAGGCGGTCGACGAGATCGTCCTCGCCGGCGAGCGGGCCGCCTCCGCCGTCATCGACCTCGACGGCGCGAAGGGCATCCGATGAGCCCGGCCCGCCGAGGCCGGCGACCCCGGGTGTGCGTGGTCGGCGACCTGCTCGCCGACGCCGACATCGCCGGCAGCGCCGACCGCCTGTCACCCGAGGCCCCCGTGCCCGTCGTCGACCAGCGCCAGGTGGTGCACCGCGCCGGCGGCGCCGGCCTCGCCGCCACCATGGCCGTGCGCGGCGGCGCCACCGTCACGCTCGTCGCCGCCATCGCCGACGACGAGCCGGGCCGGCGCCTCCCCCAGCTGCTCGCCGACGAGTTCGTCGACGTGTGCCCGCTGCCTTGGGAGGGGACCACGATCGAGAAGGTCCGCATCGCCGCCGCCGGCGTGCCGATGCTGCGCCTCGACCGGGGCGAGGGACGGGTCGCCGGGTCGCTGGCGCCGGCCGTCGCCCAACGGGTCACCGCCGCCATCACCGGCGCCGACGCCGTGCTCGTCGCCGACTACGGACGTGGCGTCGCCGCCCACCCCGTCGTGCGCGACGCCATCGCCGCCGCCCGCCGGGCCGGCACCCCGGTGGTGTGGGACCCGCACCGCAAGGGCCCCGACCCGGTGCCCGGCAGCAGCGTCGTCTGCCCCAACCGCGCCGAGGCCGCCGCCTACGAGCCCGACGTCGCCGGCGCCACGCTCACCGCCGAGGTCGAGCGGGCGCGGCGCCTCCGCGCCCGCTGGGACGTCGGCGCCGTCGCGGTGACCCTCGGCAGCGAGGGTGCCGTCGTGGTGCTGGGCGACGGCGCACCGCTGACCGTGCCCGTGCTCGAACCCGTGGAGGGCACCGACACCTGCGGGGCCGGCGACGCGTTCGCCGCCGCCACCACCGTCGCCCTGGCCGGCGGCGCCGTCGTCTCCGAGGCGATCCACGCCGCCGTGCTCGGCGCCGGGGAGTTCGTCGCCGCCGGCGGCGCCTCCGGGATGCAGCCGGCCCGCCGTCGCCCCCGGACGCCGACGGCGAGCGCCCGCCGGGCCGAGCGCGACCGACGCCCAACCACCCTCGTCGCCACCGGCGGGTGCTTCGACATCCTCCACCCCGGCCACGTGCACACGCTGCGGGCGGCCCGCTGCCTGGGCGACCGGCTCGTCGTGCTCGTCAACGACGACGAGTCCGTGCGCCGGCTGAAGGGACCCGAGCGACCGCTGCAGCCGGTGGAGGACCGCGTCGCCGTGCTCCGCTCGCTGGCCGACGTCGACGACGTCATCGTCTTCTCCGAGGACACGCCGGTCGAGGCGCTGCGCCAGCTGCAGCCCGACGTCTTCGTGAAGGGCGGCGACTACACCGCGGCCGAGATCCCCGAGACCGCCGTGCTCGCCGAGTGGGGCGGCTCCGTGGTGACCGTCCCGTTCCTCGACGGCCGATCCACCACCGACCTCGTCACCCGAGCCCGCGCCGGCCGCCCGGCCTGACCGGCGCACCCGCCGACCACCCACCCCACCAACGGAAGCGAGAGCCACCACCATGACCTCCTGGGAAGATCCCGCCAGCTGGTCCGTCGTCGTCACCGGCGGCTCGTCCGGACTCGGTGCCGCCACGTGCGCTCGCCTGCGCACCGCCGGCGCCTCGGTCGTGTCGCTCGACCGCCGCCCCGGCGACCGCGACGACGTGCCGACCGAGGTCGTCGACCTCGCCGACCCCGACGCCTCGGCCACCGCCACCGAGCGGGCCGTCGAGCGCCTCGGCGGCGTCGACGCCGTGATCTGCTGCGCCGGCGTCGACGTGCCCGGCGAGCTCCTCTCGGTCGACCCGAAGGAGTGGCGCCGGGTCGTCGAGATCAACCTGTTCGGCACCGCCTCGGTGGTGCGGGCGGCGCTGCCCGGCCTGCTCGAGCGCCAGGGCCGCGTCGTCACCGTCGCGTCGACGCTGGCCCACAAGGCGGTGTCCGACGCCACCGCCTACTGCGCCTCGAAGTTCGGCGTCGTCGGCTTCACCCGGGCGCTGACCGCCGAGCTGAAGGGTCGCGTCGGCGTCACCATGCTGACCCCCGGCGGCATGCACACGTCGTTCTTCGACGAGCGCGACGAGCAGTACAAGCCGCCGGCCGACGCCATCCTCGCCGACCCGGCCGAGGTGGCCGAGACCGTCGTCTGGGTGCTGTCCCGGCCGGCCGGCATCGAGGTGCGCGAGCTGGCGGTCATGGCGCCCGTCGAGGGCTCCTGGCCGTGATCGGTCCCGGCGACCCCGGCACCGTCGTCGTCCTGCGGGCGCTCGGCCTCGGCGACCTGTGCACCGGCGTGCCCGCCCTGCGGGCGCTGCGCCGGCGCTTCCCCCACGCCGACCTGGTCCTCGCCGCACCGGCGTGGCAGGAGCCGCTGGCCCGCCTCGCCGGCGTCGACCGGGTCGTCGACACGGCGCCGCTCGCCCCGCTCGACCCGTCGCTCCACGGCGCCGACCTGGCCGTGAACCTCCACGGGCGGGGACCGCAGAGCACGTCGCTGCTGGCCGCATCCCGGCCCGGCGCGCTCGTCGCCTTCGCCCACCCCGAGGCGGACGCGACCCCGGTCGCCGACGTGACCTGGCGGGCCGACGAGCACGAGGTGCACCGCTGGTGCCGCCTGCTCGAGGAGTCCGGCATCCCGGCCGACCCGGCCGACCTCGACCTGCCCCGCCCCCGCCCCCGGTCCGCATCGCCCGCGTTGGCGACGATTCGTCGACGAATCGTCGAAACCACGTCAGATGGTGCCGACGAAACCACCGCCCGCGCGACGAATCGTCGACGAATCGCTCCCGAAGGCCTGGCGGTCGTGCACCCCGGGGCGGCGGCCGCCGGTCGCCGGTGGCCCGCCGAGCGCTTCGGTGCCGTCGTCGCCGAGCTCGTCGCCCGCGGCCACCTCGTCGCCCTCACCGGCTCGGAGGACGAGTGGCACCTGTGCCAGCGGGTCCTCGACGCCGCCGGGCCGCTCCCCGTCGACCAGGTCGAGGTGCTCGCCGGCCGCACCGGCCTGCTCGAGCTGGCCACGGTCGTGGCGGAGGCCCGCCTCGTCGTCGCGAACGACACCGGCGTCGCCCACCTGGCCACCGCCTTCGCCGTGCCGTCGGTCGTGCTGTTCGGGCCGACGCCGCCGGGGGAGTGGGGGCCGCCGCCCGTCTCCCGCCACCGCACCCTGTGGGCCGGCCGCCGGGGCGACCCCCACGCCGACGAGCTCGACCCCGGGCTCGCCGCCATCGGGATCGACGACGTCATCGCCGCCATCGACGAGGTGACCGCCCGTGTCCCCGCCTGACGGCACCATCGTCATGGCCACGAGGGACCGGGCCGCCATCGTGCCCGGCACCCTCGAGCGCCTGCTCGCCCTCCCCGAGGGCTGGCCGGTGATCCTCGTGGACGACGCCTCCACCGACGGCACCGCCGACGTGGTCCGCGACCGGTTCCCCGAGGTGCAGGTGATCCGCCTGCCCGAGAGCCGCGGCGCCGGCGCCCGCAACGTCGGCGTGGCCACCGCCACCACCGAGCTCGTGGCCTTCGCGGACGACGACTCCTGGTTCGCGCCCGGCTCGCTCGCCACGGCGGCCGAGCACTTCGCCGCCCACGCCGACCTCGGCCTCATCGCCGCCCGCTGCATCGTGGAGCCGGAGGGCGACATCGACCCCGTCAGCCGGGCCCAGGAGGCCAGCCCCCTGCCGTCGGCACCCCCGGGGCCGTCGGTGCTCGGATTCCTCGCCTGCACCGCCGTCGTCCGCCGCCGGGCGTTCCTCGACGCCGGCGGCTTCCACCCGGTGATCGGCTTCCTGGGCGAGGAGGACGTCCTCGCCATGGACCTTCGCACCAACGGGTGGCGCCTCGTGCACGTGCCCGAGGTCGTGGTCCACCACCACCCCGGCCAGACGACGTCCGGCCGCAGCGGTCGCCGCGCCCTGCAGCTGCGCAACGAGGCGCTCACCCGCTGGCTCCGCCGGCCGCTGCCGGTCGCGCTCGCCGGCACCGGCCGCCTCGCCGCCGCCGCGACCAGGGACGCCGACGCCCGCACCGCCCTCGCCGGCGTGGCCGCCCGGCTCCCCGCCGCCCTCGCCGACCGCCGCCGCATCCCCGGCGCGGTCGAGTCCGACCTACGCACCCTGGAGGCCCGCCCGTGACCACCACCGACGCCCCGCCCGTCCTCTACGGCCCCCTCCGCCACCGCTGGGCCGGCTCGGCGCAGGAGCCGCCGGACGGCCGTGGCATCGAGCGCCGCGACCCAGCCGACGACGCCCTCGTGGGCCACGTGCCCTGCGCCGAGCCGGCCGAGGTCCGCGCCGCCGTCGCCGCCGCCCGGCAGGCCGCCGACGCCTGGAGCGCCACGCCCGCCGAGGAGCGCGCCGCCCTGCTGCGCGAGGCCGCCGACCGGGTCGCCGCCGCTCGCGACGAGCTGGGTCGCCGCCAGGTGCACGAGATGGGCAAGCCGCTCGGCGACGCGCTCGGCGGCGTGGACGCCGCCGTCGGGACCATGCGCCAGTTCGCCGAGCTCGGGCCGCTGCACCAGGGCCGCACGCTCCAGGGCGACCCCAGCGCCATCGACGCCATCCGCCACGTCCCCCGGGGCGTCGCCGCCGTCATCACGCCCTGGAACGACCCGGTCGCCATCGCCGCCCAGGGGATCGCCGCCAACCTCGCCGTCGGCAACACCGTGGTCGTGAAGCCGTCGGAGCGGGCGTCGTTCTCGGTGGCCGCGCTGGTCGACGCGTTCGACCACCTGCCCGCCGGCGTCGTGAACCTCGTGCTCGGCGACGGGGGCACCGGCGCCGCCCTGGTCGACGAGGACGTCGACGTCGTCGTCTTCACCGGTTCGGTCCGGGCGGGTCGCACCGTCGCCGCCCGCTGCGCCCCCCGCCTCGTCCACCCGGTGCTCGAGCTCGGCGGCAACGACCCGCTCATCGTCGACGCCGGCGTCGACCCGACGTGGGCGGCCGAGCAGCTCGCCCTTGGCGGGTTCGCCAACGCCGGCCAGATCTGCGTCGCCGTGGAGCGGGCCTACGTGCACCGCGACGTGGCCGACGACGTGACCGCCGCGCTCGTGCGCGAGGCCGAGGGTCGGCGCACCGGCTCGGGCTTCGACCCGGACACGCAGCTGGCCCCGCTCGTCGACGTCGCCCACCGCCGCCTCGTCCACGACCACGTCGCCGACGCGGTCGAGCGGGGTGCCCGGTGCCTCGCCGGCGGGCGCATCCCCGACGGTCCGGGCGCTGCGTACCCCGCCACCGTGCTCGTCGACGTGCCGGCCGACGCCCGCATCCTCCACGAGGAGACCTTCGGGCCGGTGGTGCCGATCGTCGTCGTCGACGACTTCGAGCAGGCCCTGCGGCGGGCCGCCGAGTCCGAGTACGGGCTCGCCGCCACCGTGCTCACGCCCGACCAGGCCCACGCCGCCGAGGCGTGCCGGCGGCTGCCGGTTGGCACGGTCAAGGTGAACGCCGTCTTCGGCGGGGCGCCCGGCGGGTCGGCCGATCCCCACGGCGCCAGCGGCAGCGGCCTCGGCTACGGACCGGGCCTGCTCGACGAGCTGACCCGCCAGCGGGTGATCCACCTGGAGCCGGCGCCGACGCCGTAGCGCCCGCTTCCGTCACGGTCCAGGACAGTTGCTCGCCGCACGTTGGTGTCGGGGTTGGTGCCGGTAGTCTGAGACCTGCAGGCCCTTGCACCCCGGCCCGGCGTGCCCGAAGGATCTGCCTTTCAGGAGTGTTGATGCAACCGATGTGGACCGAGGAGCTGGCTCCGGTCGTCGCGACCGATGCCGCCGGTTCGATCCGCCTGCACGTGCTCGTCACCGTGACCGGTGTGGGCGGCGACGCCGTCCACGCGACGGTGCGGTTGGACGGCGAGCTGTGCGCGGCGACCACGCCCGTGGTGACGGGCGAGCTGGAGCGCATGCTCGCCCTCGGGGTCCGCGACTACCGCTTCGAGCTCGACCGGCTCCGGCTGTGCACGTCCACCGGCATCGACCTGTGGGTCGAGTGCGCCACGCGCGTGCTGCCCCGGGGCGGCGATGTCCGCCTCTCCGGCGCCTCCGGCGTGGTCCGCCGCGCCCTCGACGCCGTGGACGTCGACGACTCCGCCACGGTGCGCCGCCGCCCCGGCCACTGAGGCCTCTGCGGCGGCATCATCCGGCCGCATCTCGGGTACCGAGCGGGGACACCCCCCACGACGGAAGGAACCCCGAGATGAGCGAGGATCGCCCCCGCGGGACCGACACCCCCACCGGCACCGACCCCGACGCCGAGTGGAAGGAACCTGGCTACGAGGACAAGTCCTTCGGCCAGGCGGTGAACCAGGACCAGGAGCTGGCCGAGGAGCTCGAGAAGGAGTCCGGCGGCGACGACGCCGAGGCGTCGCGCCGCTTCGAGCAGGAGAGCCAAGGCAGCGAGGCGCGCGAGCGCCAGGGTCGCCCGGAGACCGGGTGATCGACGATGGCTGACGAGACGATCTCCGGCACGGAGCCGATGGAGGCCGAGGTCCGCAGCGGCTCCTCGGGCACCACGTCCGAGGAGGACCTGAGCGAGGTCCTCGACGAGGACAAGCTCCCCGGCGAGTACCCGCCCGACCAGCCGATGGGCTCGTTCGACTACGGCGTGACGCCGCAGGAGCAGCGGGTCCAGGAGCCCTTCGAGGAGCGGGACAAGCGCTACAAGCCCGAGGACGCCACCGTCGGCGAGGAGGGCCGGGTCGGCCGGCTCGTCGCCCCGGACGAGGGCGTCCACGAGGACACCGAGGGCGCGGAGGTCGCCACCGACGTCGACCGGGTGGCCTCGCACGACCTGCCCGTCGGCGACGTCGGCACCGGCGACACGACCACCTACGACGTCGCCACCGAGCTGACCCAGGACCTGAGCGCCGAGGAGGCCGCGGTCCACGAGCGAGAGGTCCCCTAGGAACCACATGACGGACCAGCTCGTCGAGCTGGCGCGAGATCGCTTCGGCTTCGACGAGCTGCGTCCCGGTCAACGGGAGGCGGTCGAGGCGGTCCTCGCCGGCCACGACACCCTCGCCGTGATGCCCACCGGGTCGGGCAAGTCGGCCATCTACCAGATGGCCGGCTTGCTGCTCGACGGGCCCACCATCGTCGTCAGCCCGCTCATCGCGCTCCAGCACGACCAGGTCGAGTCCATCGACGACCACGACCTGGAGGGCGGCAAGGCGGCCAAGCTCAACTCGACCCTGAAGGCGAGCGAGCGGCGCGACGTGCTCCAGCGGCTCACCGACGGCCGGCTCGAGTACTGCTTCCTCGCCCCCGAGCAGCTCACCCGCCAGGACACGCTCGACGCCCTGCGGGGCGCGCGCCCGAGCCTGTTCGTCGTCGATGAGGCCCACTGCATCTCGTCGTGGGGCCACGACTTCCGCGCCGACTACCTGCGCCTCGGGGCCGTGGTCGACGATCTCGGCCACCCGACCGTGCTGGCCCTCACCGCCACCGCCTCGGCGCCGGTGCGCGACGACATCGTGTCGTCGCTGCGCATGCGCGACCCGCAGGTGCTGGTGTGGGGCTTCGGCCGCCCGAACCTCCACCTCTCGGTGGTACGCCGGGCCGACGACCGCGCCGCCGAGGCCGCCCTGCTCGAGGCGGTGCGCGCCACCACCGGCAGCGGATTGGTCTACGTCGACACCCGCGCCCGCGCCGAGGACCTGGCCGAGCTGCTATCCACCGACGAGCGCCCGGCGATGGCGTACCACGCCGGCCTCGACGACGACCGCCGCGCCGAGGTCCACGAGCGCTTCGCCGACGAGGCGCCGTGCGTGGTCTGCGCCACCGTGGCCTTCGGCCTCGGCGTCGACGTGCCTCACGTCCGCTTCGTCGTCCACGACGCCGCGCCCGAGTCGCTCGACGCCTACTACCAGGAGGTGGGGCGCGCCGGCCGCGACGGCGCCCCGGCGCGGGGCGTCCTGGTCGACCGCATCGCCGAGGACGGCATCCGGTCGCACTTCGCCGGGGCGTCCACGGTCGACGGCGACGTGATGCACCAGATCGTGGCCGCCGTGCGCAGCAGCGACGAGCCGGTCGAGCTCGGCGACGTGGCCGAGCACACCGGCATCACCGAGGCGAAGCTGCTCATCGCCGTGTCGCGGCTCGAGGAGCTCGACGCCGTCGTGCTCGACGCGCACGGCCGCATCGCCCCCGGGCCGTCGGAGGCGACGCGGGAGGAGATCGTCGCCGAGGCCATGGCCCGCCAGGAGCGCTTCGGTCAGGCCGAGAAGCAGCGCGCCGACCTCGTGCGCCGCTACGCCGAGAGCCGCCAGTGCCGGTGGCGCCAGCTGCTGGAGTACTTCGGCGAGCCGGTGGTCGGCCGGTGCCGCCACTGCGACGTCTGCGACGCCGGTGAGTCGACCGACGAGCCCGACGGCCCGTTCACGGCCGGCCAGGCGGTCGAGCACCGATCGTTCGGCGCCGGCCAGGTGGTGACGGTCGAGGACGACGCCGTGGTCGTGCGCTTCGACGACGGCACGCACCGCACGCTCGCCATCGAGCTGGTCGAGCGCGACCAGCTGCTGGTGCCCCGGGGCTGACCCTCCTACGCTCGCCCCACATGGGCGAGCAGGGACCACTCGTGCGCTGGGACCGGTGGCGGGCGGTGCTGTTCGACCTCGACGGGGTCATCACGCCCACCGCCGAGGTGCACCAGCGGGCGTGGGCGGAGCTGTTCCGGCCGTGGGGCTTCACCACGGACGACTACCTCGCGCACGTCGACGGCAAGCCCCGCTACGACGGGGTCCGTGACTTCCTGGCGTCCCGCGACGTCGTCCTGCCCGACGGCGTGGCGGCCGATCCGCCCGGCGACGCCACCGTCGCCGCCCTCGGCAACCGCAAGGACGTGCTGTTCCGCGAGCTGCTCGACCGGGAGGGCGTCGAGCCGTACCCGGGGACGATGGCCGTGCTCGAGGTGCTCGACCGGGCCGGCGTCGCCCAGGCCGTCGTGTCCTCGTCCCGCAACGCCCGGCCCGTGCTGCGCGCCGCCGGCCTCGGCGACCGCTTCCCGCACGTCGTCGACGGCGTGACCCTCGACGAGGAGGGCCTCGCCGGCAAGCCCGCACCCGACATGTTCCTGCGGGCGGCCGCGCTGCTCGACGTGGAACCGGGCGACGCCGTCGTCGTCGAGGACGCCTCGTCCGGGGTCGCGGCGGGGGCCGCCGGCGGCTTCGGCCTCGTGCTCGGCGTCGACCGGGGCGGCAACCGCCAGGCGCTGCTGGACAGCGGCGCCCACCTGGTCGTCGAGGACCTGGGGGAGACGCTCGAGGAGGTGGGGTCGTGAAGGTCCACGCGTCGGTCGACGCCATCCCCCGCCACCGCTTCCCCGTGGACCCGTGGCGCCTCGTCGAGACCGAGGTCGACCACGGCGACCTCGGCGTCACCGAGTCGCTGTTCGCCATCGGGAACGGCTACCTCGGCATGCGGGCCAACCCGAGCGAGGGCCGCGAGGCCCACGCCCACGGCACGTTCGTCAACGGCTTCCACGAGACGTGGCCCATCCAGCACCCCGAGGTCGCCGTCGCCTTCGCCAAGACGGGCCAGACCATCGTCAACGTCCCCGACGCCAAGCTGATGAAGCTGTACGTCGACGACGAGCCGCTGCTGCTGCGCGAGGCCGACCTCGAGCACTACGAGCGGGTCCTCGACTTCCGCACCGGGATCTCCCACCGCGAGCTGGTCTGGACGACCCCGGCGGGCAAGCGGCTGCGGGTCCGGTCCGAGCGCATGGTGAGCCTCGAGCACCGGCACCTCGCCGTGCTGCGCTTCGAGGTCGAGATGCTCGAGGGCTCCGCGCCCCTCGTCATCTCCTCCCAGCTGCTGAACCGCCAGGACGGCGAGGACGAGTACCACGTGACCGGCGCCGCGCTCGGCGAGGGCGTCGACCCCCGCCAGAGCCGACGCTTCCACGACCGGGTGCTCACGCCCCAGCTCGAGCTGCACGAGCCGGGCGAGGCCGGCGGCGACGTCGTGCTCGGGTACCGCTGCGCGCACAGCGGGATGACCCTCGCGTGCGGCTACCGCCACGAGATCGAGACGCCGTGCGAGCACGACGCCGAGACGTCGGTGAGCCCCGACCTGGCCAAGACGGTGTTCACGGTGCACGCCGAGGAGGGCCAGACCGTCCGGCTCACCAAGTTCGTGTCGTACCACACGTCCCGCGGCGTGCCCGCCCAGGAGCTGGGCGATCGCTGCCAGCGCACCATCCGCCGGGCCCGGCGCGCCGGCGTGGCCCAGCTGCAGGCCGAGCAGCGGGCGTGGCTCGACGACCACTGGCGGCGCAGCGACGTGGAGGTCGAGGGCGACGACGCCGCCCAGCAGGCGATCCGCTGGAACCTGTTCCAGATCGCCCAGGCCACGGCCCGCACCCACGAGCAGGGCGTGCCGGCCAAGGGCGTCACGGGCGGTGGCTACGACGGCCACTACTTCTGGGACACCGAGGTGTACGTGCAGCCGTACCTCGCCTACACCAGCCCCGACGCCGCCCGGAAGCTGCTGCGGTTCCGGTGGAAGATGCTCGGCGCCGCCCGCGCCCGGGCCACGGAGCTGAGCCAGGTGGGCGCGCTCTACCCGTGGCGCACGATCAACGGCGAGGAGGCGTCGGCCTACTACGCCGCCGGGACGGCGCAGTACCACATCAACGCGGCCGTCGCGTACGCCATCGAGCGCTACCTGTTCGCCACCGCCGACACCGACTTCCTCGGCCACGAGGGCGCCGAGGTGCTGGTGGAGACGGCGCGGCTGTGGGCCGACCTCGGCTTCTACGAGAACGGCAACGGGCGGCGGTTCCGCATCCACGGCGTCACCGGGCCCGACGAGTACACGACCGTCGTCAACGACAACCTGTACACGAACGTCATGGCCCGCTTCAACCTCCGGTACGCGTGCTGGACGTACCGGTTCCTGGCCGACTGGGACCCGGCCGCGCACGAGGCGCTGCGCCGCCGGACCGGCGTCACCGACGCCGAGGTCGAGGGGTGGGAGCGGGCGGCGGAGGCGATGTACCTGCCCTTCGACGAGGACCTCGGCATCCACCCCCAGGACGAGAGCTTCCTCGACCGCGAGCCGTGGGACTTCGCGGCCACGCCGCCGGATCACTACCCGCTGCTCCTGCACTACCACCCGCTGGTGATCTACCGGTTCCAGGTGCTCAAGCAGGCCGACGTCGTGCTCGCCATGTACCTGCGCGGACAGCACTTCACCCGCGAGCAGAAGCGCCGGAACTTCGAGTACTACGACCCGATCACGACGGGTGACTCGTCGCTGTCGGCGTGCGTGCAGGCCATCGTCGCCGCCGAGGTCGGCCACCAGGACCTGGCGTGGACCTACTTCGAGCAGTCGCTCTACCTCGACCTCGCCGACACCCACGGCAACGCCGCCGACGGCGTCCACATCGCCAACGCCGGCGGCGTCTGGGCGGCGCTGGTCCACGGCTTCGCCGGGATGGCGGACACGGGGGAGCACCTCCGCTTCGCGCCGCGGCTGCCGAAGGCGTGGACCGCCATGCGGTTCCGCCTGCAGCGCCACGGCTCGCAGCTGCTCGTCGAGCTCGACCCGGAGGGCGCCACCATCACCGTGGAGGCCGGCGGCGTGGTCCCGATCACGGGAACCGACGGGCTGGTGGCGCTGAACCCGGGCGAGAGCCTGCGCATCGACCGCGATGGCGGCGACTGAGCCCCCGTCCTGGCTCGACGAGCTCGACCTCCACGTCGGGGCGCCCGACGCGTCGATGGGGACGCGCGCCCTCGGCCTCGACGACTGGTTCGTCGTCGACGACGACTGGGAGCCCCAGCGGGCCGAGGCGGCGGCGCTGATCGCCGAGCGCCCGAACGACGTCCTCGTCGGCCTCGACCACCCGGCGGTGGCCGCCCCCTCGGCCGACCTCCTCCACCTCGTCCGGCGCCACGTCACCTCCCGTCCTGGCCTACCGGTTCCCCCGCAGGCGAGGGGATCGGTAGGCCAGAACGGCACGGGACATCCCCTCGTCGAGGCTCGGACGCTCGTGGCCGACGACCTGTGCCTGCTCCTGCCCGACGGCGACCGCTGGCTGCTGGCTGCCGGGGCGGTGTGCTTCCCGTCGTACTGGCGACCGGCCGAGAAGGTCGGCCGACCGCTCGCCGACGTCCACGAGCCGGTGCCCGGCTACCCCGGCGCGCTGGCCGACCGGGTCGACGGGTTCCTCGGGCGGCTGCGCCCGGGGCGGGGGGTGCGGCGGCGGAACTGGTCGGTGCACGTCGTGCCCGACCTGCACGTGCCGACCTGGCGGGCGCCGGAGGTCCGCCCCGGGCCGGGGGAGCGGTGGCTGCGCAGCGAGCGCCAGGCCCTCGTCCGCCTCGAGGGCCACGACGCCGTCGTGTTCAGCATCCGCACGCAGCAGGTGCCGGTCGCCGCCCTCGCCGGCCGCCCCGACGTCTGCGCCGGCCTCGCCGCCGCCCTGCGGGGCTGGAGCCCGGCGCAGCGCACGTACAAGGGCGGCGCGGTCGACGACGCGCTCCTCGCCTGGCTCGACGACCACGCCGAGCAGGTGGGCGGACCTCCGCCGTCGAACTGAGACACCAGACGGGGTCGTGTCCCGCTGCCCCGACGAACCCGAGGAGCGAGCAGATGGCGTACGACTTCCTGTCGGACGAGTGGATGGACGCGATCGAGGCGCTGCGCGCCGAGGCGCCGGAGCCGCCGGCGGCCACCAAGGACCTGGTGATCAACCTGGTGGTGCCCGACAGCCCCTACGGCGAGCGCCACGCCCACATGGCCGGCGGCCAGTTCGAGCGGGGCCTGCACGACAGCGCGCCGACGAAGCTGACCGTGCCCTACGACGTGGCCAAGAGCGTCTTCATCGCCGGCGACCAGCAGGCGGCCATGCAGGCCTTCATGTCCGGCAAGATCAAGGTCGAGGGCGACATGACCAAGCTCATGGCCATGCAGTCCGCCGCCCCGCCCACGCAGGAGCAGGTCGACTTCCAGGAGAAGATCAAGTCCCTCACCGCGTGAGGGCGCGCCTCAGACGTCGGTGATGCCGAACAGCTCGCGGGCGTTGTCGCCGAGGAACCGCCGCCGGTCGGCCTCGTCGAACATGCCCGCGAGCTCGTTCAGGTCGTCGACGTACTCCGGCGTGTGGTCGGCGTGGGGGAAGTCGCTGGCCCACAGGAACCGGTCGACGCCGAAGCGCTCGGCCAGGGCGGGGATGGTGCGCTCGTCGGGGTCGCAGCTGATCCAGCACTGCCGGCGGAAGTAGTCGCTCGGCTTCTCCCGCAGCGGCACCTTCTCACCGATGAAGGTGTGGGCGTAGACGGCGTCGATGCGGTCGAGCCAGTACCCGATCCACCCGCCGCCCGACTCGAGCACCAGCACCTTCAGCTCGGGGAACAGGTCGAAGACGCCGTGGTCGAACAGCGTCGTGAACTGGTGGCGCACGCCGTCGGAGGCGGTCACCGATGCGAGCAGGCGCAGCTGCTTGACGTTCTCCCACGTGCCCATCCGCTGGCCCTTGGTCCACTGGGGCTCGAACGTCGGGTGGATGGCGAAGGGGATGCCGGCCTCCTGGGCCACGGCGAAGACGCGGTGGTGGTCGGGGTGGCCGAGCGGCTTGGCGTCGTGGGTGAACGGCGCCACGTAGCAACCCCTCGCGCCCTCGCCGATGGCGCGCTCCAGCTCGGCGGCGGCGGCCACCGGGTCGGACAGCGACAGGTGGGCGGTGGGGACGAGGCGGGGCGAGTCGGCGCAGAACTCGCAGATCCAGCGGTTGTACGCCTTCGTGTACGCCTGGGAGAGCTCGGCGTCCTGGAGCTCAGCCTCCCAGAGGAGCCCGACGGTCGTGTAGAGGATGACGGCGTCGAGGTTCTCGGCGTCGAGCACCTCGAGGCGCTGGGCCGGGTCCATGCTCCCGTAGGGCGCCTCGCGCAGGTACGTGCGCTCGGGGTCCCTCTGCATGGCGCCGAGGTCGGGGGCGCCCATCGCGCCGAGGGTCGACGGAAAGCCCCGCCGGCTCATCATCGAGCGCTGCCCGCCGATCTCGAGCTCCTCCAGGCCGTCCTCGTCGATGCGGAACCGCAGCGCCCGGTCGCGGAAGCGCGGGTCGATGTAGGTCTCCCACAGGTCGGGCGGCTCGAGCACGTGGCCGTCGGCGTCGACCGCCCCGTCGTACGCGATCCGGTGGGCGTCGTGCATCGGCTTCGGCGGTGTGATGGTCATGGTCCCCCCTGGACGGTTCCTACGGCTTCACGAGGATCTTGCAGTGCTGCTCCGGGTTCCCCAGGTCCTCGAACGCCTGCGGCACCCCGTCGAGCCCCACGGTGCCGGTGATCATCGGCGCCACGTCGATCTCCCCCTCGGCGATCGAGCGCAGGCTCTGGGCGAACTCCATCGGGTCGTAGCCGAGCACGAAGTGGAGGCTCAGCTCCTTGCTGATCCCGAAGAACGGGTTGATGGCGTCGTGCTCCATGCACACGCCGACCACCACGGCCCGGGCGCCGGCGGGCGCGGCGCGCAGGATGTCGTCGAGGATGCCGGGCACGCCGATGGCCTCGAACACCACGGGCGGGCGCCCGTTGCCCGTGCGACTCCACGCCGCCCACCCGGTCTCCTCACGTGGGTCCACGGCGACGTGCGCGCCCATCACCTCGGCGAGGCGGCGGCGGGCGGGGGAGAGGTCGGCGGCCACGATCGGCTCGATGCCCCGGACGGCGAGGGCGGCGACGATGGCCAGGCCCACGGGCCCGCAGCCGAGGACGATGGCCCCTTCGCCACGCTCGATCCTCGCCTTGTTCACCGCGTGCAGGCCAACGGCCATCGGCTCGGTGAGGGCGGCGTGCTCCGCCGGGAGGCCGTTCGGCACCTCGAGCAGCATCGGCGCAGACAGGAGCATCCGCTCGGCGTAGCCGCCCTTCACCGTGTTGCTGTAGACGATCGGGCGGACGCCGTCCATGCCGAGGAGCACGGGGATGGACGTGGCCATCCTGCCGACGCCGACGGCGGGCTCGGTGTCGGGACCGACGTCGAGCACCTCGACGCACAGCTCGTGGCCCATGAACACGTCGCGGTCGAGGTCGACGCCCTCGTCGACGCCGAGGCTGGGCAGGCCCTCGATCTGCTTGCCGAGGGCGAGCATGTCGGCGCCGTGCTCCGCGAAGTGCAGGTCGGAGCCGCAGATGCCGCAGGCCTTGACCTCGACCAGGACCTGCCCGAACCCGGGGGTGGGCTCCTCCACGTCGTCGCGCACGACGATGCGGCCCCGGTTCAGGACGGCGGCTCGCATCAGCCCTTCCCCTGCTCGGCGTCCTGCTCCTGGACGTGCTGCTGCACGGCGTTCATGATCGCCTGCCCGGCCCGGCCGAACAGCTCGTTGCGCTTGCCGGTCGCCCACTCGTGCGCCTCGTGGGGGCGGACGAGCTGGCCCTGGAAGTGCGGCATCACCTCGCGAGCGAAGAGCCGGTACGACTCGATGGTGGCCTCGGGGCGGGCCCAGTCGTGGCCGAGCATCAGGAACGTGCCGAAGCCGCCCGACTGCTCGAGCAGGCCCTCGATGTAGGCGATGGCGTCGTCCGGCGTGCCGATGACGACGTTGCCGTTCCCGCCCTCGACGTAGGCCTCGACGAACTCGCGCTCGTCGGTCGTGCCCTCGGTGACGCTGTTGGCGAGGGGCACGAAGCCGGCGCCGCCCCCGAAGTAGGCGGCGAAGTCGCGCAGCCCGTGGGTGCAGTCCTCGATGGCCTGGTCGCGCGTCTCGGCCAGGTGCATGGTGCCGAGCACCCGCCAGCTGCGGCGGTCGGGCTCCTTGTGGCCGGCCTTGGCCGCCTGGTCCTGCACGACGCCCCACGCCTGGCCGATGGCGGCGAAGCCCTCGGCCACCGACATCGACAGCGAGAGCAGCCCGACGTCGTGGGCGCCGGCGAGGCGGGGGCCGGACGGCGAGATCATCGCCGCCACCGCCACCTCGAAGTGCGGGTGCGTGTAGGGCCGGTACTGCAGCCGGGCGTCGCGCAGGGTGAACCAGTCGGTCTCCCGGGTCACCGGCTCGTCGGTGCGGAGCAGGGCGAGGATGGCCTCGAGCGACTCCTCCATCATCCGGCGCTGGTCGACCGGGTCGATGCCCATCATGTAGGCGTCGGTGGGCAGCGCGCCCGGGCCGGCCCCGAAGATCACCCGGCCGCGGGTGAGGTGGTCGAGCAGCACCATGCGGTCGGCGACCATCAGCGGGTGGTGGTACGGCAGCGACGTCACGCCGGTGCCGAGCATGATCCGCTGGGTGCGCTCGGCGGCCGCGGCGATGAACACCTCGGGCGCCGGGATCAGCTCGTAGCCGCCCGAGTGGTGCTCGCCGAACCACACCTCGTCGTAGCCGAGGCGGTCGAGGGCCACGGCCCGGTCGAGGTCGTACTGCAGCGCCAGCGTCGGGCTCTGGCCCGGCGGGTGGAACGGGGCGAAGAAGGCGCCGAAGCGCAGCGGCCAACCGGTGTCGGTCGTCATGAGGAGGTCCCTCCACGCAGCTGGTCGAGGAACCCGAGCAGGGCTGCGTTCACCTGCTCGGGCGCTTCCTGCTGGACCCAGTGGCCGGCGCCGTCGACGATCACCGAGCCGCGGTGGTCGGTGAGCCAGGCCTCCTGGCCGGCGGGCGGGCTCATGACGAGCACGGGGTCGTCGGCGCCGCCGATGAAGAACGACGGGACCTGGACCTTCGCCTGGTCGAGCTGGGGCGTCAGCTCCCAGTTGCGGTCGAAGTTGCGGTACCAGTTGATGCCGCCCGTGAAGCCCGTGCGCTCGAACACCTCGACGTAGTGGTCGAGCTCGGCCTGGCTCAACCACCCGGGCAGGCCGTCGGGCTCGGGGATCCGGTCGACGAAGCCGCGCCCGTCGTCGGCGCTGAACGCCGCCGCGTCGTCCGGTGCCAGGTCCCGCGGCGACATGCCGGCGAGCAGCCGGCGCATGGTGCGGGCCGGGTCGGCGCCGAGCTCGGCGTCGGCCACGCCCGGCTCCTGGAAGTACACGATGTAGAAGAACTGGCCCTGGAAGATCGCCCGCATGATCTGGATGGGCGGCCCGCTGGCCCGAGGCACGAACGGCACGCTCATGCCGCACACGCCGAGGACCCGCTCGGGGTGCAGCAGCGACAGCTGCCACACGACCATCGAGCCCCAGTCGTGGCCGACGAACGCGGCGCGCTCCTCGCCCAGCAGGTCGAGCAGGCCGACGAGGTCGCCGGTGAGGTGGAGGATGTCGTAGTCCTCGACCGCCTCGGGCCTGGTGGTGCCGCCGTAGCCCCGCTGGTCGGGCGCGACCACCCGGTAGCCGGCCTCGGCGAGCGCCGGCAGCTGGTGGCGCCACGACCAGGCGAGCTCGGGGAAGCCGTGGGCGAGCACGACCAGCGGGCCGTCGTCGCCCGCCTCGAGCAGGTGCATCTCGATCGGCGGGCCCTCGAGCGAGGGCACCTCGACGGTGCGCTCGCGCACGCCGGCGGGCAGCGGGGCGCTCACGACGGAGCTCCGGTCGGGGTGGGCAAGGGATCCTCCACGGGGTCGCCGAGCGCGGCGAGCAGCTCGGTGCGGGTCGGGCCCTCGACGGGCGGCGGCGGGTACGAGTCGGGGTCGGCCATGACCTCGGCCATGCGGGCCATGAGCTCGCCGTCGGACATCAGGTCGACCGGCGTGGCCAGCAGGTTCCAGAACCGCGACATGCCCCGGCCGATGATCGGGTCGGTCTGGGCGGCGGCGAACACCGCGGCCATGGCCTTGCCGCCGTCGCCGCCGCCACCGAAGCCGCCGGCGGGGTCGGCGCCGAGGCGGTCCATCTGCACCGAGACGTCGAACCAGGGCTCGACCTCTCGCTCGCAGGCCGCCTCGTAGGCGACGGCCCGGGCCTCGGGGTCGGTCTCGTTCGCGGTGGCGGCGTCGACGAGGCGGATGGCCTGGACGGCGGCGAGCGAGCACCCCCGGCCGTACAGGGGGTTGGTGCAGGTGTGGCTGTCGCCGATGGCGTGGAAGCCGACCACGGTCGGGCGACCGTCGTCGTCGAGGAAGCGGCGGATGCGGTTGAGCAGCCCGGTCATGGGCCGGACGCCGCCGATCGGCTCGAGGCGGTGGCGGCCGACGAAGCGGTCGGGGCCGGGCAGGATCCGGCACGCGTGCTCGAAGCGGTCGGCGTCGGACAGTGCGCTGCGCAGCTCGGCGTCGTCGGTGCGCACGGCGAGCGTGATCGACAGGGTGTCGCCGTCGCCGGGGACGGCCAGGTACTTCACGAACCCGAGGTCGCCCCCGAGCTTCGGGTCGAGGTCGACGCCGAAGCCGTCGACGAAGCGGTACCAGCGGGACAGGTACACGAGCCCGCTCTCGTGCACGGTCTCGGCCACGTCGACGCCCAGCTCCTCCAGCCACCGCGGCACCGGTCCCCGGCGGCCGGTGGCGGCGACCACGATCGACGCCTCCCACTCGGCGCCGTGCTCGTCGACCACGCCGGTGACCACGGCGGGCCGCCCTCCGGCGGGCGGGCGGCCGAGCAGCGCCCGCACGCCGATGCCCGTGCGGACCGTGACGCCGGGCTCGGCGAGCACGGCGCGCCGCAGCACCCACTCGAGCGTCGTGCGCCGCACCACCAGCACCTGCAGGTCCTCGTCGCCGGGTCGCGGCTCGCCGAGGGACGCGGTGGTGGGCAGGGTCATGCAGCCGGCGGCGAGCATGGCGTCGAGCACGTCGGGGAAGCGGTCGCGCAGCTCGACCACCAGCCGGGCGAGGAAGCCGTGGGTCTGGTGGACCTGCGGCGCGCCCCGCCGCTCGGCGGCGAACGCGGCCTCGACGTCGTCGACCGGCGGCAGCGGGTCGCGCTCGAGCACCGTCACCTGGTGCCCGGCCCGGGCGAACCCGAGCGCCGCGGTCAGGCCGCCGATGCCGGCGCCGACGATGATCACCCGTCCTCGAGCCACGCATCCCCCAGGTCGCACTGGCAACGGTCGTTTCCAAAGACGCTAGGAGACCCCGTCGCCCACGTCAACCGGGCCGGCCGGTGGCTTTCGGGGCGGCGGGCGCCCGGCGGTACGTTCGCCCCCCGTGCCCGCCCCCCGCCTGCTCGACGCCGACGCGCTCGTCGCCCGGGACCGCGAGCGGGTGTGGCACCCCTACGCGCCGATGCCGGGGAGCCTGCCGGCGGTGCCCGTGGCCGGGGCGTCGGGCACCCGGCTGCGCCTCGCCGACGGGCGCGAGGTCGTCGACGGGATGTCCTCGTGGTGGGCGTCGATCCACGGGTACCGCCACCCGGTGCTCGACCAGGCGATCCGCGACCAGCTCGACGCAACCGCCCACGTCATGTTCGGCGGGCTCACCCACGCCCCGGCCGTCGAGCTCGCCGAGGAGCTGGTCGAGCTGGCGCCGGCCGGGCTCGAGCACGTCTTCCTCGCGGACTCCGGCTCGGTGTCGGTCGAGGTGGCCATCAAGATGGCGCTGCAGCACGCCCGGGGCACGGGGCGGCCGGGTCGCACCCGCCTGCTCACCGTGCGGGGCGGCTACCACGGCGACACGCTCGGCTGCATGTCGGTGTGCGACCCGGTGAACGGCATGCACTCGATGTTCGCCGACGTCCTGCCGTCGCAGCTGTTCGCCCCCGTCCCGTCGCCGGCGTACGCCGAGGCGTTCGACGACTCGCACGTGGCCGAGCTGGCCGGGCTGCTCGAGCGCCACCACGACGAGGTCGCCGGCGTCATCCTGGAGCCGGTCGTGCAGGGTGCCGGCGGCATGCGGTTCTACGCCCCGGAGTACCTGGCGGCCGTCCGCCGCCTCTGCGACGAGCACGAGGTGCTGCTGATCGCCGACGAGATCGCGACCGGGTTCGGCCGCAGCGGCGAGCTGTGGGGCTGCGACCACGCCGGCGTGGCGCCCGACGTCATGTGCGTCGGCAAGGCGCTGAGCGGCGGCTACGTCACGATGGCGGCCGTGCTCTGCACGCCCGAGGTCGCCGCCGGCGTGAGCGCGGCCGAGTCCGGGGCGCTGATGCACGGCCCAACCTTCATGGGCAACCCGCTCGCCGCCGCCGTGTCGCTGGCGTCCGTGCGCCTGCTGCGGTCGCGCGACTGGCGCCGCGAGGTGGGCGGCATCGCGGCCGGGCTCCGAGAGGGCCTGGCGCCGCTGGCCGAGGCGCCGGGCGTGTCCGACGTGCGCGTGCTCGGTGCCATCGGCGTCGTGGAGCTGGACGAGCCCGTCGACATGGCCGCCTCGCAACGGGTGCTGCTCGATCACGGCGTCTGGCTGCGACCGTTCGGCCGCCTGCTCTACACGATGCCGCCGTTCATCAGCACCCCCGACGACGTGGCCGCCATCACCGGCGCCATGCGCGCCGTGGTGGCCGAGGGGGCGGCGGCGTGACCTCCACCGCCTGGGTGCGCGACCAGCTCGACGCCGTGCGCGCCGCCGACCGCTGGCGCGCCACCCGTGCCTTCGACGCCGCCGGCCCGACGGGCGTGGTCGGCGGCCGGTCGGTGGTCTCCTTCGCCGGCAACGACTACCTCGGGCTGTCGACGCACCCGGCCGTGCGAGCCGCCGCCTGCGATGCCATCGCTCGGTGGGGGACCGGCGCCACCGCCAGCCGCCTCGTGGTCGGCACCCGGCCGGTGCACGACGACCTCGAGGCCGCCCTCGCCGATTGGAAGGGCGCCGAGGCGGCCGTCGTCGCACCCTCGGGCTACGCCGCCAACCTCGCCGTGCTCACCGCCCTCGGCGGTCCCGACTGCCTCGTGGTGAGCGACGAGCTGAACCACGCCTCCATCATCGACGGCTGCCGGCTCAGCCGTTCGGCCGTGGCCGTGGCCCGCCACGGCGACGCCGCCCACGTCGAGGAGCTGCTGCGCACCCGGGCCCAGCCCCGGGCCCTCGTGGTCACCGACTCGGTGTTCTCCATGGACGGCGACGAGGCGCCGGTGGCCGACCTCGCCGAGATCTGCGTCGACCACGGCGCCGCCCTCGTGCTCGACGACGCCCACGCCGTCCTCGGACCGGACGTGCCGGCCACCGGCGGCCTGCTGCTCGTGCGGGTGCTCACGCTGTCGAAGGCGCTCGGGTCGATGGGCGGCGCCGTGGTCGCCGACCGGGACGTCGTCGACCTGGTCGTGAACCGGGCCCGACCGTTCATCTTCACCACCGGCCTGTCGCCGGCCGACGCCGCGGCCGGCCTGGCCGCGATCGGCGTCGTCCGCAGCGAGGAGGGCGCGGCGCTGCTGGCCCGGCTGCGCGACCTGGTCGACCGCGTCCGACCGGGACACCCGTCGCCGATCGTGCCCGTCGTGCTGGGGGAGGAGCGGGCCGCCCTCGCCGCCGCCGACGCCCTGCTCGAGCGAGGCCTGCTCGTCCCGGCCATCCGTCCGCCCACCGTGGCGCCGGGCACGTCGCGCCTGCGCATCGCCCTGTCCGCCGCCCACACCGACGCCCACGTCGACGCCCTCCTCGACGCGCTGGCGTCCCTGTGGGTCGGCTCCTCCCCGAGGGAGCGAGCTCGATGACCCGCCCCGTCCGGCTGGTCGGCGTGTGCGGCACGGCGACGGAGGTCGGCAAGACCCACGTCGGCGCCCAGCTCCTCGCCGTGCTGCGGGCGGACGGGTTGGTCGTCGCCGCCCGCAAGCCGCTGCAGTCGTTCGACCCCTCCGACGACGGGCCGACCGACGCCGAGGCGCTCGCCGCCGCCACGGGCGAGCACCCCCACGACGTCTGCCCGCCGGGCGGCTGGCTCCCCACGCCCATGGCGCCGCCCATGGCCGCCGACGCCCTCGGCCGCCGGTGCCCGACCCTGGCCGAGGTGGTCGCCGGCATCACGTGGCCCGACGGGGTCGACGTCGGCCTCGTCGAGACCGTGGGCGGCGTGCGCTCACCGCTCGCCGAGGACGGCGACAGCCGGGACCTCGTCCGTGCGCTCGACGTCGACCTCGTCCTGCTCGTGGCCGACGCCGGCCTCGGCACCATCGACGCCGTCCGTCACGCCACCGACGCGCTCGCACCCCTCCCGGTCGTCGTCCTGCTCAACCGCTACGACGACGGCGTCGACCTCCACCGGCGCAACCGGGCCTGGCTGGCCGACCGCGACGGCCTCGACCTCGCCACCACCGTCGACGACCTCGCCGCCCGCGTCCGGCGGCCCTGAGGGGCGCGGCCCGGGCAGGGTTCGCCCGGATCGGTCGACCGCTGCCCGGGCTGGGTTCGGGGTCGGGGACCGACGGCTGCCCGGGCGGGGGGTCGAGCGGCGCCGCCCGGGCTGGGTTCGGGGTCGGGGACCGACGGCTGCCCGGGCGGGCGGGCCGAGCGGCGCTGCCCGGGCAGGGTTCGCCCGGATCGGTCGACTGCTGCCCGGGCGGGCGATCCCCGCCGAGGCGGCTACGGGCGGGGGCCGACGTAGGCGGCGCGGGTGCGGAAGCGGAGGGCGTGCTCGTACTCCTCGATGGCGTGGGCGAGCCAGCCCACCGTGCGGGCGGTGGCGAAGACGACCTCGGTGGCGCCGTCGACGAAGTCGTACGCCTCGGCCACGGCGGCGACGGCGAGGTCGACGTTCGGGAAGGGGAGGTCGCGGTCGGCGACGACCTCGAGCACCGCCGCCACCGCCGGCGGGGCGTCGCCCAGAGCGTGGAGCCGGTCGAGCAGCGGTGCCACCCGGGGGTCCGCCGACTCGTAGACCCGGTGGCCGAAGCCGGGGATGCGCTGCCCGGCCGCCAACCGGTCGCCGACGGCGCGTGCGGCGCCGGAGGCGTCGGCGTCGCGCAGCAGCGCCCGGGCCGCCTCACCGGCGCCGCCGTGCAGCGGGCCGCCGAGCGCCGCCAGCCCCGCCTGCAGCACGAGGTACGGGTCGGCCCACGTCGACGCCGCCACCCGCACCGCCAGCGTCGACGCCGCCATCTCGTGGTCGGCGAGCAGGATCAGCGCGGCGTCGAGCACGCCGAGGCGACGGGCGCTCGGCGGGGCGGCGGTGAGGCGGGGCCAGAGGCGGGCGGCGATGGAGCGGTCGGTGGCCGGCTCGTGGCCGAGCGGCGGCAGGCCGTCGACGAGGGCGGCGAGCAGCGCCCGGCCCGTCGCCTGCACGGCCACCGGCCGCCGATCGCCCCGCAGCGGGTCGAGCGCCCGGAGGCGGGGGAGCGCCGCCCGCCAGCGGTCGACCGGCGCCAGCTCGCCGTCGCCGGGCGCGCCGGCCGACGCCGCCTCGACCAGCGCGGCCGGGGCCTCGAACGGGGTGGTGTCGCGCTGGCCGGTCCAGAGCCAGGAGGCCACCTCCTCGAACGACGCCTCGCCCACGGCGTCGACGACGTCCCAGCCCCGGTAGACCAGGCGGCCCGTCGGGTCGAGCAGCGTCAGCTGGGTCTCGACGACGACCTCGAGCCCACCGGCGCGCCCGCCCACCCGGCTGCGGGCGGCGTGGCGCTCGACGTCGGCCCGCAGGAACCGGCTGCGGCGCTGACCGGGCACCCGCTCGCTGCGGATCAGACCACGGCTGACGTAGGCGTACAGGGTGGCCGGCTTCACGCCGAGGCGCCGAGCTGCCTGCTCGCTCGTGAGCCACGTCGGGCCGGACATCCACCCACCGTAGACCTGCACGATGCATTGATGCGATCAACGTTGATCGCAAGGTGATGCCGGCGCAGGATCCGGGCATGACCACGTCGCTCCCCCTGGACGCACCCCCCGGCCTCAAGGGCCTCGTCGTCGCCGAGACCGCCCTCGGCGACGTGCGCGGCGACGAGGGCTTCTACCACTACCGCCAGTACGCCGCCCCCGACCTCGCCCGCCACCGCAGCCTCGAGGACGTCTGGCACCTGCTGCTCGACGGGACGCTGCCCGACGACGCCCGCCGCCGCGACTTCGCCGAGCAGCTCGCGCCCTTCCGCCACCTTTCACCGGCGCTGCTTCGGGCCCTGCCCGCCGTCGCCGCCGACAGCGACTCCCTGTCGTCGGCGCTGCGCACGGCGCTGTCGCACCACGCCGCCACCCTGCGCCTCCCGCCGGTGCTCGACTGCAGCCACGACCAGCGGCGCCACCAGGCGCTGGCGCTGGCCGCCCCGGTGCCGGCGATCGTGGCCGCCCTGCACCGGCTCCGCCACGGCCTCGATCCCGTCCCGGCCCGCACCGACCTGCCGCTGGCCACGGACTACCTCTGGATGCTGTTCGGCTCGGAGCCCGATCCGGCGCACGCCCGTGCGATCGAGCAGTACCTCATCCTCGGGCTCGACCACGGCTTCAACGCCTCCACGTTCACCGCCCGGGTGATCACGTCGACCGGGTCGGACCTCGGCTCGGCGCTGGTCGGGGCGCTGGGCGCGCTGGTCGGGCCCCTCCACGGTGGTGCGCCGAGCCGGTCGCTCGACACGCTCGACGCCATCCGGACGCCGGAGCGGGCCGGCCCGTGGGTGCGCCGGACCGTCGCCGAGGGCGGGCGCATCATGGGGTTCGGCCACGCCGTCTACCGGACCGACGACCCCCGGTGCGTGCTGCTGCGCGAGATCGCCCAGGGACTGGGTGGCGAGCTGGCCGAGCGGGCGGTCGCCGTCGAGCGGGCGGTGGAGGCGGCGCTCGCCGGGGCCAAGCCCGGTCGGGCGCTGAAGGCGAACGTCGAGTGGTACGCCGCGGTGGTGATGGCGTGCTGCGGCCTCGACCGGTCGCTGTTCACGCCCACCTTCGCCGCCAGCCGGGTGATCGGCTGGTGCGCCCACGCCCTCGAGCAGGCCCAGGACGGGCGGCTCATCCGCCCGAGCAGCCGCTACGTGGGACCGCCGGCACCGGAGCCGGTGCCGGCGGTCTGACGCGTTTCGTGGCCGCTGCCAGTTTCCTGGGGTGTTGGCGGGTGATCAGCCGGGGGCGTGGCCCTGGTGCTCGCCGGGGTCGCGGCGCTCGGCCTCGGCCTTGGTGATGCCGCCCTCGGCCCGGCGCTCGTCGTCGTCGAAGTACGCCGGGACGTCCTTCTCGTCGATCATGTCGATGCCGGGGTTGTCGGCCGCCGACTCGCGGATGCGGTCGACCCGGTCCTGGATCTCGTCGAGTCGCTCGTCGTTCTGGGTCTCGTTGGCCATGGGGGCTCCCTTCCCGCGGGAGCCCCCTCGGATGCCCCCGGCTACCGGGCCGAGTCGAGCGCGGCGTTGAACGTCGGGCTCGGGCGCATGACCTCGTCGAGGTGGTCGCGGTCGGCGAAGTAGTAGCCGCCCATGTCGACGGGCTGGCCCTGCACGGCGTTCAGCTCCTCGACGATGGTGCCCTCCTGGTCGGCGAGCGCCTGGGCGAGCGGGGCGAACCGCTCGGCGAGCTCCGGGTCGGCGCTCTGCTCGGCGAGCGCCTGGGCCCAGTAGAGGGCCAGGTAGAAGTGGCTGCCGCGGTTGTCGAGCTCGCCCGCCTTGCGGGACGGGGACCGGCCGTTCTGGAGCAGGGCGCCGGTGGCGGCGTCGAGGGTGTCGGCGAGGACCTTGGCCCTCGGCTTGTCGAACTGCTCGGAGAGGTGCTCGAACGACACGGCCAGGGCGAGGAACTCGCCGAGCGAGTCCCACCGCAGGTGGTTCTCCTTCACCAGCTGCTGCACGTGCTTGGGGGCGGAGCCGCCGGCACCGGTCTCGAAGAGGCCGCCGCCGTTCATGAGCGGCACGATCGACAGCATCTTGGCGCTGGTGCCGAGCTCGAGGATCGGGAACAGGTCGGTGAGGTAGTCGCGCAGCACGTTGCCGGTGACCGAGATGGTGTCCTCGCCTCGTCGGATGCGGTCGAGCGAGTACCGCATCGCCTCGGCCGGGGCCATGATCTCGATCGTCAGCCCGCTCAGGTCGAGCTTCTCCAGCTCGCGGTGGACCTTCTGGATGAGCTGCTCGTCGTGGGCCCGGCTGCGGTCGAGCCAGAACACCGCCGGCGCACCGGTGGCCCGGGCCCGCGTGACGGCGAGGTTGACCCAGTCGCGGACCGGGGCGTCCTTCACCGTGGACATGCGCCAGATGTCGCCGGCCTCCACCTCGTGCTGCATCAGCGTGGCGCCGTCGCCGGCGAGCACCTTCACCGTGCCGGCGGCCGGGATCTCGAAGGTCTTGTCGTGGCTGCCGTACTCCTCGGCCTTCTTGGCCATGAGGCCGACGTTGGGCACCGTGCCCATCGTGCGCGGGTCGAGGGCGCCGTGCTGCTTGCAGTCCTCGATGATCGCGTCGTAGATCGGGGCGTAGGACGAGTCGGGGATGGTGGCCTTGGTGTCCTGCAGCTCGCCGGCCGGGTTCCACATCTTCCCCGAGTCCCGGATCATCGGCGGCATGGAGGCGTCGATGATGACGTCGGAGGGCACGTGGAGGTTCGTGATGCCACGGTCGGAGTCGACCATGGCCAGGTCCGGACCCGACTCGAGCGCGGCCTGGATGTCGGCCTCGACGGCGGCCTTCGTGTCCGGGTCGAGCTGCTCGACGGCGGCGAGCACGTCGCCGAGGCCGTCGCGGGGGTTGGCGCCGGCGGCCCGCAGGGCCTCGCCGTGGCGCTCGAACACGTCGGCGAAGAAGACCTCGACGGCGTGGCCGAAGATGATCGGGTCGGAGACCTTCATCATCGTCGCCTTGAGGTGGGCCGAGAACAACACGCCGTCGTCCTTGGCGCGCTGCACCTGGGCGGCGAGGAACTCGCGCAGCGGACCGACCCGCATCGCGGTGGCGTCCACGACCTCGCCGGCCAGCACCTTCACGCCCTGCTTGAGGACGGTGACCGAGCCGTCGGCGGCGTGCAGCTCGATGGTCAGGGTGTCGTCGGCCGGGATCACGACCGACTTCTCGTTGGAGCGGAAGTCATCGGCGCTCATGTGGGCCACGTTG
>JBKHXT010000113.1:0-5165 GCA_046565885.1 Acidimicrobiia bacterium
GGCTCTGCCTGCCGGCCGTGTCCCTCGGCGGCCCGGAGACGCTCGTCACCCACCCGGCGTCGATGTCCGCGGCCACCCTCCCGCCCGGCGAGCGCGCCGCGATGGGGATCTCCGACGGCATGCTGCGCATCTCGGTCGGCCTCGAGCACCCCGACGACGTCATCGCCGACGTGGTGGGCTGCCTGTAGACGTGCCGCAGCTGATCGAGGTCGAGACCTACCGGCGCCAGGCCGAGGCGGTCGTCGGCCGCACGATCGCCGATGCCCCGGTGCTCGACCCGCTCGGGCTCCGCGGCGCCGACCCCGACGCCGTGCGGGCCGAGATCGTCGGCCACACCGTCGCCGCCGCCGACCGCATCGGCAAGCTGCTGCTGCTGGGCACCGACGGGCCGACCATCGGGCTCCGGTTCGGCATGACCGGCCGCCTGCTCGTCGACGGAGGCGCGTCGATCGACGGCCTCCTCTACGGCGGGCAGGGCGACGACCCGGCATGGGACCGCTACGTGCTCGCCTTCGACGACGGCACCGATCTGCGCATCCGCGACCCGCGCCGCCTCGGCGGCCTCGAGGTCGACCCGGACACCGCCCGGCTCGGGCCCGAGGCCAGCACCGTGACCGCCGACCAGCTCGCCGGCGCCCTCGCCGGCTCCCGCGCGCCGGTCAAGGCCCGGCTGCTCGACCAGTCCCGCGTGGCCGGCCTCGGCAACCTCCTCGTCGACGAGTGCCTGTGGCGCGCCGGCGTCGACCCGCAGCGCTCCGCCGGCGACCTCGCCGACGGCGAGGTGGAGGCGCTGGCCGCGGTCGTCCGCTCGACCGTCGCCGACCTGCTCGCCCGGGGCGGGAGCCACACCGGCGACCTGCAGGTGGCGCGGGTGCCCGGGGCGGCGTGCCCGCGCGACGGCGCCCCCGTCGAGCGGCTGCGCGTCGGGGGCCGCACCACCTACCGCTGCCCGCGCCACCAGCGCTGAGCCGTTCGGGACGGCTCCAGGCGTGGAAGTACGCTCGCCCGCCGTGCGCGGGCCCCACCTCACCGACCGGCGCCGCCGCATCGCCCGGCGGCTCGCGCTCGGCGCCCTCGCCGTGGGGCTGACGTGCGGCACCGGTGTCGCCGGGGCCCAGGAGCCCCCGCTGCTCACGACGACGACCACCGAGGCGCCGGAGGAGACCACCACCACGACCACCGAGGCGCCGGAGGAGACGACGACCACGGAGGCGCCGGACGAGGTCACGACGACCACCACGTCGCGCTCGACGGCCACGACCGACGACGTCCCGGCCACCGTGGACGACGAGGACGACGCCGACGACGTGGTGGTCGAGGACGAGGACGAGGACGACGTCGTCGTCGACGGGGAGACCGACGACACCGAGCCCGAGCCCACGTCGACGACGCTGCGCGACCTGCTCGTCCCGGGCGACGGGTCCGACGGCGCCGAGTCGACGACCACCACGTCGACCACCGTCGCCCAGGCGGGCGACGAGGGCATCGACGAGGAGACGCAGGTGTGGCTCATCGTGGGCGGCCTCGTCGCCGTCGCCCTGCTCATCGGGGCGTGGACGGTGCGCTACTGGCGCCGGACCCGCCCGGTCCGGCCGGACGATCCCGGTCCGGAACCGGACGCCACCACCGTCTTCGGCACCCCGTGACGGCGGTCGGGCGCCGCTAGGTTCGGCCCCATGGCCGACACGCTGGACGTCGACGCGATGCTCGCTCGCTTCAAGGAGCGGGCCGCCGCCGTGAAGAAGCGCAACCTCCCGCCGGTGGCGGGGGAGGAGCGCACCCGCTTCATCGAGCAGGCCAAGGTCGACTTCATGGACTACTCGATCATCGCCGACGCCGAGGGCCGCCTCGAGGACGGCATCCTCACCCTCACGGTCGACCTGCGCCCGAAGGACGCCTGATCGCCGATTCCGCACCGCCCGGTCGCCTTGCTATGGTGACCGCTCCCTGCGGGCGTAGCTCAGCTGGCTAGAGCGCAACCTTGCCAAGGTTGAGGTCGCCGGTTCGATCCCGGTCGCCCGCTCCAGAAGGCCCCCTGCCACCGGCGGGGGGCCTTTCTCGTGCGTGGCGCGCTGGTCGCCTCAGCGGGTCCGGGGCGAGGAGTGCTCCCAGTCGGCCAGCAGCGTCCGCAGGGCGGTGAGCAGCAGCAGCGGCTGGTCGAGCATCAGGTGGTGGCCGGCCTCGGGGATCTCCACCACCGGCGCCACCCGGCCCAGGCACTCGTACATGTACTCGCCGATCTCGGGCGTCACCAGGCCGTGCTCGGCCCGGAACAGCGCCACCCGGCAGCGCACCCGCCGCAGCAGCTCGCGCGACTCCGAGCGGGTGGGCACGAAGATCTCCGGGTCGTACTTCCAGGACCAGCCGCCCTCGACCTGGCGCAGCGAGTGGCGTGCGACGTGGTCGACGACGTAGGGCAGGTAGTGCGCCTGCTCGGGCACGGTGCGGAAGCGGGCGAGCGCGGTGTCGAGGTCCGGGTAGACCTTCAGCGGACCGAAGACGCGCCCGCCGCGTGCGGCGTCGGTCTCCGGGTCCGGGGCGCTGACCGGGGAGTCGAGCACGACGATGCCGGCGAGGTCGGCGCCGTAGGTGGCGGCGGTGCCGATCGCGACGAAGCCGCCCATCGAGTGCCCCACCACGACCGGCGGCCCGCTGGCGCCGAGGTCGTCGGCGACGGCCATGATCTCGGCCGCCCAGTTGTCGAGCCGGTAGCCGCCCTCAGGGCGACGGCCGCTGTCGCCGTGGCCGGACAGGTCGATGGCGGCGATGCGGTAGCTGTCGGCCAGCAGGGGGACGAGGAAGCTCCACCAGTGGGCGTGGGCGGCGCCGCCGTGCACGAACACCAGCCCGGGCGACCCGACGCGGCCCCAGGTCAGGTAGGAGATGTCGGCGCCCCGGACGGTGACGTGGCGCACCTCCGGCCGGTGCTCGAGGGCGCGCCGGAACCAGCCGGGGACCTCGCCGCCCACGGGCTCAGGCGTTGGTCGGGACGGCACCGAGGATGCCGTCGACGAAGTCCTCGACGCCGGCCGGCAGCGCGCTGCGCTTCCAGGCGTAGCCGCCGAGCACCTGGGCGCCCTGGCGGGTGACCGCCTTCTCGAGCTTGCCGAGGGCCGAGCCCGGGTTGATGGCGTAGGTGAGGAACAGCGCCACCGGCTTGCCGGTGAGCTTGGGCACCCGGGCCAGCCGGCGGGCGTCGCCCGGCTTCTGGCCGATGACGAAGTGCCCCGACACCCACGTGCCGAGCACGACGAGGTCGGCGTCGGCGAGCGACTTGTAGTCGAGCCCGTCGACGGGCTGGATCGAGACGTCGTGGCCCCGCTCCTCGAACGCGGTGCCGATGAGCTCGGCGGCCCGACGGGTGTTCCCGGTCCTGCTGGCGTAGACCACCGCGATCTGCATCGGCCAATCTTGGCACTCCGGAACCGAGGGGAGAGCAATGCAGATGCGACCAGGCGGCACCGCCGTCATCACCGGTGCGGCCAGCGGGATCGGGCTCGCGCTCGCCCGGCGAGCGGCGTCCGCCGGCATGAACGTCGTGCTCGCCGACGTCGACGAGCCCGGGCTCGAGGCGGCCGCCGAGACCATGGCCGGCGCCCCGGACGGCGGCGTCGAGGTGGTGCGCTGCGACGTGTCCGACGCCGACGCCGTCGCCGCCCTGGCCGACCGCGCCCACGACCGCTTCGGCACCGTCGAGCTCCTCTGCAACAACGCCGGCGTCGGCGGCGGCGGACCCGTCGCCGAGCTCGACCGCAAGGACTGGGAGTGGGTCCTCGGCGTGAACCTGTGGGGCGTCATCCACGGGGTCAGCAGCTTCCTGCCCCGGATGCTCGACGCCGGCTCGCCCGCCCACGTCGTGAACACGGCGTCGATGGCCGGCTTCTTCGCCCCCGCCGGCATGGCCGCGTACTCGGTGTCGAAGTTCGGCGTCGTCGCCCTGTCGGAGTCGATGCGGGCCGAGCTCGCCGGCACGTCGGTGGGTGTGTCCGTCCTGTGCCCCGGGTGGGTCTCGACCCGCATCCACGAGTCGGAGCGCAGCCGCCCGGCGGCCCTGGCCGTCGCCCGCCCCGATGTCGGCGACGAGATGCGCGACGCCGTCCGCCAGGTGATCGAGGGCGGCCTCGACCCCGCCGACGTCGCCGACCGGGTCTTCGAGGCCGTCGCCGCCGACCGCTTCTGGATCTTCACCCACCCCGAGATGGTGCGGGCGACGACCGCCCGGCAGGAGGAGGTCCTCGCCGCGCTCGACGACCTCACCTGAGGTCGCGGGTCAGGGCAGGGCGAAGTACAGCGGGCCGGAGAAGCTCTCCGTGCCGAGCGCCACGTCGTCGACCACGTCGGCCGGCACGGTGAAGCACAGGTTGCCGACCGCCTCGTCGCCCTGCTCGAGCAGGCCCGCCTCCATCAGCGCGTCGGGCACCACCCCGCAGCGGTCGTCGAACGCCGACCACTCGGCGGTGCCGTCGGAGAGGAAGAACGGGATCGCCGCCGGGTTGCCGAGGCCGGCGGGATCGGTGAAGCGCACGGCCACCTGGACGAGGACGTGCCGGCGACCCTCCGGAGCGGCGGGGTTCCCGGCATCGTGGGCCTGCAGGACGTCGGTCGCGTCGCGGTCGACGGCGCGGACCTCGATCTCGTAGAGGCCGAGCACGTAGGCCTGGCCGACCGGCACCGGCGACTCGAACGTGCCGATCGCCGCGGGGGCGAGGTCGGTGGACGGCGGCGCCGACGGCGGGTCCTGGGGGATCGTGTCGCCGGTGCGCGGCGGGGTCGACGGGCGCGGGGCGGGGGCCGTGGTCAGCGGCGCCGTGGCCGACGACGGCTCGTCGTCGTACGCCCGCCCGAGGAAGAAGCCGGCCACCAGGCCGACCAGCAGGGTGACGACGGCGACGGCGGTGACGGCGCCGGGCCCCACACCGGACGGCGCCGGCGCGGGCGCCTGGGGTCGCAGCGTCGACGGCAGCACCGGGGCCGGCGGCGGCGTCCCCGGCGGCCGGTAGTGCGGGGGCGGCGGGCCGGGAGGCGCCGTCGGGCGAGCCATGGCGGAACGCTACCGGCGCTCCCGATCGCCGATGCAGGCGCCAGAGGGGCGTCCGCTAGGGTGCCCCGGCCTGGCAGCGTGGCCGAGTGGCTTAGGCAAGGGACTGCAAATCCCTCTACCCGGG
>JBKHXT010000114.1:0-9687 GCA_046565885.1 Acidimicrobiia bacterium
AGCTGGTACGGGTCGTCGGGGTCGTGGAAGGCGTTGGTGTCGCCCTCGAACAGCGAGATGTGCGTGTGCATGCCCGAGCCCTGCACGCCCTCGAGCGGCTTGGGCATGAACGTGGCGTGCACGCCCGCCTGCATGGCGATCTCGCGGACGACGAGGCGGGCGGCCATGACGTTGTCGGCCATCGCCAGCGCGTCGGTGTAGCGCAGGTCGATCTCGTGCTGGCTCGGGCTGTCCTCGTGGAACGAGTACTCGACGGGGATGCCCAGCGCCTCGAGCATGTGGATCGTCTTCTTGCGCAGGTCGTTGGCGACGTCGGCCGTGGTGAGGTCGAAGTACGAGCCCTCGTCGAGCGGGACCGGCGCCGTGCCGCCGCGGATGCTGGCCGCCTCGAAGTAGAAGAACTCGAGCTCGGGGGCGACGTAGAAGTTGTAGCCCCGCTCCCGGGCGGCGGCGAGGTTGCGCTTGAGCACCTGGCGGGGATCGCCGGCGAAGGGCGTGCCGTCGAGGTCGACGACATCGCAGAACATGGCCGCCGACGAGCTCTTGTCCTCGCCGTCGTGGCCCCACGGGAGGATCTCGAACGTCGTCGGATCCGGCAGGGCGAGCACGTCGGACTCCTGCACGCGGCTGAAGCCGTCGATGGCCGAGCCGTCGAAGTGCATGCCCTCGGAGAAGGCGCTCTCCAGCTCGGCGGGCGAGATCGCGAACGACTTCAGCTGCCCGAGCACGTCGGTGAACCAGAGGCGCACGAGGCGCACGCCCCGCTCCTCGACGGTGCGCAGCACGTACTCCCGTTGCCGTTCCATGGCCGGGATGCTACGCACGTGCCCCGCACGGCGATACGGGCGCGACGGGCCTTCGACGCCCCGTTCACAATGCGTTCACATTCGAGAAAAGCCTGGAACACGCTGCCCCGCTTGGCTGTGCCGGTACCCCGCAAGACCCGACTCTTCCCGGAAGGCACCCACACCCGTGAGCATCAAGGCTGAATACATCTGGATCGACGGCACCAAGCCGACGCCGCTGCTCCGCTCGAAGACCAAGATCCTCGACGACGGCCAGGAGCCGCCCGTGTGGGGCTTCGACGGCTCGTCCACCAACCAGGCCGAGGGCCACTCGTCCGACTGCGTGCTCAAGCCGGTGTTCGTCTGCCCCGACCCGATCCGCGGCGGCGACAACATCCTCGTGCTGAACGAGGTGCTCGACATCGACATGAAGCCGCACGCCTCCAACACCCGGGCGGCGACGGCGGCGGCCGCCGAGAAGTACGCCGACCAGGACATGTGGTTCGGCATGGAGCAGGAGTACACGTTCCTCGAGGACGGCCACCCCCTCGGCTGGCCTCGGGGCGGTTTCCCCGGCCCCCAGGGCCCGTACTACTGCGGCGTCGGCGCCGACGAGGTCTACGGCCGCGAGATCGTCGAGGCCCACATGGACGCCTGCCTCGAGGCCGGCCTGAAGCTCTCCGGCATCAACGCCGAGGTGATGATGGGCCAGTGGGAGTTCCAGATCGGCCCCGCCGGCGTCGTCGAGGTCGGCGACCACATGTGGATCGCCCGCTGGCTGCTCTACCGCATCGCCGAGGACTTCAACGTGGCCGCCACCATCGACCCGAAGCCGATGCCCGGCGACTGGAACGGCGCCGGCTGCCACACGAACTTCTCGACCAAGGCCATGCGCGAGAGCTACGACGCCTGCATCGCCGCCGCCGAGGCGCTCGGCAAGAACCACGACGAGCACATCAAGAACTACGGCCCGGGCGTCGAGCGTCGCCTCACCGGCCTGCACGAGACCGCCCCGTGGACCGAGTACTCCTACGGCGTCTCCAACCGCGGTGCCTCCGTGCGCATCCCGTGGCAGGTCGAGGTCGACAAGAAGGGCTACATCGAGGACCGGCGCCCCAACGCCAACATGGACCCCTACGTCGTCGCCCGCCTCATCACCGAGACGGTCTGCGGCGACGCCGCCAGCTGATCTGCTGAACCGCTGACGAACGGCGCGAGGCCCCGGGCGAGGTGCCCGGGGCCTCGTCGCGTCCCGATCGCTCAGTCGGCAGCGGCCCGGCGCTCGTGCCAGAACAGCTGGCGCGCGGTCGTGTCCGGCAGGGTGCGGAACGAGCAGGTGGTGCAGTAGCGGGGCCCGTCGGGATCGTCGGGGAAGCAGCGCAGGTACGCCCGCAGCGAGTCGTCGAGCGAGGGGTCGTCGGCGTCGCGGGCAGGTCGCTGCTCGGTGTAGGCGAGGCAGCAGCCGCCCTTGCGCACCACGTGCGCGGTCCCGGCCGGCGCCTCGACGAGGACGAGGTCGGGCCGGGTGCGCCACGGAGCGCCCGGCGCCCGCACGGCGGCTTCGAGCACCTCGACCATCTCGGGGGTCACGGTGAAGCGCTGCTGGTGGGCCACCGCCGTCCCGAGGGCGTCGCCGACCTCGTTCCAGAGGCCGGTCCGCCCGACGCGGGCGAGGCCGTGGCAGGCGTCGACGATCGGTGCGGCGACGGCGACCAGGCCGGCGACGGCGCGCTCGACGACGGCGCGCCGATCGTCCAGCACGGACGTGCCGCGCGTCCCTGCCCAGGGGTGCCCGGCGGTGACGACGGCGCGGCCGGGCAGCTCCACCCGGCACGGCCAGCCGTCGGGGTGCACGTGGAAGCGGATGTCGGTGGGCGCCTCGATGCCGTCGACCACGAGACCGGCGCCGGTGGTCGCCAGCGCCTCCCCGACAGCACCGGCCACGATGCCCGCCCACCACTCGACCAGGTAGGTGGCGGCGGCGGGCGCGGGGACGCCGCCGTCCACCAGCCGGTCGTGGTGCTCCCGGAGCACGGCCGCGTCGTCGGCGAGCGCCCCGGCGAGCGTGACCACCTCGGTGCGGACCTCGGCCGCGACCCAGTCGTCGAAGCGCCGCGCGAGCTGCGACCCGAGCCAGGTCGCGACGTCCGGGGCGTCGCCCGCCGCCGTGCGCTCGGCCGTCGTCACGTCGCGCCGCTCAGGGACGGTTCGGCGACCGGCGCCGCCACGATCGGTCGCCGGCGGGCCGGCACGGGCAGCACCAGCGGCGTGCCGGTGAGCGGATCGTCGATCACCTGCGCCTCGAGGCCGAAGACCTGCCGAACCAGCTCGGCGGTGATCACCTGCTCGGGCGGGCCCTCGGCGACGATGGCGCCGTCCTTCATCGCGATCAGGTGCTGAGCGTAGCGGCACGCCAGGTTGAGGTCGTGGAGGACCACCACGATCGTGCGCTCCTCGGTCTCGTTCAGCTCGGCGAGCAGGTCGAGGACCTCGACCTGGTGGGCGAGGTCGAGGAAGGTCGTCGGCTCGTCGAGGAGCATGAGCGGCGTGCCCTGGGCCAGTGCGAGGGCGATCCACACCCGCTGTCGCTGGCCGCCGGACAGCTCGTCGACGCAGCGGTCGGCGAGGTCGTCGGTGCGAGTCGCTCGGAGGGCCTGCTCGACCGCGAGCTCGTCGGCCCGCGACCACTGGCGGAAGAACCGCTGGTGCGGCGAGCGCCCGCGGGCGACGAGATCGGAGACCGTGATGCCCTCGGGTGCGATCGGCTGCTGCGGGAGGATGCCGAGCCGGGTCGCCACCTCCTTGGTGGGCAGCCGGTGGATGTCCTGGCCGTCGAGCAGCACCGTGCCGGACTCGGGCTTCAGCAGCCGGGCCAGCCCCCGCAGCAACGTCGACTTGCCGCAGGCGTTCGCCCCGACGACGACGGTGACCTCCCCGCGCGGGATCTCGACGGTCAGGTCGTCGCAGATGCGCCGGTCGTCGTAGGCGAGCGACAGCCGCTGCGCCGCCAGGCTGCGCCCGGTCACGACAGCCGCTCCTGGAGCTCGTGGACGAACAATCGCACGCCGAGCGGCGACGGGTAGTACGCCACGGCCGCCAGGTCGGGCCCGAGGACCTGGACCCGGTCGGCGACGGGGGCCACGGTCGGCGCCTCGAGGAACGCCTGCGTGCTGCCGTCGCCGTCGAAGTCCGTGGCGAAGAGGACGTCGGCCGTGAGGACCTCACCCGCCAGCTCGAGGCTGAACTCGGTCTGGGCGCCGTCGGCGGGCTCGAGGGTCAGGCCGAGCTCGTCCTGCAGGGTCTGGCCGATCGGGTCCTTGGCGCCGTAGTAGGCGGTGTAGCCGTCGAGGGCCATGAACGCGCCATAGGTCTGCTCGGTGGCGCCGGCGGCCTCGAGCGCCGCACGGGCCTCGGCGATGCCCGACTCGACGGTGGCGACGATCTCCTCGTCGCAGGCGTCGCGCCCGGTGGCCTCGGCCACGATGCGGGCGTTGTCTCGCCAGTCGGGCGGGTTGCCGCTGTCGTCCCAGTCGAACACGACGATCGGGACGCCGAGCTCGCGAAGGCGCGGCTCGATGCCCTCCAACCACCCCGACTGGGAGATGATCAGGTCGGGGCGGGCGGCGGCGATGGCCTCGACGTTGACCTCGGGTCGCTTCTGGATCAGGTCGAACCCCGGGTCGGTCGGCGTGCCGCCGGCGAGGTGCGCCTGCCACGGGTGGACGGCCGGGCCCTCCTCGTCGCCACCGGCGGCGGCGGGCGTGATGCCCATCAGCAGCAGCAGGTCGAGCGACGTGGTCCCCTCGATGGAGACGATCCGCTCGGGTGCCGCCTCGATCGTCGTCTCGCCGCCGTCGTGGGCCACGGTCCGGGGGAACTCGCCGACCGAGGTGTCGTCGCAGCGGAGCTCGTCGAGGAGCTCGGCCCAGCCCTCGGGCAGCTCGACCCCGGAGACCGCCGCCTCCTCACCGGCCGGCGCCTCGGCGGTCGTGGCGGTGGCGTCGGTGGTGGTGTCGTCGCCGCCGCAGGCCCCGGCGACGAGCGCGAGCGGGACGAGCGCGGCGAGGAACCGGGCGAGAGGGGTGCGGGGGGTCATGGTCAGCCTCCGGAGCCGATCTTGTTGGCACGTGCGAGCAGGAAGAGCAGGTAGGGGGCGCCGAGGATGGCGGTGAACACGCCGACGGGCAGCTCGGTCGGCGCGAACAGGCGCCGGGCGACGAGGTCGGCCGCCACCAGGAGCAGGGCGCCGCACAGCGCCGCCGGCACGAGCGCCAGCGTGCGCCCGCCGGTGAGGCGGCGGGCGATCTGGGGCGCCACGAGCGCGACGAAGGCGATCGGGCCGGCGGAGGCGGTGCTCACCGCGGCGAGGGCGACGCCGGTGAGGAGCAGGCCGCCCCGGGCGAGCTCGACGCGGGCGCCCAGGCCGCGCGCCGTGTCGTCGCCCAGCTCGAGCAGGCGCAGGTGCCGGGCGAGGCCGAGGGCGCAGGGGACGAGGACGAGCAGGGCGACGGTGACCGGGCGGACGTGGTCCCAGCTGCGGGCGTTCAGGCTGCCCGTGAGCCAGACCGTGGCCCGCTGGGCATCGAAGATCTCCGCCCGGGTCAGCAGGTACGACGTGACCGAGCCGAGCATCGCCGTGATGCCGATGCCGACGAGCACGAGCCGGTAGCCGGTGACGCCCTGGCGGTAGGCGAGGGCGTAGATGGCGATGGCCGTGGCCGTGGCGCCGGCGAGGGCGGCGAAGGTCACCTGCAGCGACGTGCCCTGCAGGACCACGATCGTGAACACGGCGGCGGCCGCCGCCCCGGCGTTGATCCCGATGATGTCCGGGCTGGCCAGCGGGTTGTGGGCGACGCGCTGGAAGATGGCGCCCGACAGTCCGAACGACGCGCCGACGAGCAGGGCGGTGAGCCCGCGGGGCAGGCGCAGGGTGCCGATGATGAAGTCGGCGTCCTCGGCTCCCCGGCCGACGAGGTACGACAGCACGTCGACGAGCGGGATCGGGAAGTCGCCGACGGTGATCGACCAGGCGAACACGCCTGCGGCGACCGCCGCCACCACCACGGAGACGGCGACCGACCGGGTGTGGACCCGGGTCGAGAGCCCGAGCCGGCGCGACCGGACGACGACGGTGCCCGCCATCACAGCTCCGCCAGCTTCTTGCGCCGGACGAGCGCCACGAAGAAGGGCGCGCCGATGAAGGCGGTGACGATGCCGACCTGCAGCTCCCCGGGTCGGGCCACGATGCGTCCGACCACGTCGGCGGCGAGGAGCAGCGAGGGCGCCAGCAGCAGCGACCACGGCAGGATCCACCGGTGGTCCGGGCCGCAGATGGCCCGGGCGACGTGCGGGATCGTGAGCCCGATGAAGCCGATGGGTCCGGCGGCCGCGACGGCGGCGCCCGAGCAGACGACCACGGCCAGCGCCGCCAGGAGCCGGGTGCGCTGCACGCGCTCGCCGAGGGAGGTGGCGACGTCGTCGCCCAGCGCCAGGGTGTTCAACCCGCGAGCGGAGAGGAAGGCGAGGGCGACGCCCACGAGCAGGAACGGCAGGACCTGGGAGGCGATGGCCGCGTCCCGGCCCGCCAGCGACCCCACGGCCCAGAACCGGAACTGGTCGAGCGTGGAGACGTCGACGATGAGGATCGCCGAGGTCACCGACGACAGGAGCGCGGCCATGGCCGCACCGGCGAGGGCCAGCTTCACGGGCGTGGCGCCGCCCCGGCCGACCGAGCCGAGCCCGTAGACGACGACGCTGGCGGCCCCGGCGCCGGCGAACGCGAACCACACGTACCCGGTGAGCGAGCCGATGCCGAAGACGTAGATGCCGACCACGACCGCGAGGGCGGCGCCGGCCTCCACGCCGAAGATGCCGGGGTCGGCGAGGGGGTTGCGGGTGACGCCCTGCATCACGGCGCCGGCGAGGCCGAGGGCGGCGCCCACGGCCAGGCCGATGAGGGTCCGGGGCACGCGCAGGCTCTGGACGATGAGGTGGTCGTTGTCCGTCGGGTCGTGCTCGACCAGGGCGTCGAGCACGGTGCCGAGCGGGATCGACTTGGAGCCGTAGGCGATGGACGTCAGCGCGACCAGCACGAGCGCCCCCGCCGCCACGACGAGCCCGCCGCCGCGCGCCCACCCGCTGGCGAGCAGGCTCCGGCGGCGGTGCTCGGCGGGCCGGCTGCCGGCCAGCCGGCGGGCCCCGACGGGCTCACCGGCCTGGGCCTGGGCGTGCTCGACGAGCGTCACGGTCAGGCCGCCTCGGCGACCGCCGAGAGGATCTCGACGTACTCCTCCAGACCCCACGTCAGCGAGAGGGCGGTGGGCGGCGAGACGGCGGCGATGAACTCGGTGCCGACGACCTGGGCGACGCGGCCGTCACGGACCTGGGCCATCTGCTGGGCGGCCGGGGCGGCGAGGAAGGCGTCCGCCTGCTCCTGGGTGTCGGCGTAGCTGACGAGGATGTCGCTCTCCAGCGCACCGATCTGCTCGTGGCTCACCTCGTAGTAGAAGGTGTCGGCCGTGGTGGCGTCGCCCTCCAGCGCCTCCACGCTGGGGGCGCTCACCAGGCCGAGGTCGAGCGTGAACGCCACCCGGGCGTCGGCCGGCTTGTAGACGTAGAACGTGTCCGGCGCCGGCCACACCATGGCCACCGTCTTGCCGTCGAGCTCCGGGTGGGCGGCGGCCTGCTCGGCCACCGCGGCGTCGATGTCGGCCAGCAGCTGCGCGGCGTCGTCGGGTCGGCCGAGCGCCTCGCCCACCAGCTCGATGGTGTCGCGCCACGGCGTCGCCCACGCCGCCTCCGGGTACGCGACGGTGGGGGCGATCTCGCGGAGCAGGTCGTACTCCTCCTGGGTGAGCCCGGAGTACGGGGCGAGGATCAGGTCGGGCCGGGCGGCGGCGATCGCCTCGATCGGCGCCTCCTGCGAGTCGGGCAGGATCGTGGGCAGCTCGGCGCCGTCGGCCTCCAACCGCTCCCGGATCCAGGGCAGCACGCCCTGCTCGTCGCCGCCGTAGGCCTGGTGGGGCATGGCGACCGGGACGACGCCGAGGGCGATGGCGGCGTCGGTGCTGCCCCAGCCCCAGGTGACGACCCGCTCCGGCGCCGCCTCGATCTCGGCGGTGCCGAGGGCGTGCTCGATGGTGACGGGGAAGGCCGACTCGGACGTCGACGCCGGTTCGGCGCTGGCCGCGTCCTGCATGACCTCGGCGTCGTCATCGCCGCACGCGGCGAGCAGCGAGGCGAGAAGGGCGACCAGCAGCAGCGGGAGGAGGGGGAGGCGTCGGGTGGTGGGGGGCACGTCCGTTAGGTTTCCCTAACGGATGATCCCAGGTCAACCTCGCGCTGGATCGCCAGGCAGGCTCACACGCCCCCGGCATCCCAGAGGGTCGTGCGGTAGGCGACCTCGAGGTCGGCCTCGATCTGCTCGGCGGTCGCCTCGAGCGCGAGGTGCTCCCTCAGCACGCAGGCCGCCGACGGCCGGGCGTCGGGGCTCGGCCACGTCGCCGGGTCCCAGAGCCCGGAGCGGCGGAACGCCTTGGCGCAGTGGATGAAGCACGCCTCGACGTCGATGCCCATGGCCACCTTCGGCCGCCGACCGTCGATGCTGGTCCGGTCGAGGACGTCGGGGTCCGTGGTGAGCGTGGCCCGGCCGTTGACCCGCAGGGTCTCGCCGAGGCCCCGCACCAGGAAGATGAGCCCGACGGCCGGCTCGTGCAGCACGTTCCCGAACGTGTCGAGCCGGTTGTTCCCGGCCAGGTCGCCGAGGGCGATGCGGTGCTCGTCCAGCACGGCGACGAAGCCGGGCGGGCCGCCCCGGGGGGAGGCGTCGGTGCCCCGTGGGCCGGTGGTGGCCACGACCACGAACGGCGAGGCGGCGATGAGGTCGCGGGCGCCGTCGTCGACGTGGTCGATCACCTTGTCGAGGACGAGCTGGCGGGGTTGTCGGTACAGCTCGCGGAGTGCGGCGTGATCGGTGACGGCGTGCGCGAACGGCATGGGCGCCATCATCGCCGACGCACCCGGCCATGCAGCGTGCCGCAGCCCGATCCGGAGGGATGGTGATGGGTCATCGTTAGGAGGGCTTTACAGCACCAGCGCGTCGGTGGCACGATGGCCCCCGTGACCGTGGTCGAGCAGCACGCCACCCGCCCCGGCGCCAGCCGGCGCCTGCTGGCCTCGCTCGACCGCGTCCTGTGGCAGCGCGTCGAGCTGGGCGCCGACGGGCCGGTCGGCGCCGTCGTGGCCGGCACCCGCCGCCGGCGGCCCGCCACCGTGGCCGTCGACGCCGACACGGCGATGGCGCTCGTCGAGGCCGGTGTCCCCACCGTGACCCGGCGGGTAGGGAGCACCTCGTGATCGTCTGCCACTGCCACGCCGTGCGTGCCGACGACATCCGCACCGAGGTGCGCCTCGGGGCCGAGACCGTCGAGCTGGTCGGCGTGCGCTGCGGCGCAACCACGCGCTGCGGGGGCTGCCGGCCCTCGGTCGAGGCCATCGTGGGCGACGAGCTGGTCCGCTCCCGCGACGCCGCCGTCGCGCGACACTGATCGACCCGACGCCGTCGACCACGAGGAGGCCCCGTGCAGGGCGACCCGGAGATCATCGAGTTCCTGAACGAGGCGCTCACCGCCGAGCTGACCGCCATCAACCAGTACTTCATCCACGCCAAGATGTGCGAGAACTGGGGCTTCGAGCGGCTGGCGAAGAAGAACTACGAAGAGTCGATCGACGAGATGAAGGACGCCGAGAAGGTCATCGAGCGCATCCTCTACCTCGACGGCGTCCCGAACCTGCAGCGCCTCAACAGCGTCCTCGTCGGCGAGACCGTGCCCGAGCAGCACCGCCTCGACCTCGACCTCGAGCGGGCGGCGGTCGAGCGCTACAACCGCGGCGCCGCCCTCGC
>JBKHXT010000115.1:0-14395 GCA_046565885.1 Acidimicrobiia bacterium
CCCGCCACCTGGCCAAGAACCTGGTGCGCGAGCACGTGAACGTGAACGCCATCGCCCCCGGCCCGTTCGAGTCGAAGATGATGGCCTTCGCCCTCGGCAGCGACGAGGGCAAGCAGATGGTGGCCAGCGGGGTGCCGATGCGCCGCATCGGCCGGCCCGACGACATGGCCGGCGCCGCCCTCTTCCTCGCCGGTCGGGGCGGCAGCTACCTGTGCGGCGAGACCATCGTCGTCGACGGCGGCATCGCGAACGTCGGCTGACCCGGGAGGCGCAGCCTCACCCGCCCCCGCCTCCGCGGCAGGCCTGCCCGGGGATCCCGGGGGCGTGGATGATGCCGGCTGCGGTCTCGTGGTGCGGGGTCTGGACCTCACCCGGGCCGCCATCGACCTCGATGAAGATCGGACCGCTCGGCCCGAACCCGATCAGCGCGACGCCGTCCTCGAGACCGGAGAAGGCGCAGACCGATGCGGCCCGGCCCAGCATCCCGGTCGTGCCGTCACCGGTCGGCCCGCCCTTCCCGCTCCCGGTCACCTCTCCCGCGGAGGCCACACCCCCCGCGAGCATCGAGGCGCTCGCGACGACCACGGCGACGATCGACTTCTTCATCGGCCCTTCCCCCTTCGTCTGAGACGACGCGGCCGAGCACCGGCCGCGAGGCGACCGTACGAACGCGCCGCCCGGACGGCAATCAGCGATTTTGGGGGGTCAGGGGGCGAGGTCTAGGCGTACGCCACCTGGCAGAAGCCGTGGTTGCAGTAGCCGCGGGGGTTCTTGTGCAGGTACTGCTGGTGGTAGTCCTCGGCGTAGTAGAAGACGCCGTCGCCCGCCTCGTCGGCGGGGCGGATCTCGGTGGAGATCTCGCCGAAGCCCTTCTCGTCGAGGGCGGCCTGGTACTTCTCCCGGGACGCCTCGACGGCCGCGAGCTGCTCGGGCGTCGTCGTGTAGATCGCCGAGCGGTACTGGGTGCCGACGTCGTTGCCCTGGCGGTTCGGCGTGGTGGGGTCGTGGTTCTCCCAGAACGCCTTCAGCAGGGTGTCGATGTCGACGACGTCCGGGTCGTACACGACCTGGACGGCCTCGGTGTGGCCGGTGAGGGCCGTGCACGTCTCCTCGTAGGTGGGGTTCCTCGTCCAGCCGCCCATGTAGCCGGCGGCGGTGCTGTGCACCCCGTCGATCTGCCAGAAGATGCGCTCGGCACCCCAGAAGCAGCCCATGCCCACGTACAGGACCTCGTGCCCGTCCGGCCACGGGCCCTGCATCGGCGTGCCCAGCACGACGTGGCGCTCGGGGACGGCCATGACCTCGTCGCGGCCCGGCAGGGCCTCGTCGGGGGAGACCATCGACTGCTTGTCACGACCGAAGAGCGGCATGCCCCCAGGCTAGGGCCGCCTGCCGGGGCTCGGACCTCGCCGGTAGCGTGCCGCCGTGCTCGCCGATGCCGAGGTCGAACGGATCCTGGTCGTCACCGCCCACCCCGACGACGTCGACTTCGGCGCGGCCGGCTCGGTGGCCCGCTGGACCGACGCCGGCGCCCACGTGGCCTACTGCATCGTCACCGACGGCGACGCCGGCGGGTTCGACCCGGACGTCCCCCGTGGCGACATCGCCGGCATCCGCCGGCGGGAGCAGACCGAGGCGGCGGCGCAGGTCGGCGTCGAGGAGCTGCACTTCCTCGGGTACCCCGACGGCCGGCTCGAGATCACGATGGACGTGCGCCGGGACATCTCCCGGGTGATCCGCCAGGTCCGGCCCCGACGGGTGGTCACCCAGTCGCCGGTGCGCACCTTCGACAGCGTGTTCCGCAGCCACCCTGACCACCTCGCGGCCGGCGAGGCGGCGTGCTGCGCGGTGTACCCCGATTCCCGCAACCCGTTCACGTTCACCGAGCTCGTGGCCGAGGGCCTCGAGGCGTGGACGGTCGAGGAGCTGTGGATCATGGGCACGGCGCCGGGGGCCCAGGAGTCCTTCGTCGACATCACCGACACCTTCGACCGCAAGATCAAGGCCCTGCTCCGCCACGAGAGCCAGATGACCGATCCCGGCGGCATGGAGCAGCGGCTGCGCGACTGGAACGAGGCCAACGCCGTCGCCGGCGGCCTCGGCGCCGGCCGCCTCGCCGAGCGCTTCGCCGTGATGCCGACCGTCTGACCCGTTCGTTCCGTGCGGATCGACCGTGGGTGGTCGATCCGCCCGGTGGGAACGATCAGGCGAGGCCGGCGGCGCGCAGCATCGACGGGGGGATCGACGTGTCGCCGCGGGCGAGCATGGCGGCCCGCTCGACGTTCACCTCGTCGTGCTCGCGCTGGGACCACGCGTCCCACGGGCCCGGCGGGATGGCGGCGGGGTCGCCGTCGGCGGCGACGCAGGCCCGGAGGTAGCCCTGCAGGTCGCGCAGCTCCTCCTCGCCCCCGATCGAGCCGTGGCCGGGCACGATCACCGGCGCCATGTCGAGGATGCGGTCGAGCTCGTCGGCCCACCGTCCGGGGTCGCCCTGGTAGCAGCGGGGCGTGACCCCGAAGCTGGCCATGGCCCCGGCGAAGCAGATGCCGGCGGCGGCCACGACCGCCACGAGGTTCTCGTCCTGGACGCCGGACACCGGCTCGACGCGGACGGCGGCGGTCAGCTGCACCGGCTCCTGGACCACGTGGCTCACCGGCTTGGTGGTCAGCTCGTCGTCGAACTCGCCGGCCACGTCGGGGAAGAGGCGCCGGTAGATGTCGGGGGTCGGCGGCTGGTCGAGGTGCACGCTCGTCTGGCGCCGGCCGTAGAAGCCGGACATGGTGAACGCGCTGCTGCCGCCGACGCACTCGATGGTGGAGGCGGTGAGCACCGTCCGGCGGATCCGCACGCCGAGATCGTCCACGGCGCCGGCGAAGGCGGCGGCCTGCGACGTCGTGCACAGGGCGTCGACGGCGGTGGCGGCGTCGGCGTCGATGACGAGCCCGGCGTTCGGGTGCCCGTCGCCCGGTCGGTCGGCGAGCCAGGCGTAGACGCCGGTGTCGAGCGGGACCAGGCTCATGCGCCGGTCAGCTCGAGTCGCATCGGCAGGTGGAGGATCCCGTCCTCGAGGTAGCGGGGGCCGTGGGCCTCGAACCCGAGCGTGCGGTACCACCCGGCCAGCTGGGCCTGGGCGCCGATGTCGACGGTGCGACAGCCCAGGGCGCGCAGCCGCTGCAGGCCCGCCCGCACGAGGGTGGCCGCCACGCCGCGCGACCGGGCGTCGGCGCGGGAGACGATGCGGCCGATCGACCAGCGGTCGCCCTCCTCGCGGAGCAGCCGCAGGGTCGCGGCCACGCCGTCGGCGTCGTCGATCCAGAGGTGCTCGGCGTCCGGCTCGTGGTCGCGCCCGTCGAGGTCGAGGAAGACGCAGGCCTGCTCGACCACGAAGACGTCCGAGCGCAGCCGAAGGAGGTCGTAGAGCCGGCGGGGCGGCAGCTCGTCGAAGCGGGCGCCGTCGACCTCGGTGCCGGTGAGCGGATCGGTGGCGAGGGGCACCCGGCCGAGCCTGCCACGAGGTCGAGCGGAAGTGACCCGTCAGTAGGCTCGGAACCCATGGCTGACTACTCCGCACCCCTCGACGACATCCGCTTCGTGCTCCTCCACGTGGCGAAGCTGGGCGAGCTGTCCTCGCTCGAGGGCTTCGAGCACGCCGAGCCGGAGATGGTCGTCGGCGTCCTCGAGGAGTGCGCCCGGTTCATGGAGAACGAGGTCGCGCCGCTCAACCGGGTGGGCGACGTCGAGACCAGCGTGTGGCACGCCGAGGACAACCGGGTCACGACGCCCACCGGCTTCATCGACGCCTACCAGCGCTACGTCGCCGCCGGCTGGGGCGGCGTGCCGTTCCCCGAGGCCTACGGCGGCGGCGGCTTCCCGTGGCTGGTCGGCATCGCCATGCAGGAGATGCTCACCGCCTCCAACGAGGCCTTCTCCATGGCGCCGCTGCTCACCCGGGGCGCCATCGACGCCCTGCTCGAGCACGGCGACGAGACCCAGAAGGAGACCTGGCTGCCGAAGATGGTCACCGGCGAGTGGACCGGCACCATGAACCTGTCCGAGCCCCAGGCCGGCTCCGACGTCGGCGCCGTGCGCACCCGGGCCGAGCGCCAGGACGACGGCACCTACCGCATCACCGGTACCAAGATCTGGATCAGCTGGGGCGAGCACGACATGGCCGACAACATCGTCCACCTCGTGCTGGCCCGCACGCCCGACGCCCCTCCCGGCACCAAGGGCATCTCCATGTTCATCGTGCCCAAGCACCTGGTGGGCGACGACGGCAGCCTCGGCGAGCAGAACGCCGTGGTGTGCCAGTCGATCGAGCACAAGCTGGGCATCAAGGCCAGCCCGACGTGCGTGCTCGACTACGACGGCGCCGTCGGGTACCTCGTGGGCGAGGAGAACCGGGGCATGGCGTACATGTTCACGATGATGAACAACGCCCGGCTCTCGGTCGGCCTGCAGGGCCTGGCCGTGGGCGACCGCGCCTACCAGGACGCCCGCCAGTACGCGAACGAGCGCCAGCAGGGCCGGGCGCCGGGCGCGCCGGCGGGGGAGCAGAGCCTCATCGTCGAGCACCCCGACGTGCGCCGGATGCTGCTCACCATGAAGTCGCAGCTCGAGGCGCTGCGGGCGCTGATCTACGTCACCGCCAAGGGCATCGACGTCGCCCACGGCCACGCCGACGAGCACGTCCGCACCGCCGCCCAGGAGCGCGTCGACCTGCTCATCCCGATCTGCAAGGGCTGGGGCACCGACCTCGGCGTCGACGTCACGTCCACCGCCATCCAGGTGTTCGGCGGCATGGGCTACGTCGAGGAGACCGGCGTCGCCCAGCACTTCCGCGACGCCCGCATCGCCCCGATCTACGAGGGCACCAACGGCATCCAGGCCATGGACCTGGTCGGGCGCAAGCTGCCGATGCGCGCCGGCGGCGTGGTGAAGGACCTCCTCGCCGAGATCGCCGACACCGTCGAGCGGGGCCGGGCCGCCGGCGGCGACCACGCCACCATCGCTGACCGCCTGTCCGACGCCCTCGGCGCCCTCACCGAGAGCACCGACTGGCTGATGGCCAACGGGCTCGAGGACGTGCGCCACGCCCTCGCCGGCGCCACCCCGTACCTGCGCCAGTTCGGCATCGTCGTCGGCGGCTGGCTGCTGGCCGAGTCGGCGCTGACCGCCGACGAGCTGGCGGCCGGCGACGGCGGTGGCTTCGACGACGCCTTCCTGTCGGCGAAGCGCACGACCGCCCGCTTCTACGCCACCCAGCTGCTGCCCCAGGCCGCCGGCCTCACGGGCGCCGTCACCGCCGGCTACGCCGACCTGATGGCGCTCACCCCCGCCCAGCTCTGACCGCCCCCGGGCCGGGTGGTTGACGCCACCGCCCGGCCGGGGCATCGCGCCACTGGGCCCTACAGCGTCGGACGGCGCCTGCCGATGGTCTCGGCGGGGCGGCCAGCGGGGCCGCCGGGGCTGGTGGAGGACGATGCGACGGGTGACCGCCCTGCTGGGTGAGCGCTGGGTGCAGCACGGCCTGATCGGCGCGCTGGTCGCCACCGCCTACATGGCGAGCCCGGGCGGCGGCGCGTGGGAGCCGCTCTACACGGCCGTCGCCGTGTGGGCGGCGGTCGGCGTCCTCATCGCCTCGTCCCGGGTCGGTCGGCCCCTCCGCAGCGGCCTGCTCGCCATGGCGGCCGGCCTCGGCGCGATGGCGGTGGGCGACGGCGTGTGGGCGTACCACGAGGTGGTCGGCCGCGAGACGCCGTTCCCGTCCTTCGCCGACGGCGCCTACCTCGTCGGCTACGTCCTGCTGAGCGCCGGCCTGGTCCTGCTCGGCCGCCGGCACACCACCCGCGAGTCGATCATCGACGCCTGCATCGTGACCGCCGGCGCCGCGGGCGTCGTGTGGCTCTCCGTCGTCGCACCGCTCCTCGAGCCGGGGTGGTCGCTGGAGACGGCGGTGGCGGTGGCGTACCCGGTGGGCTCGGTCGTGCTGCTGGTCGCCGCCAGCCAGCTGTGGCTCGGCGTCGGCGGGCGCTGGCCCAGCATCCGCATGCTGACCGCCGGCCTGGTCCTGTGGCTGGCCGCCGACGGCGTGTACGCCCACCAGGTCCTCGACGACAGCTACGTCACCGGCGGGCTCGTCGACCTCGGGTGGCTGCTCGCCTACGTCCTCATCGGCGCCGCCACGCTCCACCCGTCGCTGCGGGCGCTGTCGGAGGCGCCGGTGGCGTCCACCATCGTGACGCCGCACCGGTTCCTGCTGCTCGCCGTGGCGTCGGCGTCGATCCCCGCCGCCACCGCCGCCTTCGCCCTCGAGCCGGTGCCGCCGCTCATGCTGCTGACCGTCCTCGGCATCGTGCTGTCCGCCGTGCGCCTCACCCGCCCGGTGCAGGCCCTGCGCCACCACGCGCTGCGCGACCCGCTCACCGGGCTGCCGAACCGGAGCCTGCTCACCGAGCGGCTGGACCGGGCCCTCCGGGACCTGGAGCCCGGCGAGGAGCTGGCGCTGCTGTTCTGCGACCTCGACCACTTCAAGGTCGTGAACGACAGCCTCGGCCACCCGGCGGGCGACGACCTGCTGCGGATCATCGCCGACCGGTTCCGGGGCTGCGTCCGCCCGGGTGACACCGTGGCCCGCCTCGGCGGTGACGAGTTCGTCGTGCTGGTCTCCCCGGCCGTCGGCATCGCCGAGCACGCCGACCTCCTGGCCCAGCGCATCCTCGACCAGGTCGGCGCGCCGGTCGACCTCGTGCCCGGCCAGCGCATCACCCCGTCGGTCTCGATCGGCATCCGCACCACCGACGACCCCGGCGCCGACCCGGCCGAGCTCGTGGGCGACGCCGATGCGGCGATGTACACGGCTAAGTCGCGGGGGCGGGCGGGCGCCGCCCGGTTCGACCCGGCGATGCGCCAGGCGGCGATCGACCGGCTCGTGGTCGACACCGAGCTGCGGCGAGCCCTCGACGAGGGCCAGCTGCGCTGCGTCTACCAGGCCGAGGTCGACCTGCAGACCGGGGCGCTGTTCGGCCTCGAGTGCCTCGTGCGCTGGCAGCACCCGGAGCACGGCGTGCTGGGGCCGGAGCGGTTCATCCCGCACGCCGAGGTCAACGGCATGGTCGGTGAGATCTTCGCCTTCGTGCTCGACGACGCATTGGCGGCCCAGCAGCGCTGGACCAAGGTGCTCGGCACCCGCCCGCCGGTGGCCGTGAACGTGTCGCCGGCGCAGCGGCTCGGCCTGGCCAGCGTGGTCCTCGCCGCGCTCGCCCGCCACCAGGTCCCCGCCGGGTCGCTGTGGCTCGAGGTCACCGAGTCGGCGCTCGTCGACGAGGAGCTGGCCGACGAGCTGCGCCTGCTGCGTGCCCAGGGCGTGCGGGTCGCCGTCGACGACTTCGGCACGGGGTGGTCGTCGCTGAGCCGCCTGGCGACGGCCCAGTGGGACGCCCTCAAGATCGACCGCTCCTTCGTCGAGCGGGTGACCGACGAGACCTCCGAGATGGCCCAGGTCGTGGCGGCCACGGTGGCGATGGCCCACGCCCTCGGGATGCTCACCATCGCCGAGGGCGTCGAGGACGCCGACGAGCTCGAGCGGGTGCGGGCGCTGGGCTGCGACGTGGCGCAGGGCCACGAGATCGCGACGCCGATGGACGCCTACGCCATGGTGCCGCTCCTGCGCCGGCTCACCGCCGCCGCGCTTCCCGAGCCGACCTGAACGAGACCGTTCCTCCCGGGCGGATCGACCGTCGGCGGTCGATCTGCCCGGTGGGAACGCCCGGTCTCAGCGGTGCTCGGCGAGGACGGCCGCCGACAGCGCCGGCCACGCCTCGGCCGCCCACGGACCGAAGTCCCGGTCGGTGAGCACGACGAGGCCGACGTCGGCGTCGGGGTCCCACCACACGAAGGTGCCCGACCGCCCGAAGTGGCCCCACGTGCGCTCGCTGCCGTCGGGCGCCGTCCAGTGCGGCGACTTCGCGCCCCGCACCTCGACGCCGAGCCCCCACGGGTTCGGGTCCTGCGAGCCGAAGCCCGGGAGCACGCCGGCGAGCTCGGGGAAGGCGGGCGTGGTCATCGCCTCGAGCGTCGATGCGGCGAGGACCCGGCCGGTGACGGTGGCGACGAGGACGGTGGCCAGGTCGTCGACGGTCGACGCGTACCCGTGCGCCGGCGAGCCGGCGGTGCTCGTGCCGGCCAGCCCGAGCGGTCCCACGAGCGCGGCGTGGGCGTACTCGTCGAACGGCATGCCTGCCGAGGCGGCGACGTGCTCGCCCAGCACCTCGAAGCCGACGTTGCTGTAGATGCGCTTGCGGCCGGGCGGGCCGAGGGGCGTGCGGTCCCCGTCGGGCGGCAGGCCGCTGGCGTGGGCGAGCAGGTGGCGCACGGTCGAGCCCTCGGGGCCGGCCGGGTCGTCGAGGCCGATGCTGCCCTCCTCCACGGCGACGTGCACGGCGATGGCCGCCAGCACCTTCGAGACCGACGCCAGGGGGAACGCCTGCGCCGTCGGCCCGTGGCGGTCCCGGACGCCGTCCCGTGAGACGACGGCGGCGGCCGCGGTCGGTACGTCCCAGCCGCCGACCTGGTCGAGGGCGCTCAGGAGGCGTCCCAGAGCATGCGGTCCTCGGCGTCGTCGCGGTCGAGGAGGCGGAGGGGGTCGGTCTTGTCGATGTGGCCGATCAGGCCCCGGTAGGTGCCGTAGCCGCAGAGGCGGGCGAGCCGCTTGTCGAAGGTGCGCGCGATCTCCCGGGGGACGCCGAGCTGCTGGTTCTCCTGCTGGCGGATCATGCCGGCGCAGTAGTTGTCGGCGATGCCGACGCGCCGGTCGTCGCTGCGGTTCGCCCCGCCGCCGTGCCAGAGGCTGCCGTGCCACAGCAGCACGCTGCCGGCGGGCATCTCGGCGGCGATGGTGTCGTACGCCTGGCCGTACGCCGGGTACTCGGGGTCGCGGTGGGAGCCGGGGATGATGCGGGTGGCGCCGTTCTCCTCGGTGAAGTCGGTGATCGCCCACATCGAGTTGCACACCACGGGGAAGCCGGTGCGCGGCAGGCCGATCACCTGGTCGTCGGAGTGGATCGGCTGGGCCACCTCGCCGGGGCGGATGTCGATCGACGACAGGGTGGACAGGAGGCACTCCCGGTCGAGCACCCGCTCGACGACCGGCAGGACGCTTGGCGCCGTCGGGATGCGCTGGAACAGCTCTCCGAGGGCGAGCAGGTTGTAGACCCGGTAGGTCTTGCGCCCCTCGAAGCCGTTGTCGGCCGGGGTGATGCCGCGCTCGTCGACGAGCGCGTCGAGCGCGTCCAGCACCTCCTTCGCGAACACGGCGTCGAAGGCGTCCTCGACGATCGTGTAGCCCCGCTCGTCGATCTCGGCGGCGTGGCGGTCGGCGTCGGCGTCGGTCAGCGTGCGCATCGGTGCCGATGGTAGGCACCGGCCGTGGGCGAGACGTTCGAGGAGGCCGTGCACCGGGTGGTCGCCGCCGTGCCGGCGGGCGAGGTGGTCACCTACGGCGAGGTGGCGGCCGAGGCCGGCCGACCGGGTGCGGCTCGGGCCGTGGGGCGGATGATGGCCACGAGCGACGGGGCCCTGCCGTGGTGGCGGGTGGTCACCGCCGACGGCCGCCTCGTTCCCGGCCACGAGGCCGAGCACCGCCGCCGGCTCGTGGCCGAGGGCGTCGACGTCGGCGAGCGCCGGGTCCGCATGCGCCGGCGCTGACCGGCTCAGCTCGCCGGCAGCGCGGCGAGGTCCTCCGTGGAGAGCAGCGACGTCTCCACCAGCAGCGCCTCGAGCGCGGCGGTCCAGCTCTCCCAGTACGGGCGGCGACCGTCATCGGCGATGGCGGCGATCAGCTGCCGGCGGAACGGCTCCCAGCGGCCACCGAACCGGGTGTCGACGAGCGCCGCCGCCAGCGCGAAGGCGCGGGACTCCCACGGGGCCTCGAAGGCCAGCTCGCCGTTGCGCCGGGGGACGTCGATGTCGTGGAAGCCGCTCACAACCGCTGGACGCCGATCATCGAGTCGCGCGTGACCAGCTCGGCGAGCTGCTCCTCCGTCAGGTCGTCCGTGCCGGCCGGGCGCTGCGGCAGGACGAGGTAGCGCTGGTCGGCGGAGGAGTCCCACACCGCGATCTGCACCTCGTCGTCGACCTCGCACCCCATCTCCCGCAGCACGACCCGGGGCTCGCGGACGACCCGGGCGCGGTAGGCGGCGTCCTTGTACCAGGCCGGCGGCAGCCCGAGCACCGGCCACGGGTAGCACGAGCACAGGGTGCACACCACCACGTTGTGGACCTGGTCGGTGTTCTCGACGACCTGCATGTGGTCGCCCTCGGGTCCCCCGTAGCCCAGCTCGGCGATCGCCGCCGTCCCGTCGGCGAGGAGGCGACGCCGGTAGTCGGCGTCGACCCAGGCGCGAGCGACGACCCGGGCGCCGTTTCGGGGACCGACGTCCTCCTCGTACGCCCGGTTGACCTCGTCGACGAGCCCGGGTGCCACGAGGCCCCGCTCGGTGAGCAGCGCCTCGAGCGCGGCGACCCGGCGCTCGATCGGGGCCGGCTCGGGCGGGTGGTGGTGGTGCTCGCTCATGCCGGCTCCAGGTAGCTGTCCCACAGGTCCACGTGCACGACGGCGTGGGGGTCGGCGTCGGCCCACAGGTCGCGAGCCGCGAACCGCACCCCGTAGGTGCCCTCCACGACCCGTCGGGTCGAGTGCGCCTCGACGTCGGGGAGGCTGGCGGCGTCGTCGACCCGGACGATCGTGCCCGTCCGTCCCCTGACGTAGGCCGGGCAGCGGCTGTGCCCCCCGTGGGCCTCGGCCACGACGACGACCCGGTCGCCGGCGCGGAACCGCTGCGCACCGGTGCCCTCCACCGCTGGTGCCGATCCGGGTCGCGCCAGCGGGAACGGTCCGCCGGCCCGGGCCTCGAGCTCGTCCCGGGTGACGGCGCCGCTCTCGACGGCGATGGTGGCCGCCGCCGTCAGCCAGTGCTCGTAGTAGCTCGTGGCGAGGTAGTCGGACGGCTCCATCCGCTCGATGGCGTGGCGGAACGCCGACGTGGTCGGGTCCGGGTGGGCCCCCATGGCGGCGTACACGAGGGCACGGGCGGTCCGCTCCCAGGCGGCGTGGAACACCGGCTCGTCCGGTTCGACCTCCACCGTGCCGAACCCCCGGCGGCCGCCGAGGTCGTGCGCCAGCTCCACGCCCGCAGTGTCCCACGCGGCGAGCGCCCACGGGGGCTGCTCAGAGGTGCCGGCGCTCGTTCAGCTCGGTCGCCAGCGCCCACGCGAACGCCTCGTCGCCGGCGGCCAGGCCGTCGGCGGCGTCGTCGCGGCCCCGCGCGCGGAGCTCGCCGACCACGTCGCGGCTGCCGGTGAGGTGCTCGACGGCGTCGGCGAGGGCGCCGAGCAGCTCGTCGGGCGGGCCGTCGAGGTGGCTGAGGAGGGCCTCGACCTGGGGTTTCGTGAGCCGGGCGGCCACGCCGGCACCGTACCGGGATGGCTTCGTCCGGGGGTGGCGCCAGTAGCGTTGGGGCCAACATGACGACATTTGCAGACCTCGGCATCGACGACGACCTGGTCGACTGCCTCGCCTCCCAGGGCATCGAATCGCCCTTCCCCATCCAGGAGCTCACCATCCCCGACGCCGTCGCCGGCCGCGACGTGTGCGGGAAGGCCAAGACCGGCTCCGGCAAGACGCTCGCCTTCGGCATCCCCATGGTGATGGCCCTCCCCGAGCCCGACGACATCCACAAGGGCCCGGCCGGCCTGGTGCTGTGCCCCACGCGCGAGCTCGCGCTCCAGGTGGCCGAGGTGCTCGAGCCCCTGGCCAAGGTGAAGGGCCACACCATCACCGCCGTCTACGGTGGCGAGAAGATCGAGAAGCAGATCAAGTCCATCGACGACGGCACCGGCATCATCGTCGCCACGCCGGGTCGGCTCATCGACCTGCTGCAGCGCGGCGACGTGAAGCTCGAGGAGGTGAAGATGGTCGCCGTCGACGAGGCCGACCGCATGGCCGACATGGGCTTCCTGCCCCAGGTCGAGTGGGTGCTGCGCCACGTGCCCGGCGGCCACCAGACGCTGCTGTTCTCGGCCACGCTCGACGGCTCCGTCGGCGCGCTCATCGACCGGTACCAGACCGACCCGGTCACCAAGGAGGTCGTCTCCGAGACGGTCACCGTCGACCAGATGCACCACCGGTTCCTGAAGATCCACGAGATGGACAAGGCCAAGGTGGTGGCCGCCATCGTCGGCAGCAGCAACCGGACGCTCATCTTCTCCAACACCAAGCGCGCCGCCGACCGCCTCGCCCGCGACCTCACCGACCTCGACGTCAAGGCCTCCGCCATCCACGGCGACCTGCCGCAGCGGGCGCGCGAGAAGGCGCTGCAGCGCTTCTCCGAGGGCAAGCTCCAGGCGCTGGTGGCCTCCGACGTCGCCGCTCGCGGCCTCGACATCGACCAGGTCGACATGGTCGTCCACTGGGACCCGCCGCCGGACCACAAGACGTACCTCCACCGGTCCGGCCGCACGGCCCGCGCCGGCACCACGGGCGTCGCCGTGACCCTCATCAAGTGGGACGAGGAGATGACGGTGAAGCTGCTCCAGCGCCGGCTCGGCCTCGAGGACCACCCGATGGTCGAGGTGTTCTCGAACGACGAGCGCCTGCAGGACCTGGTGGCCTGGGACCCGAAGGTCGAAGCCGCCTCCTAGGCCGCCGGCCGATCGGTGAGCGTCGACTGGTGCCAGGGCACCAGCACGCGCCGCAGCCCGAGGACCAGGCCGTAGAGGGCCAGCCCGAGGGCGCACATCACGACGATGACGCCGAACAGGCGGTCGACCTGCAGCTGGTTCAGGTAGAAGGTCGCCAGGTAGCCCAGGCCCTCGCTGCCCGCCAGGTACTCGGCCACGATGGCCCCGACCGTGGCCAGCACGATGCCGACCTCCATGCCGGTGAGGATGGACGGCAGCGACGACGGCAGGTCGACGTGCACCAGCCGCTGCCACCGGGTGGCCTGCAGGGTGCGGGCCAGGTCTCGGTGGTTCGGCTCCACGGCCCGGATGCCGGCGCGGGTGCCGGCGGTGACCGGGAAGAACGCGAAGACGGCCGCGATCACGATCTTCGCCGACGGGCCGAAGCCGAGCCACAGGATCAGCAGCGGGATCACCGCCACCTTGGGCAGCACCTGCAGCGCGACGAGCAGCGGTGACAGGGCCCGCTCCACCACCCGCACCTCGCCGATGGCGATGCCGGTCACGACCCCGAAGGCGGTGGCCAGCCCGAAGCCGGCCACGATCTCCCACAGCGTCACCCGGAGGTGCTCCCACATCGAGGCGTCGCCGAGCAGGTCCCAGGTGGCCGAGCCGACGTCCTCGGGCGGGGGCAGCACGAAGCGCGACACGTCGCCCGCCTCGACGTAGAGCTTCCACGCCCCGACGAAGGTGACGAGCACCACGGCGGTGAGCGCCAGGGCCAGCAGCCGCTCGCGCATCAGCCGGCGTCCTGCAGCGTGGTGCGCAGGTCGCGCACCAGGTCCTGGAAGGCGGGGGTGTGGTGCAGCTCCATCGGCCGCGGTCGTTCGAAGGTGATGGGCTCGTCGCGGACGATGCGCCCGGGTCGGCCGCTGAACACCAGCACGCGGTCGGCGAGGAACGCGGCCTCGGCGATCGAGTGGGTCACGAGCAGGCACGTGCACCGGCTGGTCAGCAGCACCCGCTGCAGCTCGAGGTTGAGCGCGTCGCGCGTGATGGCGTCGAGCGAGGCGAACGGCTCGTCGAGCAGGAGCAGGCCCGGATCGCTCACCAGCGCCCGGGCCAGCGCGACGCGCTGGCGCATGCCGATGGACAGCTCGCGCGGCCGGTGCCGGCGGAAGTCGTCGACCCCGGTGCGCTCGCACAGCACGGCGGCGGCCGCCCGGCGCTCGGTGCGCCGGACGCCCCGCAGCCGCAGCGGCAGCGCCACGTTGTCCTCGACCGTCAGCCAGGGCAGCAGGTTGGCGTCCTGGAACACCAGGGACAGCTGCCCGAGCGCGGCGGCGTCGGGGCGGGCGCCCCGCCACACGGGACGGCCGCCCAGCACCACGTCGCCCGTGGTCGGCGGGACGAGGCCGGCCACGGCGCGCAGCAGGGTCGACTTGCCGCAGCCGGAGGGCCCGACGATGGCGACGACCTGGCCGTCGGGGATGCGCAGGTCGACCGGGTCGAGCGCCTGCACGGCGCCCGCCCGGGACCCGAACCGCTTGGAGACAGCGCGCAGCTCGACGTCAGACACGGCCGAGGGCGCCGCCGACCGGCATCACGCGAAGGCCTCGTCCCACAGCTCGTTCGTGTAGAAGTCGGTGGGCTGGGCGTCGGCGGGGACGATCTTGAGGCGCTGGAAGGCGGCGATGCCCTGCTCCCACTGCTCGGG
>JBKHXT010000116.1:0-11939 GCA_046565885.1 Acidimicrobiia bacterium
ACCAGGTCGATGACCTCGGTGGGGTTCGTGAGCGCCTCGAGCGCCCACCACTTGGTCAGCTGGTCGAGCGCGACGACGACCGCGGCGACGGCGGCGATGACGGCCAGCGGCCGTCGGGGACGGGTGGCGGTGTCGCCGACGGGACCGGGAGCGGTCTCAGCGCCGACCGAACCCACCGACCTTGAACTCGACCTTCTCCCGCGCCCACGGGATCGCCTCGAGGCGCTCCTGGGGGATGGGCTCGCCGGAGACCTCGCAGATGCCGTAGGTGCCCTCGTCGAACTTGGCCAGGGCGTGGTCGATCTCCTCGATCATCTCCAGCGCCTTGGCCGCGAGCGCGAGGTCGCGGCCCCGCTCGACGGCGATGGTGTCGCCCTCGCCCGACTCCTCGTCGAACTGGACGTCGCCGGGGTCGAGGTCCATCACCAGGCTGTCGGCCTCGGCCCGCAGCTGCTTGGCCTGGCGCTCGTAGGTGTCGCGCTCGACGTGGAGGAGCTTGCGCATCCGCTCGAGGAACTTGGAGTCGAACGGCGACTTCTTGCGGGCGGTCTTCGTGCTCGCCGCCTTCTTCGGCGCCGGGGTGGCGGTCTTGGCGGTGGACGCCTTGGCCGTCGCCTTCTTCGGCGCCGCCTTGGTGGCCGCCTTCTTCGCCGTGGCCGTCGTCGCCTTCGCCTTCGTGGCGGTCCCCCCGTTGGCGGCCTTGGTCCCCGTGGCCTTCTTGGCCTTGCTCGCCGGCGTGGCCTTCTTGGCCGCCGACTTCTTCGAGGCCGTCGAGGCCTTGCTGGCACGTGCCACTGGTGCTCCTCCCGCAGGGGAGGCGGCATGCTACGTCCTGCCCCACCCGGCGGCAAGGCACGGCCCGGAAGCGGATGGGGTGGGCGCCGGGGGCGGCCCTAGCATGGCGGGATGCCTGCGAACGACGGCCGCACCGATGCGGGGCACCGCTACCCCGACGTCGACGCCCACCCCTCGTTCCCGGAGCTCGAGAAGGAGATCATCCAGCGCTGGGAGGCGGAGAAGACCTTCGAGCGCTCCGTCGAGCAGCGCGACGGCGCCGAGGAGTTCGTCTTCTACGACGGCCCGCCCTTCGCCAACGGCCTCCCCCACTACGGGCACCTGCTCACCGGCTTCGTGAAGGACGCGGTCCCCCGCTACCAGACCATGCGGGGCCGCCGGGTCGAGCGCCGCTTCGGCTGGGACTGCCACGGCCTGCCCGCCGAGATGGAGGCCGAGAAGCGCCTCGGCGTCTCCGGGCGCCTCGCCATCGAGCAGCTCGGCGTCGACGTCTTCAACGCCGAGTGCCGCACCCTCGTGTCGGGCACCGCCGACGCCTGGCACTCCTACGTGCGCCGCCAGGCCCGCTGGGTCGACATGGCCAACGACTACAAGACCATGGACCTGTCGTTCATGGAGTCGGTCATGTGGGCGTTCAAGACGCTCCACGACAAGGGCCTGGCCTACGAGGGCCAGCGGGTGCTGCCGTACTGCTGGGAGTGCGAGACGCCGCTCTCGAACTTCGAGACCCGCATGGACGACGCCTACCGCGAGCGCCAGGACCCGGCGGTCACGGTGTGGTTCGAGCTCACCTCCGGTGACCACGCCGGCACGCGCTTGCTGGTCTGGACCACCACCCCGTGGACGCTGCCGTCGAACCTCGCCGTCGCCGTCGGGCCCGACATCGCCTACGCCGTCTTCCGCGACGCCGACGGCACCCGGTGGGCGCTGGGCGAGGCCACGGTCGAGAAGTACGCGGCCCAGCTCGAGGGCATGGAGCAGGTCGCCACGGTCACCGGCGCCGAGCTGGCCGGCTCGTCCTACGCCCCGATCTTCGACTTCTTCGCCGGCACCGAGAGCGCCCACCGGGTCCTGGCCGCCGACTGGGTCGACACCGGCGAGGGCACCGGCTCGGTGCACATCGCGCCCGGCTTCGGCGAGGACGACAAGGCGCTGTCCGACGCCAACGGCATCCCCACCATCGCGCCGGTCGACGAGAAGGGCGCCTTCACCGCCGAGGTGCCGCCCTACGCCGGCCTCCAGGTGTTCGAGGCCAACAAGGACATCATCCGCGACCTCAAGGCCCGTGGCGTGATCGTGCGCCACGACTCCTACCTGCACAGCTACCCGCACTGCTGGCGCACCGACACGCCGCTCATCTACAAGGCGGTGTCGTCCTGGTTCGTCGACGTGACGGCCATCAAGGACCGCATGCTCGAGCTGAACCAGGGGATCACCTGGGTCCCCGAGCACGTCCGCGACGGCTCCTTCGGCCGCTGGCTCGAGGGCGCCTGCGACTGGTCGATCTCCCGCAACCGGTTCTGGGGCTCGCCGATCCCGGTGTGGAAGTCCGATGACCCCCGCTACCCGCGCATCGACGTCTACGGCTCGATCGAGGACCTCGAGCGCGACTTCGGGGTGAAGGTCACCGACCTGCACCGCCCGATGATCGACGAGCTGACGCGGCCGAACCCCGACGACCCCACCGGGCAGTCGACCATGCGTCGCATCCCCGACGTCCTCGACTGCTGGTTCGAGTCGGGCTCGATGCCCTTCGCCCAGGTGCACTACCCGTTCGAGAACCGAGAGTGGTTCGAGAGCCACTTCCCGGGCGACTTCATCGTCGAGTACATCGGCCAGACCCGCGGCTGGTTCTACACGCTGCACGTGCTGTCCACGGCGCTGTTCGACTGCACCGCCTTCCAGACCTGCGTGGTCCACGGCGTGCTGCTCGGCGACGACGGCCAGAAGCTCTCCAAGCGGCTGCAGAACTACCCGGACCCGGTCGAGGTGTTCGACACGATCGGCTCCGACGCCATGCGGTGGTCGCTGCTGTCGTCGGCCGCCGTGCGCGGCGGCGACATGGTGGCGGCCAAGGGACCCATGCAGGACGCCGTCCGCCAGGTGCTGCTGCCCATCTGGAACGCCTGGTACTTCCTGTCGCTGTACGCCAACGCCGGGTCGACGCTGCGCGCCGGGCGCACGCTCGACGCCGACGACGCCGCCGGGCTCGAGCACGTCCTCGACCGCTACGTGCTGGCCAAGACCCGCCAGCTCGTCGAGGCGGTCACCGCCCGGATGGACGCCTTCGACCTGTCGGGGGCGTGCGCCGAGGTCGGGTCGTTCCTCGACTCGCTCAACAACTGGTACATCCGCCGGTCACGGGAGCGGTTCTGGGGCGAGGACCAGGTCGCCGTCGACGTGCTCCACACGGTGCTCGACCACCTCTGCCGCGTGTCGGCGCCCCTGCTGCCGCTGCTCACCGAGCAGGTGTGGGGCGACCTCACCGGCCGCGGGTCGGTGCACCTGGTCGACTGGCCCGACGCCTCGACGCTGCCCGACGACCCGGCGCTGGTCGCCCAGATGGACCTCGTGCGCGACATCGCCTCGGCGGCCAAGTCGGTCCGCGAGGCGCGGGGCCTGCGCCGCCGGCTGCCCCTGCACGAGCTCACCGTGTCGCTCGCCCCGTCGGCCGGCACGACGAGCGACGAGCTCGAGGCGTTCCGCGGGCTGCTCGCCGACGAGGTGAACGTCCGCACGGTCACGCTGGCCGAGCCCGGCGCGCTCGGCGTCGAGCGCTTCGAGGTCGACCTGAAGGTGGTGGGCCGCCGCCTGGGCAAGGACACGCCCGCCGTGGTGCAGGCCATGAAGGCCGGCGACTACGCCTACGACGCCGACGCCGACGAGCTCGTGGCGGCCGGGCACCGCTTCGGCCCCGACGAGTACGTGCGCAAGCTCGACGCCGACGAGCCGGAGGCCACCGCCGCCCTCCCGGCCGGCGCCGGCCTGGTGCGCCTCGACCTGACGGTCACGCCGGAGCTGGAGGCCGAGGGCCTGGCGCGCGACCTCGCCCGCGAGGTGAACGAGGTCCGCCGCAAGGAGGGCCTCGCCGTCTCCAACCGCATCCGCCTGGTCGTCGACCCCGGCCACCACGACGAGCTGCGCGCCGCCGTGCAGGCCCACGAGGACCTGCTGAAGGAGGCCGCGCTGTGCGTCGACCTCGAGCTGGCGCCCCGTGAGCGGCCGCTCTCCAACAGCCACCGGGTCGAGGTCGGCGGCGGCCTCGCCGCCCACGTGGCCGTGCAGCGCACCGACGGCTGACGCTGCCGACGCCCGGCCGGCGCCTCAGCCGAGGCGGCGGTCGATCTCGTTGAGGATCGTCTTGCGGCCGGCGCCGCTGAGCTCGCGCTCGCGCACCTGCTGCAGCTCGCGGTCGCTCAGGTCGGCGAGCCGCGGCCGGATCTCGGCGACGGTGAGCTCGTCGTAGCGGGCGATCGGGAAGCGGGGGGCGGCGGCCTTCTTCTTGGCCGCCTTCTTCGTGCGCCGGGCCGCCTTCTTCGCCGGCCGCTTCGCCGTCTTGGTGGCCGTGGCCGCCGGCGCCGGCGCGGCCGCCGGCTCGTCGGTGCCGTCGAGGCGGCGCTCGATGTCGGACACGATCGTCTTGCGGTTGTCGCGGGCCACCTCGTGGTCGAGCACGGCGCGCAGCTCGCTCGGCGACAGCCCCGCCAGCAGCGGGCGGATCTCGGCCACGGTGAGCCCGTCGTAGCCGGAGATGGCCAGCACCGAGCCGTCCGGCGACTCGGCCTGGGGCGCCGGGCGCCCAGCGGGGGCGGCGGCGGCCGGCGGCGGCTCGGCCGGCGAGCCGTCGGACCGCCACGCCTCGTCGTCGGCGGCGTCGACGAGGCCGAGCTGGCGGTCGATCTCGGTGATGACGCTCTTGCGGCCCTGGCCGGCGGCCTCCCGGGCCTTGACGTCCTCGAGCTCGTCGTCCTCGAGCTGGGAGAGCAGCGGGATGATCTGGTCGGCGGTCAGCTCGTCGTAGTCGGCGATCGGGAACACGGCCCCGTCGTCGTCCCAGTCGTCGTCGGCGAGCGACGGCACGGAGGGGGCGGGCCGGGCGACGGCGCGCGCCGGCGTGGGCTCGGGCTGCGGCTCGGGCGCCGCCTGCGGCTCCGGCTCGGGCTCGACGTCGTCGACCTCGGCGTCGGCGTCGGTGCCGGTGCGGGCCAGCTCGGCGAGCTTGTCGAGGATCTGGCGCCGGTCCTTGGTGCTGCGCTCGCGCTCGGCGACGATCTCGAGCTCGTCGCTGTAGAGCTGGGGCAGCAGCGGCATGATCTCGTCGACGGTGAGCTCGTCGTAGTCGGCGATGGGGAACTCGACGTCGAAGTCGCCCGAGTCGGCCCAGTCGTCGTCGTCGACCCAGTCGTCGTCGGTGGCGGGGGCGGTCTCGGCCGCCTCGGTGGCGACGGCGGGCTCGGTGTCGGCCGTCGGGGTGGAGCCGGGGTTGACCTCCTCGGACGCCTCGGCCTCGGGGGCGGCCACGACCGGCTGGACGCGGGTGGGCTCGGCGGGCGGGGTGGCCGGCTCCGGCGCGGCGGCGACCAGCGGGGCGTCGGGCTCCTCGCCCTCGGGCAGGATCGGCGCCGGCGGCTCCGACGGCGCGTCGCCCTTCGGGCGGGCCCGCCGGAAGGCGAGCGCGAGCACGACGGCGGCCGTGGCGCTGCAGGCGATGGAGAGGTAGATCAGCCCGATCGCGTCGTCGGTGAGCAGTCCCACCACCAGCAGGATCGTCGCCAACAGGACGAGGCCGAAGCTCACCAACACCAGCACGTTGTCTCCACCTTCCGGGATGCCGAAGCGCGGCCGGTCACTCTAGGCAGACCCCGTGCCAAGGGAACGAAGCGGGCGCATCGGGCGCGCCCGCCGATCAGCGCAGGTCGGAGCCGGTGAAGGCGGTGGGAGCCCGCTCGTCGTCGAACAGGGCGCCGGGGGCGTCGAAGCGGGGGTGGGCCTGGGTGGGCTCGCCGGCGTCATCGTCGTCGAAGGCCGCGTGCACGTCGTCGGCGCCGCGGGCGTCGACCACGTGGTCGACCGGCTCGTCGATCTCGTCGGCGTCGTCGATGTCGTCGTGGGCCTCGACCGGGTCAGGATCGGCGTCGGTGGTGGTGGCCGCCAGCTCGGGAGCGGGGACGTCGCCGAGGGCGCCGGGGTCGTCGACCAGGCGCTGCAGGTCGAGCGCCGCCGTGCGGACCCGGGCCCGGTGCTCGTCGAGCCAGCGGCGCAGGTTGGCGACGTCGGCGGACAGCACCTCGCGGTCCTCGCGCAGGGCCAGGACCTCGGACTCGATGGAGCGGCGGGCCTCGTCGCCGGCGCGGCGGGCCTCGGCCTCGGCGTCGGCCTTGGCCCGGGCGAGCAGGGTCTCGGCCTCGCTGCGGGTCGTGCTGGCGATGGACTCGGCCTCGACCCGGATGCGCTCGGCCTCGGCGCGGGCGTCGGCGATGGCGGCCTCGGCGGTGCGCTCGGCGGCGATGAGGATGCGCATGGGCTCCTCGACCCGGACCGGCTCGGGCGCCGGGGCGGGCACCGGCTCGACCTCGAGCTCGGGCTCGGGGGCGAACGGCGCCATCGGCTCGACGGCGGGCTCGGCCGTGGGCGCGCCGCCGGCGCGCAGCTCGGCGAGCTCGGCCTCGGCGCGCTCGGCCCGCTCGAACTCGGCGCGCAGCCGGGCGAGGAGGACGTCGAGACCCTCGGCGCAGCGCTCGAGGAAGTCGTCGACCTCGTTCATGTCGTACCCGCGCCGGGCGGGGGCGAACTTGGCCTCGAGGAGGAGGTCGGGCGTCAGGTCCATGCCGTCGATGGTACGACCGGCGCCGTCAGGAGCCGTGGATGCTCGACGGACCGGAGACCGCCATCAGCAGGCCGGCGTCGGGAGCGCCAGCGAGCAGCCGGCACGCGGCGCCGCGGAGCGGACCGCCATCAACACAGCAGGTTGGCGAGCAGCTGGAGGCCGATGATGACGATGATCGGCGAGAAGTCGATGCCGCCGAAGCTGGCGCCCACGGACCGCCGCACGGGCAGCATGACCGGGTCGGTCACCTTGGCGATCGTCATGCGGATCTGGTGCAGGCTGCTGCCCGGGTCGCTCGGGAACCACGACAGCAGGGCCCCGGCGATGATGACGATGACGTAGAGGTTGATGAGCTGCGCGATGAGGCAGAGCACGGCGTCGTCCGCCTCAGCGGCCGCCGGCGAGGCGGCGGCGCTCCTCGCCCGACACCTCGACGCCGGTCGGGGTCAGCAGGTACACGCCGGGGCTGACCCGCTCCATGTTGCCGCCGAGGGCGTAGCACATGCCCGAGGAGAAGTCGATGAGCCGGCGGGCCAGCTCGCGGTCGGCGCCGGAGAGGTCCATGACGACGGGCTGGGAGGCCTTGAACCGGTCGGCGACGTCCTTGGCGGCGTCGAAGGAGGCGGGCTCGACCACCTGGGGCTTGGCGGACGTGGGGCGCATGGGGCGCACGGTGGGGGTCTCCTGGCGATCGGGTCGCGCCGGCGGCTCGGGCTGGTTGCGGGCGGGCAGCGGGCGCACGGCACCGCTCGGGCGGGCGCCCTGGCCCCGGCCGTAGGCGGCGATGGGCTCCTCCGGCTCGGGCCCGGGCTGGGGCTGGCGGTGGCCGGCGGCCGGCGCCGGGCCGTAGCCGCCCTGGCGGGCGCCGCCGGGGCGCGACGGCTCGTCGTAGCGGTAGTCGTCGTACTCCTCGTCCGGCGCCAGGCCCAGCCAGACCATGGCCTTTCGGAACGCAGACATCGGTTCCTCCTCGTCGCTCTCGTCAGTCTCGCACCCGCGGCCCTCAGGTCCGCGGACGGGGTCGGGGGCCGAACAGGGCGGTGCCCACGCGGACCATGGTGGTGCCGGCCCGGACGGCGGCGGCCAGGTCGCCGCTCATGCCGAAGGACCGCTCGGGCAGCCCGAGCCGGTCGGCCAGCGCCGCGGTGCGGGCGAAGGCGGCCTCGGTGGCGGCCTCGTCGCCGAAGACGCCCACGGCCATCAGCCCGACGACGTCGAGGCCGGCGTCGCGCGCCCGGGCCACGAGATCGGGCACGTCGGCCGGGTCGGCCCCGCCCTTGCCCTCCTCGCCGGCGGCGTCGACCTGGACGAACGTGCGGGCGCCGGGCGCCCGCTTCGCCAGCTCGTCGACCAGCGACGCCCGGTCGATGCTCTGCCAGCACGCCACCCGGTCGGCGACGAGGCGCACCTTGTTCGACTGGAGGCGGCCGATGAAGTGCCACCGGGGCGCCGGCAGCTCGCCCCGCTGCGCCTCGACGGCGTCGGCCTTGTCGTCCAGCTCCTGGGCGTAGTTCTCGCCCAGGTCGACGAGCCCGGCGCCGAGGGCGGCCAGCGGCGCCTCGGGCCCGAAGCCCTTGGTGACGGCGACCACGGAGATGGCGTCCGGATCGCCGCCGGCGTCGGCGATGCGGTCGAGCACCTCGCGGTGCGCGGCGGCGACGGACGCGGCGTCGAACCCGCTCACCGGCCACCCCCTGCCCGCTTCTTCCGGTGCGGATCGACCGGATCCGGTCGATCCGCCCCCTCGGAACCGTGGTGGTCGAGCCAGATGGCGGCGGCGTGGCGGCCCTGGTCGGCGCGGGCCCGGTGCGAGAAGCACCGGTCGGGCTCGCACGCCGTGCAGCCGCCGTGGTCGACGACGGCGACGTCGAGGGGCTCGAGGGCGGCGCGCACGCCGGCGGCGAGGTCGAGGGCGGGGGTGCCCCACGCGGTCTCGACGCGCACGGCGTCGCCGTAGCGGGCGGCGACCTGGTCGAGCTCGGCGGCGCCGAACTCGTAGCAGCGGGCGCGGATGTGGGGCCCGACGTGGGCGGTGACCGCGCCGGCGCCGAGCGAGCGCAGGGCGTCGACGGTGCCCTCGAGGACACCGCCGACGAGGCCCCGCCAGCCGGCGTGGGCGGCGCCGACCGCGCCCTCGGCCTCGAGCAGCACGGGCACGCAGTCGGCGGTGTGGACGGCCAGCACGGCGCCGGGCACGGTGGTGACGGCGGCGTCGGCCTCGGTGCCGGCGTGCTCGCCCGGGCGGGTCACGGTCACGACGCGGGCGCCGTGGACCTGGCGCAACCAGGTCCAGGGCGCGTCGGCGACGGCGCGGCGGCGCTCCTCGAGCTCGGCGGGGTCGCCGCCGATGCGGAGGTCGCCGTCGTGGCGGGTCGTGAAGGCGGTCCGGGCCACCCCGGCGCGGGCTACTTCAGGAACGACGGGACGTCGAAGTCGTCGTCGCCGTCGTCGCCGAACAGGTCGTCGTCGCCGCCGAGCACGTCGTCGAGGTCGGACGAGGACCGCAGCGGGTCGCGGCTCGGGGACGAGGGGCTGGAGCGGTCGCCGTCGAAGCGGTCGAAGCCGGCGGCGATGACGGTGACGCGCACCTCGTCGCCCATGTCGTCGTCGACGACGGTGCCGAAGATGATGTTGGCCTCGGGGTGGGCGACGCCGTGGATGACCTCGGCGGCCTCGTTGACCTCGAACAGGCCGAGGTCGCTGCCGCCGGAGATGGTGAGCAGGATGCCCCGGGCGCCCTCGATGGAGGCCTCGAGCAGCGGGGACGAGATGGCGTTGCGGGCGGCCTGCAGCGCCCGGCCCTCGCCGGAGGCGTAGCCGATGCCCATGAGGGCCGAGCCGGCGTTGGACATGATCATCCGAACGTCAGCGAAGTCGGTGTTGATGAGGCCGGGCGTGGTGATCAGGTCGGTGATGCCCTGGACGCCCTGGAGCAGGACCTCGTCGGCCATCTTGAAGGCGTTCAGCATCGACGTCTTCTCGTTCGCCACCGTGATGAGGCGGTCGTTCGGGATGACGATGAGGGTGTCGACCTTCTCCTTCAGGCGCTGGATGCCCTGCTCGGCCTGGACCGAGCGGCGCCGGCCCTCGAAGGCGAAGGGGCGGGTGACCACGCCGATGGTGAGGCTGCCGAGCGACTTGGCGATCTCGGCCACCACGGCGGCGCCGCCGGTGCCGGTGCCGCCGCCCTCGCCGGCGGTGATGAAGACCATGTCGGCGCCCTTGAGCACCTCCTCGATCTCCTCGCGGTGCTCCTCGGCGGCCTGCTTGCCGACCTCGGGGTCGGAGCCGGCGCCGAGGCCCCGGGTGAGCTCGCGGCCGATGTCGAGCTTGACGTCGGCGTCGGACATGAGCAGCGCCTGGGCGTCGGTGTTGACGGCGATGAACTCGACGCCCTTCAGCCCGGCGTCGATCATGCGGTTGACCGCGTTGACGCCGCCGCCGCCGATGCCGACCACCTTGATGACGGCCAGGTAGTTCTGCGGGTTCGCAGCCATTGGGTCGATGCTCCTCTATCTCAGGTCAACCGCTGGGGTTCAGGGTACGTGGGGCCGGGGCCGCCCGGGGTGATCCGGGCCTCGCGGCCGGCTCCGGGGCCGGAGGCTCGAGCGGTGGTCGAGGTCGACCCACCCTCGACGTGAGGTACGGGTCGAGACGCTACCACCGCCCGGAGGGAGGTCGGCGTGCTCAGCACGGGCGCCGGGTGAGCACGGGGTGGGTGGGCACCGACAGGTCGAGCCGGGCCAGGCAGCTGCGGTCGACCCGGGCGTGGACGGTGCGGAACGCCTCGACCTTGGCGTCGAGCTCGGTGGCGTCGCCCAGCTCGACCACGCCGCCGTCGACCAGCTGCAGGGTGAGCGCCGGGGCGGTGCGGACGGCGGCCACGGCGCCGGCCGGGTTGGCACCCAGGCGGCTGGCCAGCTCGATGGCGGCGTGGAGCTCGGCCGGGACGGCACCGCCGGGCGCGGGCGGCGCGTCGGCGGCCACGACCTGGACGTGGGCGACGCCGGCGTCGGCGGCGGCGTCGTCGAGGACCCGGCCGTCGCGGTCGACGAGCACGGCGCGGCCGTCGCCGACGACGACGGCGGCGGCCTCGCGCTCGCGCACGGCGACGTGGACGGTGCCGGGCAGGTCGCGGGTGACCTCGGCGGACGCGACCCACGGCATGGCCTCGAGGGCGTCGGCGGCGGCGCCGAGGTCGGCGAGCAGGATCGGGCGGCCGAGGTCGATGCCGGTGGCCTCGCGCACGAGGTCGGCGTCGAGCCGGGCGGTGCCGGTGACGGCCACCTCGTCGACGTCGAGCACGGGGCTGCGCAGGACGATGACGGCCGCCAGGGTGGTGGCGGCCACGGCGACCAGCAGGAGCAACCGCTTCAGCCGGCGCCGGCCCTCGTCGCGGCGCACCGCGATGCGCCGGGCCCGGAACCTGGGGTCGACCGCGACCGGGCCGAGCCGGGAGATGCCCGGGCCGTGCTCGGTGACGCTCACGCGAACACCCCCTCGTCGAAGCCGACCAGGCGGGTCTCGGGGTGGAGCCGCACGCCGCTGCGGGCCTCTACGGCGTCGCGGACGGCGACCATCACCGCGAACACGTCGTCGGCGGAGCCGCCGGCGTCGGCCTGGATGAAGTTGGCGTGCTTGGGCGACACCTCGGCCGTGCCGATGCGCAGGCCCTTGGCGCCGGCGGCGTCGATGAGCCGGCCGGCGCTGTCGCCCTCGGGGTTGGTGAACACCGACCCGGCGTTCTGGCCGCCGGGCTGGTTGGCGCGCCGCCAGCGCACGATGTCGGAGAGGGTGTCGGGCCCGGTGCCCGCCTCGTCGGGCGCCAGCTCGAGGGTGGCCTCGAGGACGACCTGGTCGGCGGTGACCGCGGAGCGGCGGTAGCCGAGGTCCAGGGCGGGCGCGGGCACGGAGGAATCCTCGCCGCTGCGGCAGTCGAAGGCGCGGACCCCGACGAGGCTGGCGGCCATGTCGGAGCCGTGGCCGCCGGCGTTCATGCGGACCGCGCCGCCGACGGAGCCGGGGACGCCGACCGCCCACTCGAAGCCGGTGAGCCCTGCCTTCACGGTCTGGCGGGCCACGACCGGGAGCAGGGCGGCGCCGCCGGCGCGCACCGAGGTGCCCTCGACGTGCACCTCGGCGTAGCGCTCGCCGAGGTGGAGGGCGATGCCGGCGAACCCGGCGTCGGCCACGAGCAGGTTGGAGCCGTTGCCCACGACGAGCACCGGCACCTGGGTCTCGGCCACGGCGACGGCCACGGCGGCGAGGACGTCGTCGTCGGAGACCTCGACGAACAGCGCCGCCGGGCCGCCGACCT
>JBKHXT010000117.1:0-10017 GCA_046565885.1 Acidimicrobiia bacterium
CGCTCGTCGGCGTCGAACACCAGGGCGTCGTAGGTCCCGTCGTCGAGCACGGCGGCGAGCGTAGGGCTGCCAGACTCGGCGGCCATGGCCGTCATCCTCGTCACGGGCGCGAACTCCGGCATCGGCCGGGCCGCCGCCGTCCACCTGGCCGCCGCCGGCCACTCCGTCCACGGCGCCATGCGCGACCTCGGCAAGGGGCAGAAGCTCCAGGACGAGGCGGCGGCCGCCGGCGCCACCGTCCACCCGGTCGAGCTCGACGTGTCCGACGACGACTCGGTCCGCCGGGGCGTGCAGCAGGTGCTCGACGCCGAGGGCCGCATCGACGTCCTCGTGAACAACGCCGGGCTCGGCTACAACGCCGCCGTCGAGGAGATCGACATCGAGGAGGGCAAGGCCGTCTTCGACGTCAACTACTGGGGTGTCGTGCGGTGCTGCCAGGCGGTGCTGCCGGGGATGCGCGAGCGCGGCGAGGGCACGATCGTCAACGTCTCCTCCGTCGCCGGCCGGCTCGCCGCCGTGATGCAGGCGGTGTACGCCAGCTCGAAGTGGGCGCTCGAGTGCCTCAGCGAGAACCTGGCCCAGGAGCTGGCGCCGTTCGGCGTGCGGGTGAAGGTGGTCGAGCCGGGCGTCACCCGCACGGCGCTGCTCGCCAAGCACCAGGACCTGCACGAGGGCTCTCCGTACGCCGACCTGTACCGGCGGATGATGTCGATGTACCTCGCCGGCATCGAGGCGAACGTGCGCCCGTCCGAGGTCGCCGAGGTCATCCAGCAGGCGATCGACGACGAGTCGGCCCGCCTTCGCTACGTGTGCGCCTGGGGCGGCGAGCAGCTGGCCGACGGCCGCGCCGGGGTCTCGGACGAGGAGTGGCTCGCCCTGGGGGCGGCCGAGAGCGACGACGAGTACTTCGACCGGTTCGAGCGCGCCTTCGGCATCGACATCCGCGGCGGCGACCTGCGGACCGACGAGCAGAAGGCCGCCGGCCGCTGACGGGTACGGGGAGCGCATGAGCCTGCGCGGTCGCCTCCTCGTCGCCGAGCCGTCGCTCGACGACCCGAACTTCCGCCGGACGGTCGTGTACCTGATCGAGCACTCCGAGGGTGGGGCCCTCGGGCTGGTGCTCAACCGGCCCGGCGAGGTGCCGGTCCGCGAGGCGGTGCCGGGTTGGGCGCCCTACGTCGACGGCATCGACACCGTCTTCGTCGGTGGGCCGGTGAGCCCCGAGGGCGCCATCTGCCTGGCCCGGTGCCCGAGCGCCGGTCCGGCCGATTCGCTGTTCGACACCGGCGACGACGACGGCGAGGAGCCGGATCCGACGGCGATCTTCAAGCCGATCAGCACCAGCATCGGCGCCCTCGACCTCCACGGCGACCCGACCGACGCGCCGCCGGGCGTGTCCGCCCTGCGCATCTTCGCCGGCTACGCCGGCTGGTCGGGCGGCCAGCTCGAGGCCGAGCTCGATGCCGGCGGCTGGTACGTCGTCGACGCCGTGGACGACGACGTGTTCACGCAGCGCCCTGCGGCGCTGTGGCGCGACGTGCTCCGTCGCCAGCGGGGCGCCCTCCGGGCGATGGCCTTCGCCCCCGAGGACCCACGCTGGAACTGAGCCGGGATGAGACATAGGCTGGTCCTGTGTCCCAGACGCTGACCGAGACCGACGCCCCGCCGATGGGCGAGGACGACCCGGTGGCCCGCCGGCTGCTCGAGGAGTCGCTCTCCGGCCTCGGGCTGGCGGCGGCGGGCGCCAACGTGATCATGCAGCTCTCGATGCTGCCGGTGGGCCACGGCGTGGCGCGCAGCCGCGTGGAGAGCGGCCGGGTCGACGCCCACCCGATCAAGCGCACGAGGACCACGCTGTCGTACCTCGCCGTCGCGCTCCTCGGCAGCGACGACGAGCGCGCCGCGATGCGCCGGGAGGTCGACCGCCAGCACCGCCAGGTCCGCTCGGAGCCGGGCGACCCGGTGCCCTACGACGCCTTCGACCGCGACCTGCAGCTGTGGGTGGCGGCGTGCCTGTACAAGGGCGTCGAGGACGTCGACCGGGTGGCCGGCATCCAGCGGTCCGAGGAGGAGGCCGAGCGCCTGTACCGCTACTGCGCCCGGCTCGGCACCACGCTGCAGGTCCGTCCCGAGCAGTGGCCGGCCGACCGGGCCGCCTTCCACCGCTGGTGGGACGCCCGGGTCGACGACATCGAGATGGACGACCTGACCCGCCGCTACCTGCAGGGCATCGCCCGGGCCGACTTCCTCGGCCGGCCGTGGTCGACCCTGCTCGGCCCGCTCAGCCAGCTGCAGGCGGTGGGCTTCCTGCCGCCGAGGTTCCGGGACGAGCTCGGGCTGCCGTGGACCGAGCGCCACCAGCGCGCCTTCGACCGGATGATGGCCGCCTGGGCGGCGGTCGACCGCCGGCTGCCCGGTCCGATCCGGCGGTTCCCCTTCAACGCCTACCTGTGGGACACCCGGCGCCGCATCCGGCGGGGGCGGCCCATCGTCTGACGCGAGCCCGCCGCGCTCGCGAGGATCGTCGCATGGCCGATCCCGCCGTCCTGACCGTCACGCCCAACCCGACCATCGACGTGGGCCTCACGGTCGAGTACCTGGTGCCCGACCACAAGCTCCGGGCCATCGACCACCGGCGCGACCCCGGCGGCGGCGGGGTGAACGTCGCCCGGGTCCTGCAGCGCTTCGGCGTGGCGTCCCAGGCGTGGGTCGCCGCCGGCGGCCCGACCGGCGACGAGCTGGCCGCGTTCCTCGAGCAGGAGGGCATCACGCCGGTCGTGCACCGCACCGGCGTCGCCACCCGGGAGAACCTCGCCGTCACCGACGCGAAGCGGGCCGAGCAGTACCGCATCGTCCTGCCGGGGGAGCAGGTCGATCCGACGGGGATGGTGGACGCCGTCGTGGCGCTGGCCGGGCCCGTCGACGTGGTGGTGCTCTCCGGCAGCCTCCCGCCCGGCGCCCCGGCGGAGCTCTACCGCGCCATCTGCGACGCCCTGCCGGACACCACCACCGTCGTCGACACCAAGGGCGAGCCGCTGGCCCGCGTGGTGGAGGGCCGGGCGGACGTGGTGAAGCCGAGCCGGCGCGAGCTGGCCTCGCTCGTCGAGTGGACGCCGGCCGACGGCGACGAGATCGTGCTCGCCGCCCGCAAGGTGCTGGACCGCGGCGAGGTCGGGGCGCTGGCGATCTCCCTCGGCGGCGACGGCGCCGTCCTCGTCCAGCGATCCGGCGAGATCACCTGGTACGAGCCGCCGGCGGTCGACGTGGTGAGCACCGTCGGCTCCGGCGACTCCATGGTGGCCGGCATCACCGCCGGGCTGGTCGCCGGGCGCCCGCTGGTCGACGCCGTGGCCGACGGCGTCGCCGCCGGCGCGGCCGCCGTGCTCACGCCCGGCACCGAGCTGTGCCGCCCGGAGGACGTCGAGCGGCTGCGCCCGCAGGTCGCCGTGCGCTGAGCGCTGAGCGCCTACAAGCGGTCGATCCGCTTGAAGCCCTCGGCCAGCTCGCACCCGCCGAAGCGGCCCCACCCCGCCAGGCGCTCGCGCACCCGGTCGGCGAAGGCCGCCCACTGCTGCTCGGCGGCGGGGTCGTCGAGCGCCACGCCCATCGTGGTCTGGAACTGCGACTCGTGCGCCCGCAGGGCGGCGAGCTTGGCGGCGAGCGCCGGCGCCTCGACGGTCTCGACGTGGTCGGGCTCGTCGGCCTCCCACAGCAGCAGCTCGTCCGGTCGGTGCGGCTCGAGCTCCTGCTCGGGGAAGAACAGCGGGTCGCGCGCGGCGACGATGCCCTCCACGGCCAGCAGGCCGGCGTGGCGGTGGTCGGGGTGGAGGCGGTAGCGCTTCCACGGGTCGTGCCCGAGCACGACCGCCGGGCGCAGGCGCCGGATCCAGGCGGCCACCTGCCAACGCTGGCGCAGCGACGAGTCGAGCTCGCCGTCGGGCCAGCCGAGGAAGACGACCTCGCCGGTGCCGCCGAGCGCCTTCGCCGCCGCCCGCTGCTCGACCTGGCGGATGGCGACGAGCTCGGCCGGGTCCTGGCCCGGGTCCCACGTGCCCTTCGAGCCGTCGGTGCAGATCAGGTGGTGCACGACGCAGCCGTCCGCCGCCCACTTGGCGAGCGTCGCGCCGGCGCCGAACTCGACGTCGTCGGGGTGGGCGCCGATGGCCAGCGCCGAGGCGGGCGTCGGCAGGTCGCGCCCGATCGAGGTGTCGCGATCGGGCGGCATCGACATGGGGACCTCGGGGACGCTCACGGGTGGGCGGGCAGGACGAGGTCGCCGGGGTGGTCGACGTCCCAGCCGAGCCGGGCGTCGCGCACGATGCGCACGGGCAGCCCGAGCCGGAGGCCCTCGTCGCGATGGCGCCGGAACGACCCGCCGCCGTAGGAGAACCGGAACCCGGCGTCGGACGGCAGGGCGACGACGTTGGTGCCGTCGAGGCGCCGGTCGGGGACGAGCGTGATGCCGTCGGTGTCGGCCACCCACGCGAGCGAGGTGGCGAGCGGCAGGTCGGAGTGGGCCACGACCACCCGGCGCACGCCCCGGGCGGCGAGCTCGGACACGCCGGCCTGCACGGCGCCGTTCAACCCGAGGCCGGGCGTCCACACCACCTCGGCGCCCTCGTCGACCGCCCAGCGGCGGACGCCCTCGTCGTCGCAGACGACGACCACGGGCAGCGGCGCCGCCGCCCGCACGACGATGGACGCCATCTCGCGCGCCAGGTCCGCCCGCTCCGTGGCGTCGAGCTCGGCCGCGAGCCGCACCTTGGCCCGTGCGAAGTCCTTCACCGGGACGACGACGGCGATCTCGGGCGGGGCCATGCGCGCCCGAGCGTACCGACGCGGCCTCGTCGCCGGGCTGCCCGACGACCGCCCTCACTAGGGTGCCCTCCATGTCGCCGATCAACGTCGCCGTGCTCGGCGGCGGCTCCTGGGGCACGACCGTCGCCCACCTGTGCGCGCACAAGGCGCCCACGGTGCTGTGGGCGCGCTCCGAGGACACGGTGGCGGAGATCAACGAGCAGCACCGCAACCTGCGCTACCTGCCCACCTTCGACCTCCATCCGCAGCTGCGGGCCACCGCTGACCTCGCCGAGGCCCTCGACCGGGCCGACCTCGTGGTCATGGGCGTGCCGTCGCAGGGCTTCCGGGCGACGTTGAAGGACGCGGCGCCCCACATCCGCCCGTGGGTGCCCCTCGTCAGCCTCACCAAGGGCCTCGAGCTCGACACCGGGCTGCGCATGAGCCAGGTGGCGCACGAGGTGCTCCCCGGCCACCCGGTCGGCGTCCTCAGCGGCCCGAACCTGGCCAAGGAGATCATGGCCGGCGCCGCCACCGCCACGGTGCTCGCCATGCAGGACATGGCCGTGGCCGAGGCGCTGCAGGACCTCTTCGCCGGCGACACGTTCCGCGTCTACACCAACGACGACCTCGTCGGCTGCGAGCTGGGCGGCGTGTGCAAGAACGTCATCGCCATCGCCGCCGGCATGGCCGACGGCCTCGGCACCGGCGACAACACCCGGGCCTCGATCATGACCCGCGGCCTCGCCGAGATCACGCGCATCGGCATGGCCCAGGGCGGGTCGCCGCTCACCTTCGCCGGGCTGGCGGGCATGGGCGACCTCATCGCCACCTGCATCTCGCCCCAGTCCCGCAACCGCACGGTCGGGCAGAAGCTGGGCGAGGGCATGACGATCGACGAGGTCATCACCGAGATGGACCAGGTGGCCGAGGGCGTGAAGAGCTGCCGGGCCGTCCAGGAGATGGCCCGCATGGCCGGCGTCGAGGCGCCCATCACCGACCAGGTCGTCGCCGTCTGCCACGAGGGCGCCAGCGCCGCCGAGGCGTACGCCCGGCTGCTGCACCGCGCCAGCCGCCACGAGCTGCACGGCCTCGCAGACCGGTGAGCCTGCGCACCTGGGTGGTGCGGCGGCTGCTGGGACGGCTGCGCATCGACGACGACACGATCCGGCACCTCTCGACCTTCCAGCGCCTCGGCGAGCACCTCGAGATCCAGCCGCCGGGCGAGATGCTGCCCATCGGCGCCCGCACCGTCTTCCGCGCCCTGCGCACGCGCGCCGCCAGCCAGCTGGGCGTCGACTGGGTGTGGCCGTACTGGATCCGCCGCCAGATCGACCCGGCCTCGGCGGCGTTCGTGCCCCGCGGCCACCTGCCGTTCCTCTCCAACGTCACCAGCCGCGACTGGACGATGATCGGCAACCTCGGCTCGGCCCGCGAGGCCGTCGTCGACCCGCGGGGCCTCGTGTCCCCGTGGCACGACTCGTGGTCGCTCGACTGGTGGATCGGCGCCGAGGACCGCTGGCACGTGCCGGCGAACGAAGCCAACGTCCGCCAGTCGCTCCTCGGCGACTCGCCCGTGGTGGAGACGCGGATGCGGGTGCCGGGCGGCGACATCATCCACCGCGCCTACGCGGTGCAGGCCACGGCCGCCGACGGCGGCGAGGAGCTGGTCATCGTCGAGGTGGAGAACGACTCGGCGGTGCCGGTGGCGCTCGCGCTCGCGGTGCGGCCGTACAACGTCGAGGGCCTGTCGGTCATCGAGCGCATCGCCCTGCACGACACGACCGTGACGGTCGACGGCCGGGTGGCCATGCTGCTGCCGAAGGCGCCGGCGGCGGTGGCGGCCTCGACGTTCCACGACGGCGACTGCGCCGAGCACGTCTTCGCCGGGGCGACGGAGACCCGCTTCCCCTCCGACCTGCGCGACGAGGCGGGCATGGCCCAGGCCGCGTTCGTGTTCCCGTTGCCGCACCGCCAGACGCTGCGGGTGGCGCTACCCATGGCCCCCGAGCCCCGCACCCGCCTCGAGGGTCGAGCCCGGCGCCGGGTCCAGCGGGCCCCCCGCTTCCCCGAGGCGGTCCCGTCGGCCGAGCAGGTGGCCAACGGCTGGCGGGCGCACACCGACCGCGGGATGCGGCTCGTGCTGCCCGACGCCCGGCTGCAGTCGGCCGTCGACGCCAACCGCCGCTACCTGCTGCTGTTCCACGACGGCGCCGACATCACCCCCGGGCCCCGCACCTACCACCGGTTCTGGTTCCGGGACGCCGCCTACCTGCTCGGCGCCCTCGACCGCTACGGCTTCCACGACGAGGCCCGGGAGGTCCTGGCCTCGTTCCCCGGCCGCCAGCAGGCCGACGGCTTCTTCTTCTCCCAGCGCCTCGAGTGGGACGCCAACGGCGCCGCCCTGTGGGCGCTGGCGCTGCACTGGGACCTGACGCGCGACCGCGCGCTGCTCGACGAGGTGGTCCCTTCGGTGGTGGGCGGCATCGAGTGGATCGAGCGCAAGCGGCGGGGCAAGCGCCGGGCCGACCCGGCGCTGCGCGGCCTGCTGCCCGCCGGCATCTCGGCTGAGCACCTCGGCCCGCACGACTTCTTCTACTGGGACGACTTCTGGGCGCTCGCCGGCCTGCGCGACGGCGCCCGTCTGCTGCGCGCCGGTGGCGAGGACGAGGCCGCCGACCGGGCGGCGTCGTTCCTGCGCTCGATGACCAGCGACGTCCGGGCCTCGATCGGCCTCACGGCCGAGCGCCTGGGCACCAAGGCCGTCCCCGCCGGGCCTCGCCGGCGGATCGACCCCGGGGTGATCGGGTCGCTGTCCGCCGTGTGGCCGCTGCAGCTGCTGCCCGCCGACGACGAGTCGATGCAGGCCAGCCTCGAGGTGGTCCGCGAGCGCTTCACCATCGACGACGCCTTCTACCAGGGCATCAGCCACACCGGGCTGGGCACGTACCTCACCCTCCAGCTCGCCTTCGTCGAGCTGCTCGCCGGCGACCGCCGGGCGCTCGATCGACTCGAGTGGTTCCTCGCCAGCGCCACCCCGACGTGGACCTGGCCCGAGGCCATCCACCCCCGGGTCAGCGGCGGGTGCATGGGCGACGGGCACCACGGCTGGGCCGCCGCCGAGCTGCTCAGCTTCGTGCGCACGATGCTCGTGCACGAGACCCAGGACGGCCTGGCGCTCGCCTCGATGATCCCGACGTCGTGGTACGGCCAGGGCGTCGAGGTCCACGACGCGCCCACCCGCCACGGCACGCTGTCGTTCGCCATCCGCTGGCACGGCGAGCGGCCGGCGCTTCTGTGGGAGCTCGACCGCCACGACCCCGAGGTGCCCGTCGTGCTCACCTGCCCGGGCCTCGACCCGTCGTGGCGCACCACCGACGCCCGGGGCGAGGCGCTGCTCGCCGCGCCTGCCGACGCGCCGGCGCCCGCGCCCGGTCCCGACCAGGGCGACAGCTTCGGCTGAGACCTACTCGATCACCACGTCGGCGAGGCCCTCCTCCGCCGGCGGGAACGACATGTGCAGCCGCTCGAGCGTCTCGACGAGGATCCGGGCCACGGCGAGGTTGCGGTACCACTTCCGGTCCGCCGGCACGACGTACCAGGGCGCCCACTCGGTGGAGGTGGCCTCGATGGCATCGCGGAAGACCTGCTGGTAGCGGTCCCAGTGCTCGCGCTCGGCGAGATCGGCCTTCGAGAACTTCCAGTGCTTGTCCGGCTCGTCGAGCCGGGCCTGCAGCCGCTCGGCCTGCTCCTCCCGGCTGATGTGGAGGAAGACCTTGACGATGGTGGTGCCTTCGTCGGCCAGGAGCCGCTCGAACTCGCGGATGTGGTGGAAGCGCTGCTCGGCCCGCTCGTCGTCGATGAGGCCGTGCACCCTCGTCACCAGCACGTCCTCGTAGTGGCTCCGGTTGAAGACGACGAGCTCGCCGTCGCCGGGCACGTGGGGGTGGACCCGCCAGAGGTAGTCGTGAGCCAGCTCGCGCTCGGACGGCTTCTTGAAGGCGCGCACGTGGACGCCGATCGGGTTGACCCGGTCGAACACGTGGCGGATGGTGCCGTCCTTGCCGCCGGTGTCGGTGGCCTGCAGCACGAGCAGCAGGCGCTGCGTGCCGTCGGCGTACAGCAGGTCCTGGAGCTCGGCCAGCTGCTGCTGCAGGACGGCGAAGGCGGGCTTCGAGTCGTGCTTGTCGCCGTCCCAGCCTGGCGTGCTGCGGGTGTCGATCGAGGCGAGGTCGAGGTCGGTGCCGGGCCGGACGCGCAGGAGGTCTTCCATCCGGCGGAGGGTAGGAGGGCGAGCGGGCCGTGCCACGGCTGCGAGAATCCAACGCCGTGTGCGACACCCTCTGCGCGCTGCCGACGGCCACCGTGGACGGGGTCGCCCTGTTCGCCAAGAACAGCGACCGGCCGGCCGGCGAGCCGCAGGACCTCGAGTGGCACCCGGCCCGGTCCGACCACGGTCGGCTCCGGGCGACCCACATCGACATCGACGGCGCCGGCGGGGAGACGATCGGCGTGCTCGGCTCCCGCCCCCGGTGGTGCTGGGGCTTCGAGCACGGCGTCAACGAGGCCGGGCTCGCCGTCGGCAACGAGGCCGTGTGGACCACCCGCAACCCGGCGCGGCACCCCGACGCGCTCATCGGCATGGACCTGGTCCGCCTGGCGCTCGAGCGGGCCGACCGGGCCCGGGCCGGCGTCGAGGTCATCGTCGACCTCCTCGACCGGTACGGGCAGGGCGGCGCCGGCCACGACGGCGGCAAGGAGCCCTACTGGTCGTCGTTCCTGCTCGTCGATCCCCACGAGGCCTGGGTCGTCGACACGAGCGGCCCCGACCACGCCGCCGAGCAGGTCGATCGCACCCGGGCCCTGTCGAACCGACCCGGCATCGAGGCGTTCGCCGCCGAGCACGAGCTGCGCCGCGACGTGATCGACGCCCGGGTCCGTCCTCGGCTCGACGCGTCGTGCGCCGTCCTCGCCGACGGCCCCCTGTCCGCGCCGCGCCTGCAGCGGCACCTCCGCGGCCACGTCGGTGGCGAGGACGGGTGGACGATCTGCATGCACGCCCCCGAGCAGGAGACCACGGCGTCGGTCGTCGCCCCGCTGCCGGCCGAGGGACCCCGGATCGCGCACGTGCTCCTCGGCCACCCGTGCCGGTCGATGTACGTCCCGGTGGTGGTCGGCGAGCCGCTCGGGTCCGTGCCGGCCTGGGAGCGCTTCGCCGCC
>JBKHXT010000118.1:0-6156 GCA_046565885.1 Acidimicrobiia bacterium
CGCCGACGATAGGGGCGGTTGGGAGCCCGGCAGGGACCTCCGGGTAGGGTCCGCCCGGTGATGAAGATCGGAATCCTCGGAGGCACCGGTCCCGCCGGTTCGGCGCTCGCCGCCCGGCTCGCCGACGCCGGCTACCCGGTGGTGGTCGGCTCCCGCTCGAAGTACCGGGCCATGGAGAAGGTCGACGAGCTGCTCGAGCAGTGGCCCGGCCGCGACCTGCCGATCGAGGCCGGCGACAACGCCACGGCCGCCAGCGCCGACGTCGTCGTCATCGCCACCCCCTGGGACGGCGCCACCCAGACCGCCGCCTCGGTGAGCGACCACCTCCACGGCAAGGTCGTCATCTCCATGGCGAACGCGCTCACCCGCATCGGCAAGGAGTTCCAGCCGCTGGTGCCGCCCCGCGGCTCGGTCGCGGCCAGCGTCCAGGCGGTCGTGCCCGACTGCATGGTCGCCGCCGCCTTCCACCACGTGCCGGCCAAGGAGCTGGGCGACCTCGACCACCCGATCGACACCGACGTTCTCATCTGCTCCGACCACGAGCAGGCGACGGCGGTCACGACCGAGCTGGTGCACGCCATCCCGAACATGCGCCCGCTCGACGCCGGCGAGCTGTCGCAGTCCACGCCCATCGAGTCGTTCACGTCCGTGCTGCTGCAGCTGAACGTGCGGTACAAGACCCGGGTGGCGGTGAAGTTCACCGGCCTGCCCGAGGGGATGACCGGCCTGCCGAAGAAGCCCAAGCGGGCCGAGGTCGCCGCCTCGCCCAACGGCCAGGACGCCCCGGCCGCTGCCGAGGACGCCGCCACGTCGTGACCCGACCGCCGCACCCGATGCGGCTGTACGACACCGCCCGCCGGGCGATCGTGCCGTTCGAGCCCGGCGACCTCGTCACCATGTACACGTGCGGCATCACGCCGTACGACGCCACCCACCTCGGCCACGCCGCCGCCTACGTCGGCTACGACGTGCTGCAGCGCCGCCTGCGCGACCGGGGCCACCAGACCCGCTGCGTGCGCAACGTCACCGACGTCGACGACTCGATCCTCGGCAAGGCCCGCGAGCTCGGCGTCCACTACCTCGACCTGGCCGCCGCGGAGACGGCCAAGTTCGACGACGACATGGTCGCCCTCGGCATGCTCGAGTCCTGGAGCGAGCCCCGCGCCACCTCCGCGATCGCCGACATCCGCGGCTTCATCGGGATGGTCCTCGACCGGGGCCACGCCTACCAGGCCGGCGGCGCCGTCTACTTCGACATCTCCACCTACGAGCGCTTCGGCCAGGTGTCCGGCTACGACCGGGAGACGATGCTCGAGTACGCCCGGGAGCGCGGCGGCAACGTCGACGACCCGCACAAGCGCGACCCGCTCGACTTCGTGCTCTGGCAGCCGTCGCTGCCCGACGAGCCGGCGTGGGACTCGCTGTGGGGACCCGGCCGCCCCGGCTGGCACATCGAGTGCTCGGCGCTGGCGCTGCGCGAGCTGGGCACCACCATCGACCTGCACGGCGGCGGCTCCGACCTGATCTTCCCGCACCACGAGTGCGAGGCCGCCCAGTCCGAGGCCGCCACCGGCGAGCCGTTCGTGCGCCACTGGATGCACCAGGCGATGGTCCGCATGGACGGCGAGAAGATGTCGAAGTCGGTCGGCAACCTCGTGTTCGTCTCCGAGCTCCGCAAGGAGTGGGAGTCCATGGCCGTGCGGCTCACCGTCGTGAAGCACCACTACCGCGACCCGTGGGAGTGGCACGACGACCTCATGCCCGAGGCCGCCGACCGGCTGGCCCGCTGGCGCGCCGGCGCGGCGCGGGGCGGCGACGGCGCCGCGGTGCTCGATGCGGTGCGCGCCTGCCTCGACGAGGACCTCGACACGCCGGGCGCCGTTGCGGCCATCGACGAGGCCGCCGACGCCGGCGCCGACGTCACCGACGCGGCGATGCTCCTCGGCGTGCGCCTCGACGAGGGCTGACCGGGACCAAGGTCACCTCCACGGAGACCGGCGTCACCCGGCGCCGTACCGCTGGTAGCGTCCGTCCCGATGGGGGCAGAGCGCGAGTACGGCAAGCTCTATCCGGTCGCGAGGGCCATCGTCCGACCGACGATGCGGGCCCTGTGGCGCATCAACGTCACCGGCCTGCACCACGTGCCCGAGTCCGGTCCGGCCATCTTCTGCCCCAACCACATCTCCTTCATCGACTCGCTCGTGCTGCCCTGCGTGCTGTCGCGCCAGATCAGCTACGTCGGCAAGGCCGAGTACATGGACTCGTGGAAGACCAAGTACCTCTTCCCGGCCATCGGCATGATCCCGATTGACCGGGGCGGCGGCAGCGCCAGCCAGCGGGCGCTCGACACCGCCGCCCGGGTCCTCGACCGCGGTGAGCTGTTCGGCATCTACCCGGAGGGCACCCGGTCGCGCGACGGCAAGCTCCACCGCGGCCACACCGGCCCGGCCCGCCTCGCGCTGCGCACCGGCGCCCCGATCATCCCCGTCGGGCTGAAGGGCACCGACCGCATGCAGCCCGCCGGCGCCCCGCTGCCCACGCCGTTCATCTCCTGCCAGGTGAACATCGGCGCCCCGATCGACGTCACCCGCTACGCCGACCGCGCCGACGACCGCCTGGTCCTGCGCCAGCTGATCGACGAGGTCATGTTCGAGATCCGCAAGCTCTCGGGCCAGGAGTACGTCGACACCTACGCCAACAAGAAGGCGGACGCCACCGGCGAGGCCACCGAGCCCGCCGTCCCGACGCCGATGATCGTGAGCGAGCCCTCGCCCGACGGCCGCCACCCGGCCGAGATCGAGCGCGAGGTGGCCTCGGCCGAGGTCAACCAGCCGTCGCGCATCCTCGTCGGCGCCGGCGGCCCCGACGTCGACGAGCTCGACGCCCAGCAGATGGTCGACCAGCGCCGCTCGTCCGCCGACGTGCTCGCCAAGTGGTGGTCCTGACAAGGTCCCACCCGTGGACCTCGCCTCCCTCGACGCCGCCTCGGTCGACCTCGCCCTGCTGACCTTCCGCTGCGCCATCGGCGCCGTGATGTTCGCCCACGGCTGGAACCACCTGTTCCGGGGCGGCAAGGTCGAGGGCACCGCCGGCTGGTTCGAGTCGCTCGGCATGCGTCCCGGCATCCTCCACGCCTGGCTCGCCAGCCTGGCCGAGCTCGCCGCCGGCGTCTCGCTCGTGCTCGGCCTGCTCACCCCGCTCGGCGCCGCCGCCGTCGTCGGCACCATGACCGTCGCGCTGGTCACGAACCACCGGGGCAACGGGTTCTTCATCTTCCGCCCCGGCGAGGGCTGGGAGTACGTGATGACCCTCATCGCCTGCGGCGTGGCCCTCGGCGTGGTCGGCCCGGGCGCGTGGTCGCTCGACGAGGCCCTCGACGTGTTCCGCCCCGTCCCCGGCGACGCCGGCCTCTGGATCGTGCTCCTCGCCGGCTTCGGCGGCGCTGCGGCGCTGCTTTCCGTGTTCTGGAGGCCGCAGAGGGGTCAGTAGCCTCGCCCAGATGCCCGACCAGATCGCCGTCACGCTGCCCGATGGATCCAGCCGCGAGCTGCCCACCGGGTCCACCGCCGGCGACCTGGCCCGCTCGATCGCCAAGGGCCTCGCCAAGAAGGCCGTGATCGCCGAGGTCGACGGCGTCGAGCGCGACCTGTCCCACGTGCTCGAGGGCGGCGAGACGGTCAGCATCGTCACCGCCGACTCCGACCAGGGCCTCTACGTGATCCGCCACTCGACGGCGCACGTGCTCGCCCAGGCGGTGCTCGACCTGCACCCGGGGGCCACGTTCGGCATCGGCCCGCCCGTGGAGAACGGCTTCTACTACGACTTCGAGCTGCCCGACGGCGGGACGTTCAACGAGGACGACCTCGAGGCCATCGAGGCCCGGATGCGCGAGATCCTCAAGGAGTCCCAGCCGTTCGTGAAGACGGAGATCTCCGCCGACGAGGCGCGCCAGGTCTTCGCCGAGCACCCCTACAAGCTCGAGATCATCGAGAACGCGTCCACCGACCCGATGTCGGCGACGTCGGCCCGCGGCGAGGTGCGCTGCTACGAGAACCTGCCGCGCGAGCCCCGCCCGAACCAGACGTTCCACGGCCACGACGGCTTCATCGACCTGTGCCGCGGGCCGCACGTGCCGACGACGAGCGACCACCTCGGCCACTTCAAGCTGCTCCGCGTCGCCGGCGCCTACTGGCGCGGCAGCGAGGAGAACCCGCAGCTGCAGCGCATCTACGGCACGGCGTGGGCGAGCAAGGCCGACCTCGACGCCCACCTCCACCACCTCGAGGAGGCGGCCAAGCGCGACCACCGCCGCCTCGGCACCGACCTCGACCTGTTCTCCTTCCCGAGCGAGCTCGGCGGCGGCCTCGCCGTGTGGCACCCGAAGGGCGCCATCGTGCGCAAGCTCATGGAGGACTACAGCCGCCAGCGCCACGAGGAGGGCGGCTACGAGTTCGTCTTCTCGCCGCACCTCGCGAAGTCGGGCGTGTTCGAGACCTCCGGCCACCTCTCCTGGTACGCGGACGGGATGTACCCGCCGATGGAGATGGACAACGGCACCTACTACATGAAGCCGATGAACTGCCCGATCCACTGCCTGATCTTCCGGTCGCGGCAGCGGAGCTACCGGGAGCTGCCGCTCCGGCTGTTCGAGCTCGGCAACGTGTACCGCTACGAGCGGGCCGGCACGCTCCACGGGCTCATGCGCATCCGGGGGTTCACGCAGGACGACAGCCACATCTACGTGACGCAGGAGCAGCTGGCCGACGAGATCGCCGGCCTCCTCGACTTCGTGCTGTCGGTGCTGCGGGGCTTCGGCTTCGAGGAGTTCACGTTCAACCTCTCGACCAAGGACCCGGAGAAGTACGTCGGCGACGACGCCATCTGGGACCGGGCCACCGAGGCCCTGCGCGAGGCGCTGGAGCGCCACGGGCTCGAGTACGACATCAAGGAGGCGGACGCCGCCTTCTACGGGCCCAAGATCGACATCGACGTGCGCGACGCCATCGGCCGCTCGTGGCAGCTGTCGACCATCCAGCTCGACTTCAACCTCCCCGAGCGCTTCGAGCTCGAGTACGTCGGCGCCGACAACGAGCGCCACCGGCCGATCATGCTGCACCGGGCGCTGTTCGGGTCGATCGAGCGGTTCTTCGGCGTGCTGCTCGAGCACTACGCCGGCGCGTTCCCGACCTGGCTCGCTCCCGTGCAGGTGGTCGTGTGCCCGGTGGCCGACGACCACGAGCCCTACGCCCACGAGGTCGCCGAGCGCCTGGGCGCCGCCGGCATCCGGGTGGAGGTGTCCGGCGCCGACGACGGCCTCGGCGCCCGCATCCGCCGGCACAAGATGGAGAAGGTGCCGCACATCCTCGTGGTCGGCGCCGACGACGTGGCCGCCGGCACCGTCGCCGACAACGTCCGCGGCGGCGACAAGCCCGAGCGCGACATCCCGGTCGACGCCTTCGTCGAGCGGATCACCGCCGAGGTCGCCGAGCACCGGTGACCCTCGATCGCATCTGGTCGGGGTGGCGGTCGGCGTACGTGGCCGAGGCCGCGACCGGCGCCAACCTGGCCGGCGACGGCACCGTCTTCACCCGCATCCTCGCGGCCGTCGACCGGGGCGAGCTCACCGACGAGACCGCCTACGTCGTCCGCCGGGGCGAGCGCTGCTTCGCCATCCTCAACGCCTACCCCTACGGCACCGGCCACCTGCTGCTGCTGCCGTACCGGGAGGTGGCCGAGCTCGAGGACCTCGACGACGACGAGTCGGCCGAGCTGTGGGCGATGGTCGGCCAGGCCGTCCGGGCGGTGAAGCGGGCGTACTCGCCCCAAGGGGTGAACGTCGGCTTCAACCTCGGTGCGGCGGCGGGCGCCGGCGTGCCGAACCACGTCCACGCCCACGTGCTGCCCCGGTGGGACGCCGACTCCAACTTCATGACCGCCGTTGCCGAGGCCCGGGTCCTGCCCGAGCCGCTCTCGACGACCTGGCGCAGGCTCGTCGACGCCTGGCCCGGGTGATTACCGTCCCCTCGGTGAGCGAGGAGGAGTACACCGACGAGCTGCCCGAGGACCTCGACGCCGCCGGCTACGTCGGGCCCTACGTCTTCCCGGACAACAACCGCCGCCGGATCCCGGGCTACCTGTACCTGCTCACGGCTGCGG
>JBKHXT010000119.1:0-39941 GCA_046565885.1 Acidimicrobiia bacterium
CTCGCACGTCCAAGAGGTTGCGCGGCAGGTTGCTCCGCCGGCTGCGCAGGCTGTCGAGATCCTGCGTCGTCTCATCGATCTCCGCGGTGAGCCGGTTGCGCTCGACGAGCTGGTCGGCGTGCAGTCCGTCCAGACGCTGCCGTCGATCTGCGAGGAGGGCCGCTCGAGCGCTGGCGGCTTCGCCGGCCCGAGTGAATCCGGCGACATCGGACACAGGGTCCAGGCCTGCAGTCTCCAGCAGCCGGGCGTACTGGCTATGCCGCTCACGACGCTGCTGCACGTCACCCTGCGCCTCGCTCTCGATGCGCTCCAGTTCGCCGATGCGGTCGCCACCCGCTCTGGCCCGGTCGGCGATGAGCGCATCCCGCCGGAGACCGAGCAGCCCTGCTTCTTCCTCGAGCTCCTCCAGGTCCCGTTCGGCCCGCGAGCGTTGGTTCTCGTACTCGGAGATCTCATCGTCCAGCAGCTGCGACCGGAGCTCGGCGATGTAGAACCGCACGGCGTCGCGCTGGTGCTCGAACTCGGTCCGCTGTGCCGATGCTTCGTCGTACGCATCTGCGGCGGCCACCAGCGGTTCGAGCGCTGCGAGCTGCTCACGCGCTCGGGTCACCGCCTCGTGCGCCTTCGTCAGGTCCTCGAAGTGGGCGACGATGTCGCTGACACGGTCATTCGCATCGACCGGCTCGAGCATGTGGCTTCGCACGAACTCGTTGAGGTTCCCCACCGACTTCATCGACACGGTCTGCAGGAACAGCTTGAGTGCTTGCTCCGACTTGATGCCGAGCAGCCGTCGGAACTGGCGCGAATACTCCGGATACACGTTGCTGACCTCGGCGCCCGAGGCGCGGAGTCGTTTGCGCAGCTGGTTGAGGTCAGATCCGAAGTCGGCGAAGTCGGGGTCGATCGAAAGTGGCTTCGAAGCTGTGACGTAGAACCGGTCGGGCTGGCCGGTCAGGTCCTTCTGGTGAAAGACCTGGGCGAGGGTGACCTCCTCGTTGAACCCCTCGTTGACGAAGACACCGAGGATGACCGAGTAGGTGCGTTGATCCCTCAGCCCGATGGGCCTGGAGGTGCCGGTGACCTCGTTCCGCTCAGACTTGAAGTGACCCTCGACATAGGAGCGCAGCGTCCGCTCCTTCGCCTCGGCGCCGGCGGCCTTGTTGTAGGAGATTCGGTTCGCCTGCAGGAGAAGGGTGGTGATGGCATCGACGAGCGTGGACTTCCCACTGCCGATGTCGCCGGTGAGCAGGGCGGTGTCGCCGTTGGGAACGATCTGCCAGACGCGTTGATCGAAGGTTCCCCAGTTGTAGACCTCGAGCCTGAGAAGTCGGTACCCGGCGCGGCTCCCGCCACCGAGGTGGGTCGCAGGAAAGAGGGTCGCACTCACCTGGCGTCCCCTCGAAGATCCGCCGCGTACTGCTCGAGCCGCTCCGCATAGTCGCCGAGCGTCTCCGCGTCGACGTAGGCCTTGAGGATCCGGCGCACCTCCCAGCGGTCCTCGCTGTCGCGCAATGCACGCAGGAAGCCCATGTCAGCGAGCTGTCGGATCGTGGCGTCGATGTTGTCGACGATGCGCGACTCCTTCGCTGCGTCGGGCAGGAAGGTCCGCAGCTCCCCGACGAGTTGTTCGCGAGTGAGGACGAGCTTGTCGCCGGTACCCGAAGTCTCGAACTCCACCAACCGCTTGCGAAGCAGGACGAGCAAGATGCTCTGCGAGTGAGTGAGCGTGCGCCGCCGAACCAGACGGGGCAATGGCTCCTCACCCTCGGCCTCCGGTCGCGTCTTGAGGTACGCGAAGCCCTCGCTGTCGTCGACGATCACGTCGATCCCGAGCGTTGCGAAGTGATCCCGGATCTGAGCGCTGTGGCGACCGAGCGTCTGCCAGGCCATCTCGTGGGTCTCTTGATAGACGACCCCGCGCATCAGCTCGATGACCGTGGACGCAACCGCGTGCTCGTCTGCAGCTCTCATGTTCGGCTGACCGTGACCTTGGGCATCCGCAGTCTTCGAGGCGAGCCCTCAGGGTCGACGTAGTCGATGACCGTCTCGACGGCCTCGTCGAAGTCGAGGTGAAGATCGTCCTCGTCGATCGACAGGTAACCGACGATCTCAGCTGCACCCTGTTCGATGGGGTGGACGGCCACGATGTCCGACAGCGTTGCGGCGCTCCCTTCCGGGACGAGCGTCCGGAGGGTGTCGACCAGACGAGCTCTGTCGACGAAGCTCTGCGCCAAGAGCGCCGACAGATCCAGATCCTCGGGCTCGGCCGGGGCGAGCATGCTGTCCACTTCGGCTGCCTGACGCACCACGTACAGCGGACGCTCCAGAGGGAGCGCGATCGGCAGTCCGGGAACATCCAACTCCAGACCGAGGTTCGGTGCGTCGTCCTTCACCTCGAGAGCGAGGCCCTCGATCGCCCGAACCAGGTCGACCACACGCCGGTTCTCGATCCAGACCTGATCGTCGAGGAACCGACGGAGCTGCTCGGAGATCTGCCGAACCGTTCGCTGCGTCCGCTCCGCAGCCTCGGCCCAATCGTGGTGAACGTTCGCCAAACGGCCGTCGACCGACACGGCCTCGATCTGCTGCGTCCGGCGGAGCAGATCGCTCAACTCCTCTTGGCGATCCTGCGAGAGCAGGAAGTCGTAGAAGGCCTGGAAGCTCGTCCCTTGATCTGAGCTCCCGATGTCGGCCCGGCTCTCCACCAGGTCAGCCAGGAGCTCTCCCTTCGCACCATCCCACGACGCGATCTTCTCCCGTGCCTGCCGGTCGAGGTCACGGAACTTCTCTCCCACTTCCCGGAAGTCGCTCAACAGCTCCCGAGCAGTTGCGGCGAACTGCTGGTAGCGGTCGCGAACTGCGGTCGCACCGAGCACATCGATGTTGCCAGCCTCCGCCTGTTCGATCTGGCGGTCGAGTTCCTCTCGACGAGCTCGCAGGACTGCCAGCCGCGACGTCGGGTCGACATCGGTGCCATGGACGATCTGACGAAGCAGGTCGACGATCGTGTGCAGGCGCGACTCGGTGCCGACGAAGTCACGGGTACGAAGCGCGGCAACCCACGCATAGGCCTTCTCGAACGCCGAGGTCACCTCGTAGTGGACCTCGTCCGAAGTCGCCGGGTAGTAGCTCCGGAGCCAGCCACGGCCCGGAGCGGCCCAATCCTCGAGATAGTCACGCGGTGGCCTCGGATACGGAGGATCGTCCTGGCGGTCCGCATTCCGGGCATGCAGCTCATCGTCGAGCGCGGCGATCAGTTCGGTGGCGGGCGTCGCTCCCCGGTTCTCCTCGACGAACCATCGGCCGAGGAACGCGAGGACGAGCGGCGCATGGTCAGCTCGGAGCAGGCGCCACGCCGGGTGCCGCTCCCTCAGTGTCTCGATCGCGATGTAGTCCATCGATCAACCCCGATCAGTGCCACCCGTTGACCGTTGTTACCTACTACTCGAGTGTGACAGCGATGGGGTCCGACCGGCCGTCTCGACGCACCTTTCGAAGTATCCTGAACTCGTGGCGACGCCCGTGGGGACCGATAGCGAACGGCTCACCGACCGTGCCCTCGCCATTACCGACGATCTCCTCGGAGCCACGGCACGTCTCGTCCAGCGTCTCCACCGGACGGTGCACGAACGGCGGGTCCTCCACGACGCACGTCGGGGGGTGCTCGGCGAGCCGCGTGACGGCGACTACATCCGCCGCTACGCCGAGAAGCTCCGCCAGTCCTGACGGCGGTCAGCCGGCTCCGATGTAGCTGACGACGCACCAGTCGGCGTCGCCCTGGAGCAGCTCGACCAGGACGACCTCATCGTCGACGGTGAGCTGTGCCTGGAACGCCGCCGAGTCCGGGACCTGCACCAGCTGGTCGAGCGTGACGGTCCCGTCGGCCACGTCGGCGAGGAACCCGAGCACGCGTTGCTGCTGTTCCTGCGATGGCCGTCGTCGTTCGACCCACTCCTCGAATGCCGTCTCGAAGATCACCAGCATGGGACCGGCGAGGCTACCGACGGGCGTTGGTCCCTCGATCCGCTCGGCCTTTGGGCACGTGGTGGGCACGACCGTTGCGCTCGCAAACGTTGCCGCCGCAGGTACCGCCGCTGACCTGCGGATCTCGAGTGGAGACGATGGGACTCGAACCCACGACCCCCTGCTTGCAAAGCAGGTGCTCTAGCCAGCTGAGCTACGTCCCCGAGGGGAGCGGTCAGCCTAGAGCCTGATCAGCGCAGGACGTAGAGGTCCCACTCCTCGTCGATGCCCTTGAGCGCGTGGCGGCCGCACGGCTCGAGGTCGAGGCCGGAGCCGGCGGTGAGGTCCTTGACGGTGCGGCTCACCCACACCCGATCGTCGGCGGCGAGGCCGGCGATGCGCGCGGCGATGTGCACGGCGATGCCGCCGATGTCGTCGCCACGGACCTCGACCTCGCCGGTGTGGACGCCGGCGCGGAGGCGGATGCCCGACCCGGCGAGGCGGCGGCGGAGCTCGTCGGCGCACTCGACGCCGCTCGACGGGCTGTCGAAGGTGGCGAGCATGCCGTCGCCGGTGGACTTGACGACGTGGCCCCCGTAGCGGTCGACGACCTCGGCGCACGCGGCGTCGTGCCGGTCGAGCACGGTCCGCCACGCCTGGTCGCCCAGCGCCGCCGCCTGCTCCGTCGAGCCGACGATGTCGGTGAAGACCACGGTCGCCAGCGTCCGCCGGCTGGTCGGGCGAGGTGGGCGCCCACCGGCGAAGAAGCCCTCCAGCTCGTCGAGGAACCACAGATCCGCCGGGTTCCAGCTGGCGTGGAACGCGTGCGGGCGGGTGGTGAAGCGGCAGTCGGGGAGGTGGTCGGCGAGGTGCCGGGCCGTCGCGACCGGGATGAGCGGATCCGCCTCGTTGTGCATGACCAGCGTGGGCACCGTCACCGTCGGGAGCACGGGCCGGATGTCGATCGCCACGTTCAGCTCGATGATGTGCCGGGCCATCTGCGGGGTGCAGGCGCTGCGCTCGTACCGGGCGATCGCCCGTCGCACGTCGTCGGTCTTCGGGATGTGGTGGATGAAGAACCGCATGGCCGTGCCTGACCCCCACTTCTGCTCGAGGATCGGGGAGAGGCTGTCGAGCAGGTCCTGGGGCAGGCCCTCGGGGAAGTCCGGCGCCTCGGCCAGGCGGGCGAACGTGCCGTAGACGGCCACGGAGCTGACGCGGTGCGGCTGGTTGGCGGCGAAGAGCAGGGCCAGCGGGCCGCCCTCGGAGATCCCGAAGAGGTGCGCCGACTCCACGCCGGCGGCGTCCATCACCGCACCGATGTCGTGCATGCGCTCCTCGAGGCTCCCGAACCCGAGCGTCCGGTCGGAGACCCCGGTGCCGCGCTTGTCGAAGGTGACCACCCGGCCCATCGCCGCGAGGCGATCACCGATCTCCGCGAAGGTCGGAATCTCCCAGAGCAGGTCCAGGTGCGACACGAACCCCGGGACGAACACGATGTCGATCGGACCGTCGCCGCGGACCTGGTAGCCGATGTCGACGCCGTCGCGGCTGCGGGCGTACCTGACGTCGGCGGAGCTGGTCACCGCACCGCACCCCGGGCTCCCGGCACGGGGCGAACGGTACCGACCTCGGCCGGTCCCTGCCCGGGGTCGTCGGTACGGAGCCGCTGCCAGAACCGGGCGCGGGAGTCACCCGACCGGGCGGACCTCGAGGACGAAGCCGTCGCCGTCGCGGCGGAGCTCGGCGCGCAGGCCGGACAGCTCGGTGGTGCCCTCGTCGAGGACGCTGACCCAGGCGTCGGCGGCCGAGTGCTTCGTGGTGTGGAGGACGCCGGCGGGCTCGGGATCGTGGACCTCGATCCGGCCGGGGCTCCCGATGCGCAGCACGCCGGGCTCGGCCCGGCCGCGGGGCGGGCCGCCGGGCACGTAGCGGAGCACGCCGGTGCGCCCGTCGGGGCAGCGCCAGTGCACCGTGCCGGCGACGAACTGGTACCAGCCCATCCAGTCGGAGTCGCCGTCCTCGGCGCCGATCATGACGTCGTCGCCCAGCCAGGCGGTGGCCTCCCGCCGCGTCGGCCAGGTGCTGATCACGTCGTGGACGGTGCGCTCGCCCTGGAAGGCCCGCAGGTGGGCGAGGGCGTCGTCGGGCACCACGGGCGGGGCGAGGGCGAGCGAGGGCAGCGACTGCAGGTCGTGGCCGTGGGCGATGACCTCGTCGTCGAGGGACGGCAGCGGGGCGGCGTCGACGTCGGTGGCGCCGGCGATGAGCAGGGCGACCTTGCCGACGTAGCGGTCGAGGTCGAGGCCGTAGGCGCGGGTGTGGGGGCCGGCGACGTTGCGCAGGCCGGCGTGGTAGCGGCCGGCCACCGTCCTCCAGAGCCCGGCCTCGAGCTCGGCGCCCCAGGCGCGCAGCCGCTCGCTGCGGCTGTGCCCCCGCCAGAGGGCGAGCGCCCACAGGTCGACGCCGTCGTAGGTCGGGCTGTTGAACTCCTGGAACGAGCCGTGCTCGCGCCAGCCCTCGACCACCCGCTCGGCCAGCGCCTCGCCCTCCTCCACCCGGTCGGCCTCGACGAGGAACCAGGCGTGCTGCAGGGCGATGTTCGTGTACCACCAGTGCAGCCGGCCGCTCTGCTGCTCGCCCTCGGCGGCGAGGGCGATGGCGTCCTCGACCCGGCCCCGCTGCGCCGGGTCGAGCAGGTCGCCGTGGTGCGCCAGCAGCTGCTGCAGGGCGATGCCGACGAACTGGCGCCAGTTCGGGTCGTAGTCCTCCCACTCCACGGCGCCCGCAGTGGGCTCAGGGATCTCGGCGAAGCGGGCGAAGGTGCCGTGCCACGGGGTGCCGGGCGTCCGGTACTGGAGGGCGAGCAGGGCGTCGACGGCGTCCGGCACCCGCTCGTCACCCCGCTCGGCGAGGTCGAGCAGGTGCCAGGCGCTCTGGGGCACCTGGTGCAGCGAGCGGCCGGGCACGCCCTCGTCGTCGAGCGAGCCGGGCGGGTTCCAGACGAGCGCGGCCGCGGGGTCCCAGAGCCCGTCGATCCGGGGTCGCAGGCGCTCGGCGAGCTGGCGGAGGGGCTGGCTCACCGGCGGGCCTCCTTCGCCCGGCGCTTGGCCTGCACCAGCTCCACCCGCTCGGGCCGGTCCTTGTAGAAGGGGTCGAGGGGGTAGCAGCCGGAGACGAGGCCGGCTCGCGGCGCCGTGGTGCAGTCGCTGAACGTCCGGCAGATCAGCCGCCGCTCGAGGTGGCGGCCGGCGAGCACGTCGGCGGGCAGCGTCGGGTACGACAGCGCCATCCGGCCGAGGCCCACCAGGTCGGCGCCGCCGGCGGCCACCACCTCCTGGGCGACGTGGGGCAGCCAGTCCTGCAGGTAGCTGTAGCCGGAGCCGACGATCGTGAGGTCGGGGTGGGCGGCGGCGAGCTCGGCGGTCGCCGCGACCTGGCGGGCGACGCCCACCAGGGGGTCCTCGGGCGGGTCGTAGCCGTCGGAGGGCGGGAAGTACGCCGGCCGCTGGAGGTGCGGGTTGTAGTACGGGCTCCCGGCGGTGGTGCACACCAGGCCGACGCCGGCGGCGGCGAGCAGGCCGAGCAGCTCGTGGGCCTCGGCGAGGTCGATGCCGTGGCCGGTCTCGTCGGCGCCGAAGGGGCGGGGCAGCTCGCCGGGCTCGGGCTCGCCGACGCCGTCGGGCCCGGCCCGGTACGGCACGAGGTCGAAGGCGGAGAGCCGGACGGCCACGGCCAGGTCCGGCGCCGCCTCCCGGATGCCGGCGATGACGCCGCGCACGAAGCGGGTCCGGTCCTCGAGGTCGCCGCCGTAGCGGCCGGGCCGGTCCCGGCCGGCGAGCACCTCGTGGAGCAGGTAGCCGTGGCAGCACTTCACGTCGACGAAGTCGAACCCGGCCTGCCCGGCGAGCACGGCGGCGGCGACGAAGCGCGCCTGCAGCTCGTCGAGCTCGTCGTCGGACAGCCGGGCCTCGTCGCCGATCCCGAGCCGGGCGTCGAGCACCGGGTGCGCCGTCGCCGTGCGCGGCCGGGGCGCGCCGTCGGGGCGGGCCCAGCGGCCGGAGTGGGTGAGCTGGAGGCCGACGACCTGGGCCGGGTCGAGCAGGCGGCGCAGCCCGGCGAGGTCGTCGACCGTGCGCTCGTCGAGCACGAGCTGGTTCGGGTTCGCCCGGCCCTCGGGCACGACGGCGGTCGCCTCGCCCCACACCAGCCCGGCGCCGCTCTCGCCGAAGCGCTGCCAGCGCCGGCGGACCAGGTCGGTGGGTCGCCCGTCGGTGGTGCCGTCCCAGCCCTCCATCGGCAGGATGGCGAAGCGGTTGGCGATGCGGCGCTCGCCGGCCGACCCGTCGGTGAAGGTGACCGGCTGGGCCAGCGGCCCGTCCGGGCGGACGTCCTCGGCCACGGGCAGCTCGACGCCCAGCTCGGCGAGCCGGTCGCGCAGGGCCGAGGGCGATCCGAGGTTCTTCACCTGCGGGTAGCGGCTCATCCGAGCTCCTCCACCAGGCGCTCGACCCGCCCGACGATGTCGGCCAGCACGTCGCGGTCGGCGTCCGGGCGCCGGGGCACGTCCTCGGGGACCTCGCTGGTGGCCGCCCACCCCCGCAGCTCGAGGAAGATCGCCGCGTCGTGCCGGTAGGCGGGCACCGGCGGGCGGAACGCGAACGTCCCGAGGTACTGGAGCACGTCGTTCACCTCCCAGAACCGACCGTCGTCCTCGGCCCAGAGCCGGTCGCGGACGGCGAACAGGTCCGGCGCGAACGTCGACAGCCCGAGCAGGTAGTCGGAGCCGTAGACGACCATGTCGATGGCCAGGTCGTTGCCGGTCAGCACCTGGAACCCGGGACGGACCCGGTCGCGCAGGGCGAGGCGGTCCCACTCGGCCTGCCGGTCGAGCGAGGAGTGCTTGGCGCCGACGCAGGCGTCGATGCCGAGCAGGCCCTCGTAGGCGTCGAGGCCGACGATGCGCCCGTAGGGCACGAACATCGACCCGAGCTCGAAGCCGAGGAAGCGGTCGACCTCGTCGCCCACGGCGGCGAGGGCGCCCACCCACGCATCGTCGTCGAGGGCGTTGAGCCCGTGCGAGGGGAACACGACCGGCGTGCCGCCCCGCTCGCGCACGGCCGTGGCCTCGCGCACGGTGGCGGCGAGGTCGAAGGGGTCGCCGGCCTCGTCGGCGACGTGGGCGCCGGCCACGAAGCGGCCGCCGGTCACGCCGGCGGCGAGGTCGAGCACCCGCGCCCGGTCCTCGGCGCCGAGCAGCTGGACGTAGCCGGTGTCCATGTTGACGGCCGGGACGAGACCGGCGGCGGCGGTGCGGGCGATGTGGGCCTCGAGGGCCGCCCAGTCGATCTCCCCGCCGGCGCCGAGCGGGACGAGGATCGCCGACATCCCCTCGATCCGACGGCCACGGCGCTGCTCGGGTGCGGGTCCCACGGGCGCAGCCTTCCAGATCCGGCGCAGCCGCCGATCTCGACCGGCGGGTCAAGTGGGCGCCGCACGGAGGTACGATGGTGACCTTCGCCACACGAGAAGGGGCGCATGCCCTCGACGTCACACCACTTCGCGGTCGTCGCCGCTGCCGCCTCGGCGGCCGCCGGCGCCATCCACGCCGCCGCCAGCGGCTCCCACGCCGACCTCGGCACGCTCAGCGTGCTGTTCGCCCTCACCGCCGTCGCCCAGATCGGTTGGGCCATGGCGGTGCTCGTGCGCCCGGCCCCGGCGCTGCTCACCGCCGGCGTCGGCATCCAGCTCGCCGCCTTCGGCGCCTGGCTCGGCAGCCGCACGGTGGGCATCGGCGCCATCGAGGGCCTCGAGGGCGGCCAGTCGATCGGCCTCCCCGACGCCCTCGCCGCCGGCCTCGCCGGCGTGGCCGCGCTCGGCGCCGTCGTCGCCCTCACCGACCTGCGCCTCCCCAGCCCCGTCGTCGCCGCCGTCCCCGCCGCGCTGGCGCTCGTCGCCCTCGCCGTCGTGCCGGCCATGGCCACCCCCCACGACCACGGCTCCCACGACCACGGCGAGGTGGCCGCCGCCGCCACGCCGACCGCGTCCGGCGACGCCGACGAGCACGTGCACGACGACAGCCACGACCACGGCGACGGGCACCACGGCGACCACGAGAGCCACGAGGACCACGAGGGCCACGAGGAGGCGCCGGTCGAGCCGACGCTCACCGAGGCCGAGCTCGGCTACCCGCCCAGCTTCGTCGAGTGGCTCGACCAGGCCCCCACCCCCGAGGCCCGGGATCGGGCCGAGAAGCTGATCCTCGAGACCCGGGAAGCGATGAAGGCCTTCCCGGACGAGGCCGCGGTGCAGGCCGCCGGGTTCATCTCCATCGGCGACGGCGCCACCGGCTACGAGCACTACATCAACGTCAGCCGCATCGTCGACCCGCGGTCCGTCGACCCCGACGACATCGAGTCGATCGTGATGCAGGTCGGTCCGGACGGCACCAAGGAGGTCGTCTCGGCGATGTACCTCCTGCCCTTCGGCACGACCATGGACGACGTGCCCGACATCGCCGGCGACCTCACCCAGTGGCACGACCACCAGAACCTGTGCTGGGAGGGCGCCCGCGTCGTGGGCACCACCGACGCCACCGGTTCGTGCCAGCGCGGCGAGTTCCGGCCCACCCAGCCGATGCTCCACGTCTGGATGACCGACCACCCCTGCGGCCCCTTCGCCGGCCTCGAGGGCTCCCACGGCGAGGGCTGCGACCACCACGACCACTGAGCCGGCGTGCGAGGCTGGCCGGCGATGACGGCCAGCCCCTTCTACACCGACGCGCACCACGCCTACCGCGAGGTCGTCCGCCAGTTCACCGAGAAGGAGATCGCGCCCCACGTCCACGAGTGGGACGTGGCCGGTGAGGTGCCCCGCGACCTGTACGTGAAGGCCGGCGCGATCGGCATCTTCGGCGACGGCTTCGACGAGGAGCACGGCGGGCACGGCCAGCGCGACGCCCTCATGCGCCTGGTGATCTGGGAGGAGCTGTGCCGGGCCGGCTCCGGCGGCGTGGTCGCCGCCCTCCTGTCCAACTACATCGGGCTGCCGCCCATCCAGCGCTTCGCCTCCGAGGAGATGAAGGCGCGGGTCATCGCCCCGTGCATGACCGGCGAGAAGATCGCCGCCCTCGCCATCACCGAGCCGTCCGGCGGCTCCGACGTGGCCCGGCTCACGACGACCGCCCGGCGCGACGGCGACCACTTCGTCGTCAACGGGTCGAAGACGTTCATCACCTCCGGCATGCGGGCCGACTTCTTCACCACCGCGGTGCGCACCGGGATGGAGGGCCCGGCGGGCTTGTCGCTGCTGCTGATCGAGGGCGACCGGCCCGGGGTCGAGCGCACGAAGCTGGACAAGATGGGCTGGCTCGCCTCGGACACGGCCACGCTCTACTTCGACGACGTGCGGGTGCCGGTCGAGAACCTGATCACGGCCGAGAACGCCGGGTTCTCCGCCATCGTCAACAACTTCAACGCCGAGCGCATCGACCTCGCCGTGCAGTCGACGGCGTTCAGCCGGGTGTGCTTCGACGAGGCGGTCGCCTGGGCCCGCGAGCGCGAGACGTTCGGCAAGCGGCTCGCCGACCACCAGGTGATCCGCCACAAGCTCGCCGACATGGACCGGCTCATCAACGCGTCCAAGGCGTGGCTCGAGCTGCTGTCGTGGCGCCTGAACCAGGGCGACGACCCGGTGGCCGAGATCGCCGAGGCCAAGGTGAACGCCACCCTCTGCTTCGAGCACTGCGCCCGCGAGGCGGCCCAGATCCTCGGCGGGGCCAGCTACCTGCGAGGCGACACGGTCGAGCGCCTCTACCGCGAGGTGCGGGTCCAGGCCATCGGCGGCGGCTCCGAGGAGATCATGCGCGACCTGGCGTCGCGCCAGCTCGGGATCTAGCGGCCGGCGGCGATCAGCGCGTCGTAGGCGGCGGCCAGGTGGTCGCGCAGCCCCGACGGGTCGTCGATGGCCCCGGCGTCGACCACCAGGCCCATGTCGAGGCTGCCGGCGTAGCTCAGCGTCGACAGGTTGAACGCCGTCCCCGAGATCGGTCCCATCGGGTACACCGCCTCGCAGCGGGCGCCGGCGATGAAGATGTCGATCGGCGCGCCCCGCACGTTGGAGACCGTGAAGTCGACCTTGGCCGCCGCGTCCTTGGCGAACGACGTGAGCACCGAGGTCGGCAGCAGGTTGACGACCATGGCCAGCTGGCCGACGAGGTCGGTGGAGCCGCCGCCCTTCACCGCGCCGAGCGCCTCGTGCACGGCGGCGAAGGCCTCGACCGGATCGGCGATCGCCGGCAGGTCGGTGGTCGTGATGGCGAAGGCGTTGCCGCCCACGGTGCCGCCCCGGCGGGTGCTCACCGGCATGGCCGCCCGCAGCCGGGCCGGCTCGACGCCGCGCTCGTGGTGGTGGGCGGTGGCGCCGGCGAGCGCGCCGGCGACGAAGACGTCGTTCACCGTGCCGCCGAGGGCCTTGCCGGCCCGGCGCACGTCGTCGAGGGGCACCTGCAGCGTGCCGAACCACCGCGACAGCGTGCGGGGCTGCCACAGCGGCGAGCCGACGTCGGCGCCGTCGCCGCCCGAGGGCCGCAGGTTCCGCTCCAGCTCCTGCACCACCCGGCCCACGCCGCGCGCGGACCCGACGGGGTCGGTGACGACGGACCGGGCCACCCGCTGGGCGAGGCCGCCGACCCGGCGCACGTTGTGGCCGACCACCTCCCGCACCCCGTCGACGAAGTCGGGTGACGGCGCCGCCGGCAGCGGCAGCACGGACGGCTCCGCCTCGGCGGGGTCCCGCTCGATGTCGACGAACTGCTCGGCGAGGCGCACCCCGCCCTCGCCGTCGGTGATCGTGTGGTGCATCTTCTGGAACAGGGCCGCCCGGCCGTCGGCGAGGCCCTCGAGCACCACGAACTGCCACAGCGGCCGGGCCCGGTCGAAGGGCTCGAGCAGCAGGTGCACGGCCAGCTCGTGGAGCTCGGCCTCGGTGCCGGGGGCGGGGATGGCGGCCCGCCACAGGTGCCGGTCGAGGTCGAACGTCGGGTCGTCGACCCACATGGGCGGCGTGAGGCGCCCGACGGTGGCCACGACCTTCTGGCGCAGGCGGGGGACGGCGACCACCGCCTGGGCCAGCCGGCTGCGGAGCCGCTCCATGGAGGGCGGTCGGTCGAGGATCGTCACGCTCGCAAACCACGAGCTGAGCGCCGGGTCCTTCTCGAGGTTCCACATGAGCGCCTCGGTGTCGCTCATGTGGCGCTGGAACTGCTGCTCCCGAGCCCGCGCCATGGGCGGAGGCTACCGGTCGCCGGTACGGTCGCTCATCGTGGACCTGCGGGGCAGCGAGCGGCGCAACCGAGCCCGGGACTGGTGGCGCGACGCACGTCCCGGCGTGCTCGCCGACGCCGTGGACCGCCTCGGAGATGCCGACGGGCAGGCCTTCGCCGTGCGGGTCGACGTGGTGGTCGACGAGCTGCACGCCGCCGTCGCCGAGGTCTACGAGCCGCTCGGCCACGACGCCGACGGGCTCGTCGAGCGCCTCGTCGAGCTGGCGCTGTCATCGGCCGAGCAGCGGCCGGTGGCGCTGCGGCGCCTGGACCACCGGCGCGAGATCGACCCGCAGTGGTTCCTGCGGGCCCGCCAGATCGGCTACGTCGCCTACACCGATCGGTTCGCCGGGACCCTCCGGGGCGTGCTCGACCGCCTCGACCACCTCGACGAGCTCGGCGTCACGTACCTCCACCTCATGCCGCTGCTGCGGGCGCGGGAGGGTGAGAACGACGGCGGCTACGCGGTCGCCGACCACGACCAGGTCGAGCCGAGCCTCGGCACCATGGACGACCTCGCCGACCTCGCCGCCGCCCTCCACGACCGGGACATGGCCCTGTGCATCGACCTGGTGGTCAACCACACGGCGGCCGAGCACCCGTGGGCCGAGGCGGCGCGCGCCGGCGACGCGCACCACCGCGCCTTCTACCGGATCTTCCCCGACCGGACCGAGCCCGACCGCTACGAGCAGACCCTGCGCGAGGTGTTCCCGGAGATGGCCCCGGGCAGCTTCACCGAGGTCCCCGGGCTCGGGTGGGTGTGGACCACGTTCCGCGAGTGGCAGTGGGACCTCGACTACGGCAACCCCGACGTGCTGGCGGCGATGGCGGGGGTCATGGGCCGGCTCGCCAACCGGGGGGTCGACGTCTTCCGGCTCGACGCCGTGCCCTTCCTCTGGAAGCGGGTGGGCACCGACTGCGAGAACCTCCCCGAGGCCCACCGGGTCGTGCAGATCCTGCGCAACGTGCTGCGCATCTCGGCGCCCGGTGCCGTCTGCAAGGCGGAGGCGATCGTGCCGCCCGAGGAGCTGGTGCAGTACCTCGGTGGCCACCGCCCCGAGGTCCGCGAGTGCGAGCTCGCCTACCACAACCAGCTCATGGTCATGCTGTGGTCGTCGCTGGCCGCCCGCGATGCCCGGCTCATGACCCGGTCGCTGTCCCGCATGCGCCGCCCGCCCGACGGCACGGGTTGGGTCACCTACGTGCGCTGCCACGACGACATCGGCTGGGCGGTGAGCGACGCCGATGCCGCCGCCGTGGGCTGGAACGGGTTCGAGCACCGGGCGTTCCTCAACCGGTTCTACGCCGGCGAGCACCCCGGCAGCTGGGCGCGGGGCGTGCGCTTCCAGGAGGACCCGGTCACGCTCGACGCCCGCATCTCGGGGACGGCGGCGGCCCTCGCCGGCATCGACGACGCCCGCGAGCGCGGGGACGCCGCCGCCCTCGACGCCGGCATCCGCCGGCACCTCCTGCTCCACGCCGTGATCATCGGCTGGGGCGGCTCGATCCCCCTGCTCTACATGGGCGACGAGATCGCCCTCGCCAACGACTGGTCCTTCGCCGACGACCCGGCCCGCGCCGACGACAACCGCTGGATCCACCGCCCGCCCATGGACTGGGACGCGGCCGCCCGCCGCCACGACCCGGCCTCGGTCGAGGGTCGGGTGTTCGCCAAGCTCCGGGAGCAGGTGCTGGCCCGCCGGGACCTCCCGGTCATGCGGGCCGGCGGCACGACCGACCCCGTCGCGACCGGCCACGGCTCGGTGTTCGCGTGGCGGCGCTCGCATCCCCGCCACCTGCCGTTCCTCGGCGTGGCCGCCTTCAGCGACGACCCGGTGTCCATCCCGCTGTCGGTCGCCCACGACGCCGGGCTCGCCCACGCCGGCGTCGTGCTGGCGTCGGACCCGGGGGTCCGGGGCGCCGACGGGCGCATCGAGCTGCCGGCGTGGGGCTGGGTCTGGTTGTCGGACTGAGCCCGCTCAGGCCTCGACGATCGAGTACAGGGCGCCGTCCCGGGAACCGACGAGGATCCGCCCCTCCCACACGACCGGCGTCGCCTCGATGCAGCCGCCGAGGTCGATCGACCAGCGCTCGGTGGCCTCGGCGCCGCCCGGCTGCAGGTCGAAGGCGTGGAACCCGCCGTCGCAGTCGCCGAGCAGCAGCACGTCGTCGACGACCACCGGCGACGCCCACAGCGGTCCGGGCAGCCGCTTCGACCACAGCTCGCGGCCGTCGTCGGCGGCCACGGCCACCAGCTCGCCGCCGTTGGTGGCGGCGTAGACGACGCCGTCGACCACGGCCGGCGTGCCCCAGATGCCGCCCGGGCGCACGTCGGCGTCGGACCACGACCACACGAGCGGGTCGGGGGCGGACGGGTCGAGCTTCACGAGCTGGCCGACGGCCTGGGCCCGCTCGGCGGTGGCGGCCCGCTCGTACTCGGCGGCGACGTACAGCATCCCGTCGGCGTCGGCGACGATGGACGCGTCGGTGTCGTCGCCCATCCAGAAGCGGAACGTGCGCTCGGGCGGGACGCCGTCGGCGAGGCCGCCGATGTCCCAGCCCTGCACCAGGCCGCCGCTGTTGGTGAAGTACACGGTGTCGCCGACGACGGTGGGCGACACCTCCACCGAGACGGTCTCGTCGCCCAGCGCCGCGAGCAGCTCGGCGTCCCAGCTGGCGACGTCCATGACGACCTGCGGGTCGACCGTGACGGTGCCGTCGGGGGTCGTGCCCCGGTTGAGCCGGAGCCCGATGAAGCGGCTGTTCTCACCGCCGACGAAGAGGTGGTCGTCGATGACGATCGCCGAGCTGTCCCAGTCGTCGTTCCAGAGCACGGGCGAGAAGTCGTCGGCGTTCATCGACCACAGCTCCACCGCCTCGTCGCCCTGGATCGACAGGATCCGGTACCGGTCGTCGCGCGAGCCGGTGTAGACGAGCGGGAAGCCGTCGGGGTCGACGGTGACGCTGCCCTTGATCAGGTCCCCGGTGGGGAACGGGGGCAGGAGCCGCTCACCGGTGTCGGCGTCGAGGAAGTGGACGGCACCGTCGTAGGCGCCGAAGACGGCCCACGTGCGCCCGTCGCGCTCGAAGACCGCCGGCTGGCCGGTCCAGCCCAGCCCGCACCAGACCTTCGTCTCGCCGAGGTTGGTCGACTCGCCGCACAACCCGCCCTGCGCCGGGTACCGGAAGGCGATCGCCGGGTCGACGGGGACGGGTCCGGCACCGTGGTAGCTGCGGGTCGGGTTGCCCCGGAAGGTGAGGACGCCCTCGACGGTGGCGCCGGGGTACGGCTGGCCGGCGAGCCGAGGATCGGACCACCCCTCGAACGGCGGCAGCGTCGTGGTCGTGGTCGTGGGGTCGCTGTCGCCGTCGGCCTCGACGATCACCTCGCCGTCCTCCCCCACGGCGAGCTCGCCGCCGGCGGTGACGTCGCCGCGGTCGTCGATCCACCAGGTCACGGCGATGACCAGGACGCTGACGAGCGCGACGGGGAGCAGCGGCACGCGTCGCAGCACGGGGCACCACTGTACGGATCGCTAGGTTCCGGCGGTGCGCGCCGACCGCTTCGAACCCCTTCCCGACGACGTGCTGGCCCGGTGGTCGACGTTCGGGCGCTGGCCCGACCGCACCTACTTCCCGTCGCTGCTCGGCCTGGAGATCGAGGAGCTGCGCCGGGACTACTGCCGCATGCGCCTGCCCTTCCGACCCGAGCACGAGCAGCCCGCCGGCGTCGTGCACGGCGGCGCGCTCGCCACGCTCGTCGACACGGTCGTGGTGCCGGCCATCGGCTCGGCCTACGGCCCGGAGACCCAGTACGTGACCGTGACGATGAACCTCAGCTACGTCGGCGCCGTCCGCGAGGCCGACGTGGTCGCCGAGGGCTGGGTGACCCGGCGGGGCCGCTCGACGGTGTTCTGCCGGGCCGAGGCGGTGAGCGACGGGCGCCTGGTCATGGAGGGCTCGCTGGTCTACGCCGTGCGCCAGCCGTCCTGATGCGGGCCCCGGTCCGGCTGCTCGGCGCCCTCGTGGGCGTGGCGGTGCTGGCGGGCTGCGGTTCGGACGAGGAGGGCCCGCCGGTCGCGGAGCGCGCGGAAGAGGGCCCGGAGGAGACCCCGGAGGAGGGCCCGGACGAGCGCGCAGCCCCGATCGAGTGGGCGGCGTGCGGGTCGGCGGAGTGCGCCAGCGTCACCGTGCCCGTCGACCACGACGACCCCGGCGCCGCGATCGACCTCGCCGTGCTGCGCCTGCCGGCGACCGGTGATCGCATCGGGCCGCTGTTCGTGAACTTCGGTGGCCCCGGCAACGGCACCGTGGAGGCCGCCCGCTCGTTCCCCTGGCCCGACGAGGTGCGCGAGCACTTCGACATCGTGGCCGTCGACCCGCGTGGCGTGGGCGGCTCGGCGCCGCTCGACTGCGGTGTCCCGGCGGAGGAGCTCTACGCCGTCGACCACAGCGTCGAGGACTCCGCCGACCAGAGGGTGCTCGTCGAGGTGTCCGAGGCGTACGCCGCCGACTGCGGCGAGGAGGCCGGCGCCCTGCTGGCGCACCTCGGCACCCGAGACGTCGCCGCCGACCTCGACGCCGTCCGGCAGGCGATGGGCGACGAGCGCCTGTCGTTCCTCGGCTACAGCTACGGCACGTCGATCGGGCAGGCCTACGCCGAGCGCTTCCCCGAGCGCACCCGAGCGATGGTGCTCGACGGGATCGTCGACCCCTCGACCGACGGGATCACGACCGCCACGCAGCAGGCGGCCGGCTTCGAGGTCGCGCTCCAGCGCTGGGCCGCCGCCTGCCCGGACCGCCCGACGTGCCCCGGCGACGACCCGATCGCCACCGTGGACGCCGCCCTGGCCGCCGCCGAGCGCGTCCTCGTGGCCGGCGACGGCCGCACCCTGAACGCCGGCCAGGCCACCGTCGGCCTCGCCCTGGCGCTCTACGCCGAGTCGCTGTGGCCGGCGCTCGACCAGGCGGTCGCCGACGCCGCGGCCGGTGACGGTGCCGTGCTCCTCCAGCTCGCCGACCAGTACGTCACCCTCGTCGAGTTCCCCGCCTACTTCGCCGTCTCGTGCCTCGACAGCACGTGGCCGGCCGGCGTCGACCAGCACCTGGCCGAGGCCGAGGCCGCCGGCGCCGCCTCGCCGCGCTTCGGCGAGGCGCTGGTGAACGACTACCTGCGCTGCGCGGTCTGGCCGGTGCCGCCCGACCCGCTCGGTCCGATCACCGCACCCGACGCCCCGCCCCTGCTGCTCGTGTCGACCACGGGCGACCCGGCGACGCCCCACGCCGGCGCCCTCGCCGTGGCCGACCGCCTCGACTCCGCCGTGCTCCTCACCCACGAGGGCGACGGCCACACCATCGCCCTCCAGGGCGACCCGTGCGTCGACGAGGTCGTGCTCTCCTACCTCGTGGACCTCGCGCTGCCGGGGCCGGACGCCCGCTGCTGAGCTAGCCGGCCATGCCCTCCGCCACCAGCGGCTCGAGCACCCAGTCCGGGTGGTCCGACTCGATGCGCTGGAGCCAGTACACCGACTCGAACAGCGCCAGCAGGGTCCCGTCGGAGCGCTCGAGCACGCGCACGCCGCTCATGCCCCGCAGGTTGGCCATCGTCTCCTCGTCGGTGACCCGGGCGATCGAGTAGCGGGTCATCGAGATCTCCGCCGGCGAGCCGAACTCGTCGGCGAGGCGGGCGGAGGCGACCTCGAACTGCATCTGGCCCACGGCGGCGAGCATCGGCTCCTGGTCGCCGAGGTCGCGGTCGCGCAGGACCTGCACCACGCCCTCCTCGTCGAGCTGGGCGATGCCCTTGCGGAACTGCTTGAACCGGCCGACGTCCTTGGGCCGGGCGATGGCGAACAGCTCGGGGGCGAACGCCGGGATGCCGGGGAACTCGACCGGCTGCTCGAGGTAGAGGGTGTCGCCCACCCGCACCTCGGTCGCGTTGACGAGGCCGATCACGTCGCCGGGGAACGCCTCCTCCAGGGTGTCCCGCTCCTGGCCGAACACCGAGTGGGCGTACTTGGTGCTGAAGGGCTTGCCGGTGCGGCCGTGGGTCACGACCATGCCCCGCTCGAAGCGGCCCGAGCAGACCCGCACGAAGGCGATCCGGTCGCGGTGGCTGGGATCCATGTTCGCCTGGACCTTGAAGGCGAAGCCGCTGAACGGGGCCTCGAGCGGCCGGGGCTCGCCCTCGGCGTCGGGTCGGGGCTTCGGCGACGGGGCCAGGTCGGCGACGGCGTCGAGCAGCAGCCGCACGCCGTAGTTGGTGAGCGCCGAGCCGAAGAACACCGGGGTCGCCTCGGCGGCCTCGAACAGCTCTTGGTCGAAGTCGGACCCGACCGCCTCGAGCAGCTCGATCTGCTCGACGGCGGTGGCGTAGCTGTCGCCCTCGACCTCCTCGGCCTTGGCCGGGTCGAGCACCTCCTCGCCGGCCTCGGTGGCCCCGCGGGCCGAGCGGGTGAACTTCACGTAGTCGCCGCTGCGTCGGTCGATGAGCCCGCGGAAGTCGCCGGCGATGCCGACCGGCCAGGAGATGGGCATGGTCGCCAGCTCCAGCGTGGTCTCGATCTCGTCGGTGAGCTCGAGCGGGTCCTTGCCGGGCCGGTCCCACTTGTTGATGAACGTGAGCAGCGGGATGCGCCGCTCCCGGCACACCTCGAACAGCTTCAGCGTCTGGGGCTCGATGCCGGCGCTGGCGTCGAGGACCATGATCGCCGTGTCCGCCGCCGCCAGCACCCGGTAGGTGTCCTCGGAGAAGTCGCGGTGGCCCGGCGTGTCCAGCAGGTTCAGCACCCGGTCCCGGTACGGGAACTGCAGCACCGTCGAGGTGATCGAGATGCCGCGCTGCTGCTCCATCTCCATCCAGTCGGACCGGACCTTGCGCCGCTCGCCGCGGGCCTTCACCTGCCCGGCGTCCTGCACGGCGCCGCCGTAGAGCAGGAACTTCTCGGTGAGCGTCGTCTTTCCCGCGTCCGGGTGGCTGATGATGGCGAACGTCCGGCGTCGCGTGGCCTCGGAGGCGGGGTCGGTCACCCGGTCAAGTGAACCGGTGCCGTGCTCGATCGGCCAACTCCCGCTCCAGCGCCGCCTGCGCCAGGGCGGTGCGGTGCCGCGCCACCGCCCGGATCCGCCGACGGGTCGCGCCCGGGATGTGCCCGACGACGTACCGGCCCCGGCCGACGCGGTGCACCCGACCGCGGTTGACCTCGGCCCGCAGCCCGTTCGCGACGTCCTTGCCGAGGCGTCCGGGCGAGCGGAAGCCACGCCGCTCGAGCTCGGTGGCGACCTCGGCCGGCGACCACGCCCGGCCGGGCGTCGACGCGAGGACGTCGGTCGTCAGGTACCGGGTGACGATGCCCCGCGTGCTCCGGACGTCGGGGATCGGGGTGCCCCAGAGCTCACGCGGGCGGCGGTCATCGGTGGCCACGCCACCATCGTCCCCGGGGCCACCGACAGGAACGCCCGGCCGATGCCGGTGGTGTCCTCCGGCGCCAGATAGGTGAGACGCGCGTCGGCGTCCGCCGCCCGCCCCCGGAGCGTTGTCTCACCTATGTGGCGCTCGAAGGGTGCACGGGCACGGACGGCCCGCCGGCTACCAGCGCAGCGGGGCGACCCACATCTTCCGCTCGGCGCCGCACCAGTAGTCGTGGCAGGTGCCCTTCGGCCAGGCGTGGTAGCTGATCCACCAGCCGCCGTCGGCATCGCGCAGGACGGTGCCCCCGCCCGGGCCGGCGACGTCGCCGTAGCTGCGCAGGATCGGCTGGGGGTGCGTGTAGCAGGGGCCGACGGGGCCGGCGCAGGTGGCGTAGCCGACGGCGTAGGTGTCGTTGCCGATGTAGTCGCCGCCGGTGTGGAACAGGTAGTGGACGCCGCCGCGCAGCACCATCTGCGGGTTGTCGACCGTGGTCTGCCACGGGTGGCTCTGGGAGTCCTTGGCCATGACGTGGTGGTGGCCGCTGACCGGCCAGGTGCCGTCGGCGCTCAGGCGCACCGCCCACACGCTGGAGACCGCGGCCTCGTCGGCGTCGGTGCCGTCGCCGTCGGCGATGCCGTCGTTGTTCTTGAAGTGCAGCCACGGGGTGCCGTCGGCGTCGACGAAGGGGTGCGGGTCGATGGTGCCGCCGAGGTGGTCCTGGCAGACGATGGGCCCGGTGGCGCCGGTGCGGTCGTGGAACGGGCCCTCCGGCCGGTCGGCCACGGCCACGCTGAGGCACCACTCCATCGGGCCCTTGCGCTGGGCGGCGTAGAACATCACGTACTTGCCGGCGAAGGGGTAGACGGCCGGCGCCCACTGGGTGTCGGTGACCTGCCAGTCGGGCACCGAGGGCAGCGCCGTGGAGCCCCACTCCTTGCCGGAGACGGGCTGCCAGCCGCTGTCCGGGCGGTCGGAGACGAGGATGCCGATGCGGTTCCCCCACGTCGTGCCGGTCGTGTAGGCGTAGTAGCGGTGGCCGACCCGGAGCAGGCTGGGGTCGGGGCCGTCGTCGCCCCAGGCCGGCGATGCCGGCTGGGCGCTCAGCGCAGGTGCCCCGGGAACGTTGTACGGCGAGGGGCAGCGGGTCTCGTCCTCGACGCCGTGGCCGACGGCGCGGTCGCCGCCGAGGATGCGCACGTCGCGCACGGCGTGGCTGGCCAGCCAGTCGCCTACCGGGTACGGGACGCAGCCCCCCTTCACCAGCAGCACCGGCCCGCCGGACGCGGCGGCGGCCGGGCCGGCGGCGAGGGCGTCGGCGTAGCCCGCGCCGGTGGCGAGGTAGGCGACGGGCGCCCCGCCGGGGAAGGCGTGCTCGGCGATGGCGGCGGACGTGGCGTGGCGGTCGGCGCCCTGGAGGCGGCCGGTCGAGCCGGTGATGGCGCGCAGCTGGTCCTCGACCGCCTGGGTCACCGTGCCGGTGCCCCCGAGCACGATGGCCCGACCCACGCCGAGGTCGCGCAGCGCGGCGGCGGTCGCGGCGGGGACCGAGCCCCGGGCGACGAGCAGGAGCGGCGCCCCGTCGGTGGCGGCGGCGGGCACGCCGGCGAGGGCGTCGGGGAACGACTCGCCGCTGGCGACGTAGGCAAGGTCGGCGCCGTCGGGGAACGTGTCGCGGGCGACGGCGGCGGCCGTGGCGTAGCGGTCCGGCCCCTCGACCCGGGTGACGCCCCCGTCGGTGTGCGCCTCGAGCTGGCGGAGCACGGCGTCGGACACCGAGCCGGCCCCGCCGACGACGACGATGCGGGCGGGCCGCAGGCGCTGGAGCTCGGTCGCCGTCGGCCCGGGCAGGGCGGTCGGCTGGGTCAGCAGCACCGGGCCCCCGCGCACGCCCGCCGCCACACCGGCGGCGAGGGCGTCCGGGAACTTGGCGCCGGTGACGACGTAGGCCACGGGGACGCCGGCGGCGAACCGGGACGCCGACACCTGGGCGGCGGTGGCGTAGCGGTCGGCGCCGGAGATGCGGTGGGGGTGGCCGGCGGCCGCCGGGGCGCCGGCGACGGCGAGCGCCGACGCCAGGAGCGCGACGACGAGGAGCAGGGGGCGCGAGCGGAGCACGGAGATCATTCGGCGGCGATGAAGACGGTCTTGAGCTCCGAGAAGTGGGCGAGCGCCTCCATCCCCTGGTCGCGGCCGATGCCCGACTGCTTCACGCCGCCGAACGGGGCCTCGATGTGGACCGAGGACGAGGAGTTCACCGACAGCATGCCGGTCTCGACCCGCCGGGCCACCCGCAGCGCCCGCCCGACGTCCCGGCACCAGATCGACCCGGAGAGGCCGTGGATCGAGGCGTTGGCCAGCTCGACCGCCTCGTCCTCCGTGCGGAAGGACTGGATCCCGACCACGGGACCGAAGATCTCCTCGCGCATGAACCGCATGCCGACGTCGGCCCGGTCGAGGACCGCCGGGCGCAGGTAGCTGCCGCCGAGGTCGGGGCGGTCGCCGCCGGTGCGCAGGCGGGCGCCGTCGGCCGTGGCCGAGGCGACGTAGTCCTCGGCGATCCGGCGTTGGTCGTCGGAGATGAGCGGACCGAGCTCGGTGCCCGGGTCGCCGGTGGGGCCGATGCGGATGGCCTCGGTGGCGGCGACCAGCCGCTCGGTGAAGTCCTCGACGATCGACTCGTGCACGAACATCCGGCTGCGGGCGCAGCAGTCCTGGCCGGTGTTGTCGAACACCGACCACAGCGACGAGGCGACGCAGGCGTCGAGCTGGTCATCCGAGAGGTCGCCGAAGACCAGGTTCGCCGACTTGCCGCCGAGCTCGAGGCCGACCCGGGTGATGTCGCGGGCGGCCAGGGCCATGATGCGGCTGCCCACCTCGGTCGAGCCGGTGAAGGACACCTTCCGGATGCGGGGATCGGTGACCAGCGCCTCGCCCAGCGACCCGCCCGGGCCGGTGACGACCTGGAAGGTGCCGGCCGGCAGCCCGGCGCCCTCGGCCAGCTCGGCGAGGGCGATCGCCGTGAGCGGCGTCTGGGAGGCCGGCTTGGCGACCACGGCGTTGCCCATGGCCAGCGCCGGCGCCACCTTCCAGCACAGGATCAGCAGCGGGAAGTTCCACGGCACGATGGCGGCGCTCGGGCCGATCGGCTCCCGGAACGTCAGCAGCGTGCCGTCGGCGTTGCCGGGGATGGTCGAGCCGTGGACCTTGTCGACGGCGCCAGCGTAGAAGTCGAAGACCTCGGCGGCGGCGGCGACCTCGCCGCGTGCGGCGGCGATCGGCTTGCCGGCCTGCGCCGACTCGAGGCGGGCCAGGTGCTCGGCGTTCACGCGCACGAGCCGGGCGAGCTCGCGCAGCACGTCGCGCCGCTCGCGCACCTTGGACCGCGACCAGCCGGCGTGGGCGGCCACCGTCCGGTCGAGGACGGCGTCGAGGTCGGCGGGCCCGAGCTCGGGCACCCGGTCGACGACGGCGCCGGTGGACGGGTCGATCACGTCGCGCACGGGCGGGCACGGTACCGGCCGCCCGAGACGGCGGATCTAGTCGTCGAAGGGCGGCAGGCGCAGCGTGGGCAGGCCCCGGGCGAGGGACCCGGTGACGCCGAGGAGCAGCCAGACGCCGAGGGCCAGGAGCGCCCCGCCCACGGCGGTGAACGCACCGATCGGCGTGGTGTCGATCGCCTCCCGCACCAGCTCGGGGGCCGAGGCCTCCTCGAACGACCCGTCGTCCAGGGGCACCTCCTCCGTCGGGCCGGCGGCCTCCGGTGCCGGTTCGGCGGCCGGGGTCGAGACGGGCGACGTGCCGGTGCTGGAGGCGGTGGACCCGGTGGCCCGGGGCGGGGCCGGTGCGGCGGTGTCGGTGGCCGGCGGGGTGAACCCGCCGCCGCCGAGCGAGCCGCTGGCGCCGATGGGCTCCCGGTTCTCGGTGATGCCCACGGCGGCGAAGGTCTTGCCGAACGTGTACGTGGCCCCGGTGCCGCCCTGCGGGCTCGAGAACACGGTGAAGCGGGGGCCGCGGCACGTGGCCTCGAGCGCGCCGCCGGGCAGCTGGCGGATCTCGGGCTCGGTGGCCGGCTCGAAGGTGACCCGCAGGTCGGAGCCGATGGTGAGGGGGGCCAGGAGCTCCTGGAGCGCCTGGTTGTCGGAGACCTGCTGGCCGCCCACGCTCACCTCGCCGGCGCAGCGGACCTCGGCGGTCGCCGAGCCGAGGGCGGCCACCACCGTCTGCTCGGCGACGTAGGAGTCGACCGTGATCGGCGTGCCGGGCACCCGCTGGTCGCTGCCGCGGTTGACCTGGACCCCTCGGATCGACCCGTCCGGCTGGGGCTCGATGCGGGACTCGGAGCGGGCGTCGCCGCCGGCGTCGCCGCTGTCCTGGGTGCGCCCGATGCCGGTGGCGGTCGGGGCGGCCTGGTCGGGGACGACCTGGGAGAAGGCGTAGGGGCCGTCCTGCTCCCGGCACTCGGGCGTCTCCTTGGCCTCTGTCTGGTTGAAGGCGCACTTCTCCGAGACCTGCGCGAAGCCCTCGAAGGTGGGGAAGAACGCCTGCGTGTAGCCGGGGAGGTTGTTGCCGTTGATCGGCACGTCGCCGCCGGAGAAGAGCACGACGCCCACGAGCCCGGCGTCCTGGCTGTTGGCGCCGCGGGCCTCCATGTCGAGGCCGCGGCTGCCGTCGAGGTCGAGCGTCGAGGACACCTTGGCGTACGAGTACGCGCTGCGCGGGGCGACGCCGGTGGCGGTGCTGTTGGCCGTCGCCTCGACGGCGAAGCCCTCGAGGCGCAGGCCGAAGGTGTTCGGCACCGCGGTCGCCGGCGCCTCCTGCGCGCCGAGGTGCGCGCCCGGCGGCACCACGAGCAACGTGGCGGCCACGGCCGCGACCAGCCGTGCACGTCGCGAGATCGAACGCGATTCCCCCATGCCGCGCGGGTTCGTCACCGCAACTGGAAACTCCTGCTGCCAGGAAGGGAGGGATCCCCGCCGACGCCGTCGAACCCCTCGACGGGAACACGACCGAGGGGGTCGGACGCCCGTGGGCGATCTGCAGTTCTACTTGAACGTCGCCGTGACCGGACTCTCCATCGGCGCGGTCTACGCCCTCTTCGGCACCGGCATCACCCTGATCTACAAGGGCACCCGGGTCCCCAACTTCGCCCACGCCGCCGTCGGCACCATCGGCGCCTACACGTTCGTGAAGTTCTGGGACGGCACCCAGCTGCAGGACCCCGGCCTGCGCTTCCAGCTGCCCTTCACCGGGCTGTCGTGGACGCCGGACCCGCCGGCGCTGCCGCTCGCCGCGGCGCTGCTCATCGCGCTGGTGGTCACCGGCCTGCTCGGCCTGGCCATCGAGCGGGTCGTGATGCGCCCGCTCGCCAACGCCCCGATGCTCAACCTGATCATCGTCACCATCGCCCTGTTCACCCTGCTGACCGGCCTCGGCGGCGACGTGTTCGGCCAGCGCACCGAGGCGGTGCCCACGATCTTCCCCGACGGCCTCGTCCAGGTGGGCGGGGTGAACCTCACCTACAACGCCCTCGGCACGGTGGCGGTCACGGTCGCCCTGGCCGCCGGGCTCGCCGCCTTCTTCCGCTACACCGACCTCGGCATCGCCATCCGGGCCACCGCCGACTCGCGCGAGGTCTCCCGCCTGCTCGGCATCTCGGCGGACCAGGTCGCCGGCTTCGCCTGGGCGGTCGGCTCGATGCTGGCCTGCATCGCCGGCATCCTCATCGCCTCGGGCGCCGGCATCTCGCCGTCGGGCCTGGCGAACCTCATCGTGTTCGGCTTCGCCGCCAGCCTCATCGGCGGCTTCACCAGCCTCATCGGCACGCTGGCCGGCGGCCTGCTCATCGGCCTGTCCACCAACCTGGTGGCGGCGGCGCCGTGGCCCCAGGGCTTCGTCAGCGACATCCTCGCCGGCAAGGCCGGGCCGACCCTGATCACCCTGATCCTGGTCGTCGGGCTGCTCATGACCCGGCCCAGGTTCATCTTCGCCGGCATCCGCCTCGACGAGGACACCGGCGTGAGCTTCGCCCGGGCGGCCGGGGGCGTGAACCCGGAGGACGAGCTGCGCCGCAACCTCGACCGCACCGGCCAGCTGCAGCTGCTGCTGCGGGACTGGCGGACGAGCAAGTGGGTGCTCGGCCTGCTGATCGCCGCCTTCGCCGTCGCCTACCCGCTGCTCGGCACGTCGTCGTTCCGGGACGGCGTCCTGCTCAACGGCGTGATCCTGTCGATCATCGCCCTCTCGGTCGTGGTGATCACCGGCTGGACCGGCCAGATCTCCCTCGCCCCCATGACCTTCGCCGGCATCGGCGCCTTCGGCGCCGCCATCGCCCAGACGTCGTGGAACCTGCCGATCCCGCTGGTGATCCTCGCCGGCGGGCTGCTCACCATCCCGTTCTCGCTGCTGCTCGGCATCCCGGCGCTGCGGCTGCGGGGGTTCTTCCTCGCCCTCGTGACCCTGACCTTCGCCTACTTCGGCGAGAACTTCCTGTTCATCCAGCCCGAGATCCTCGCCCGGTCGGACCTCGACCGCGAGTGGTTCGGCCTCCAGAACGAGGCCATGTACTTCACCGCCCTCGGCATCGCCGTCCTGCTCTTCCTCGCCATGCGCAACCTGCGCGACACCCGGGTGGCCCGCGCCTTCTACGCCCTGCGCGACGCCGAGACCACCGCCCAGGCCATGGGCATCGACCCGGTCGGCTACAAGCTCCTCGCCTTCAGCCTGTCCGGCTTCATCGCCGGCATCGGCGGCTCGCTGCTCGGCTTCTTCCTGCGCGACATCGACGGCCAGAGCTTCCTGCTGTTCTTCTCGCTCGGCGTCGTGCTCCAGGCCGTGGTCGCCGGCGTCGGCGTGCTGTTCGGCGCCGCCCTCGTCGGCGTGCTGTTCGAGATCATCCCCCAGCTCACCGCCACCCCCACCACGGGCGTGAACCAGGCGCCGACGATCCTCGCCGGCTTCCTCGCCATCATCACGATCATCCAGAACCCGAACGGCATCGGCGGGTCCCTCGTCCGGTTCGTGCGGCCGTTCGACCCCTCCGAGCGGGTGGCGTGGGCGTCCGCCGACGCCGACGGCGAGCTCGTCGACCTGTCGGAGGGCACGAGCGCCCTCGAGGCCCGCGCCGAGGAACCGGTGGGCGTCTGATGAGCATCCAGATCCACGACGACGCCCCGTTCTTCGAGATCCGCGACCTGCGCCTGGCGTTCGGGTCGCTGCAGGTGCTCGACGGCATCGACATGCAGGTCTCCCGTGGGGAGATCGTCGGGCTCATCGGCCCGAACGGCGCCGGCAAGACCACCCTCTTCGACGCCGTGTCCGGCTTCCGCGAGCAGGCCACCGGCCGGGTGCTGCTCAACGGCGTCGACCTGCTCGAGCGCAAGGCGTGGGAGCGGCCCTGGCTCGGGCTCGGCCGCACCTTCCAGCAGGTGACGCTGTACCCGAACCTCACCGTCTACGACTGCATCCGGGTGAGCCTGCACCGGCGCATGCCGAACCAGCCGGTGCGGAGCCTGCTGCGGGCGTGCCTGCGCTCGGCGACCTCGGTCGACGAGGAGGAGCGCATCCGGGCCAAGACCGACGAGGTGGTCGCCCGCCTCGGCCTCGACGACTACGCCGGCAAGCTGGCCGCCGACCTCTCGTACGGCACCCTGCGCATGGCCGAGCTGGCCTGCGTGCTCGCCCTCGAGCCGGAGCTGGTCCTGCTCGACGAGCCGTCGTCGGGCATCGCCCAGAAGGAGACCGAGGCGCTCGGCCCCGTGCTGCAGGACGTGCGCGACGAGCTCGGCGCCACGCTCATCCTCATCGAGCACGACATGCCGCTGATCATGGGCATCTCCGACCGGATCTACGCCCTGGCGAACGGGCACATCCTCGCCGAGGGCACGCCCGAGGAGATCCAGGCCGATCCCGAGGTGGTCGAGAGCTACCTCGGCGGCTCCATCGACCTCGAGGCGGAGGTGCGCTGATGTCCGGGTCCGACCCCGTCCTGCGCGTCGAGGGGCTCTACGCCTCCTACGGCGCCGTGCAGGTCCTGCGCTCCGTCGACCTCGAGGTGCAGCGGGGCGAGATCGTCGCCCTCCTCGGCACGAACGGCGCCGGCAAGTCCACGATCCTGCGCTGCATCAGCGGTGTCATGAAGCCCGACGCCGGCAAGGTGTTCCTCGACGACGAGGAGATCACCGGCCTGCCGCCCGAGGAGGCGGTGCGCAAGGGCGTGTGCCAGGTCCCCGGCGGCCGGGGCCTGCTGCCGTCGCTCACCATCGAGGAGAACCTGCGGATGGGGGCGTACCCGATCCGCAAGGACAAGGCCCGGGTCAAGGCCGGCTTCGACAAGGTGTACGAGGCCTTCCCCCGCCTGGCCGAGCGCCGCACGCAGCTCGCCGGCACGCTCTCCGGCGGCGAGGCCCAGATGCTCGCCGTCGGGCGGGCGTTCATGACCACGCCGAAGCTGATGATGATCGACGAGCTGTCGCTCGGCCTGGCCCCGCTGATCGTGCGCGACCTGGTCGACCGGGTGCGCGAGATCAACGCCGAGGGCGTCTCGATGATCCTCGTCGAGCAGTCCGCCAACCTCGCCCTCACCATCACCGACCACTCGTTCTTCATCGAGAAGGGGCAGGTGCGCTTCGACGGCTCCTCCGCCGAGCTGCTGCAGCGCGACGACCTGCTCCGCTCCGTCTTCCTCGCCTCCAGCACCGCCTGACAGGAGCCACCCATGGGACCCAAGCAGCTGCGAACGCTCCAGACCGTGGTCGGCATCGCCGTGGTGGCGATGCTGTCGATCAGCCTCGCCGCCATCTCCGTCGTGCGCGCCGACGACGCCGAGGGCGAGCTGGTGGCGGCGGGCGGCACCGACGACCTCGGCGGCGGCGACGACTTCTCCTCCTCCGGCGGGTTCTCGCCGGCCGACGACGGCGCCTCGGGCAGCGATCCCTCGTCCGACGGCACCGGCGGCGACGGCACCACGAGCCTGACCGGCCGCACCGGCACCACCGGGGGATCCGGGGGCGGCGGCGACGAGGCGACCTCCGGCGGCGGTGGCGGCGGCGGTGACGGCGGGACGCAGGCCCAGGCCCAGGGCAGCGGTGGCGGCGGGGGCGGTGGCGCCTGCCCCGACCTCAACCCCGAGGAGGGCGTGTACTGCGACCGCTGGCTGGTGGGCGGCACCACCATCCTCTCCGGTCCCCTGGCCATCTACGGCGAGCAGGGCCTGAAGGGCGGCCAGGCGTGGATCGAGTACTTCCGCCGCACGCTCGCCCCCGAGGTGGGCGCCCGGCCGAGCCAGCTCATCTACTACGACGACAACCTCGAGCCCCGCAAGACGCTGCAGTTCACCCAGAAGCTGGTGGAGGAGGACAAGGTCCTCCTGATCGGCGGCGTGACCAACCCCGGCGCCGTCGCCGGCTACCTCGAGGAGCAGGGCGTGGCCTTCATCGGCGACCTCGGCCTCAACCCGGGCTCGTACGAGTCGAGCTCCATCTTCCCGACGTCGGCGCCCTTCGAGGTGTCGTTCCAGCTCCGGGCCCGGACGGCGAAGCGCCAGGGGGCGACGTCGATCTCGGTCATCCAGGACGTGCTGCCCGCCTCCGACCCGGCGGTGTTCGAGCGGCTCTGGGAGCAGGCGGCCCAGAAGGAGGGCCTCGACCTCCTGAGCTTCCAGCCCATCTACAGCCAGGCCAACACCTGCGACTCGCGGATGCTCAACGTCATCCGCGAGCAGCCCGACTGGGTGATGCTGCCGGTGGCGGCGGCGCCGATGCTCGGCTGCATGCGCGAGGCGGCGTCCCAGCAGTACAAGCCGGGGGCGGTCACGGCCGGCAACCTCATCAACTGGAGCGGCGGCTCGAACCTGGCCTTCGAGGTCGAGCAGTGCGGCTCGCAGTGCTTCGGCATGTACTCCGGCGGCACGCCGTTCCTCGATCCCCGGACGAACCCGAGCCCCCAGGCCAAGGCCTACATCGAGAACATGGCCAAGTACGCCCCCGGCATCGACGTCACCGGGTTCATCGCGATCAACTACTACCACGCTGGTCTCCTGCAGTTCGAGGTCATGCGCCAGGGCGGGATCCTGCAGAACCTGAGCCGGGCGAACGTGCTGGCGGCGGCCGAGGGCTTCGGGCCCTTCGAGACCGGCTTCGGCAACACCGTCCACTGGGAGGCGGGCCGCGTGCCCCGCGTCCCGACCACGTGCGGCTACGAGGTGATCCTCGATCCCGACCAGCGCCAGTGGGTGTTCCAGACCGAGAAGCTGTGCCTCTAGGCACGAGGAGTGTGACCCCGTGATCTTCGTCTCCATCGCCCTGCTCGTGGTTGCCGCCATCGCCCTCGGCATCGGCATCGTGTCGTCGTCGGTGCCGCCCCTCGTGGTCAGCATCGTGGCCACCCTGGCGGCCGCCGGCACCCTCTGGGCGTCCTTCATCCACTACCGGCGCGACGCCGCCGAGCACGGCCTGCCCGTGGTCGGCCTCGGCGGCAACCAGCCCCGGAACCCCGGCTACCCGGAGGCCTACTCGGCCAACGGGTCGCCCTCGGTCGCGACTGCGGCCGCGGCTCACACCAACCCAGCCGCGGCCGCAGCCGCTCCCCCCGCCGCCCCGGCGCCCGCCCCGGTGGCGAGCACCTGGGCGCCGCCCGCCGGGTGGGACCACCTCGACGAGGAGCGGGCCACGGCGCTCGTGTCCGCGTTCGGTCTCGAGGAGCTGCACGAGCTGCGCCGCCACGAGGTCGAGCACGGCTTCCGCCAGCCGGTGCTGGCCGAGATCGACCAGCGGATCACCACCATCGTCGAGCTCCGCCGCCGCGCCGAGGGCGCGGTGCCGGAGCGCCCCCTCAAGGCGCGCTGAACGACGGGCCCCGCGCCAGCCGCAGCAGCTGCTCGGCGACGTCGCCACCGGCGCCGCCGAGCTCGGCGAGCTGCGCGGCGCGGGCGGCGTCGGCGAGCACCAACCACCCGAGGGCCAGCCGGTCGGCGCGGCCGCGGTCGCCCTCGGGCACCGGCTCGTCGCGCAGGGCCTCGGCCGCGGCGACCAGCCGGCGGGCCAGCGCCGCGAGCGCGTCGACGTCGCCGCGCGCGGCCTCCACGTCGGCGGCGCCGGGCGCGTCGAACCCGTCGACCGCCTCCTCCCAGGCGGCCAGCGCCTGCGACGGCCGGTCGTCGGCGCGGAGGCGGGGCACGGCGTCGGCGACGTTGGTGTCGGTGGGCTCGAGCGGCGGCCCGACCGCCAGCTCGAGCCGGTCGAAGTCGGGGACCTCGGCGGGGAGCCGCAGCTCGACGCCGTCGCCGGGGTCGACCGGCGCCGACGTGCGCTCCCGCGCCCGGTCGAAGGTGCGGTCGCCCAGGATCCGGAGGCGCCGCCCGAGGTGGTCCCACTGCCGGGACAGGTCCTCACCGCCGGCGTCGAGCGCCGCCCGGTGGGCGGCGACCGCCTGCACGTAGAGGTCGGCGGCGTCGGCCACCAGCGGCTGGGCGAGGTCGTCGCGACGGTGGGCGGGCACCGCCTCGGCCGAGCGGGCGACGTCGGCCACCACCGGCTCGACGTCGTCGAGCAGCGCGGCCAGGTCGGCGCCGGTGCGGTCGCCGTTGGACCACTCGTCCACCGCCCGGGCGTAGGACGGCAGCACCTCGACGAGCGGCTCGAACGCCTCGGCCACGGCCCGGTCCCAGGCGGGGTCGACGGCGTCGGGCGCGGTGGTCGTCGTCGCCGCCTCGTCGGCGTCCGTGCCGTCGCCGTCGCGGCCGCCGAGCACGGCGACCAGCACGATGGCGACCAGGATCGCCGCCGGGATGCCGAGGCCGAGGGCGATGACCCGGCGGTCGGGGCGGCCGGCTGGCATGGGCGCCGACGCTAGCGCCCGACTAGGTTGGCAACGCTCGTATCCAGTACCGGGGGAACCATGTCGGAGACCAAGAAGAAGAAGATCGTGACCGTCCTCGAGCCGGAGGACGAGTACACCCACGAGCCCGACGAGGCGCAGAACTACAACGAGTCGATGTACCTCAACGCCTTCGACGTCGACCAGGAGGTCGGGGGCTGGTTCCGACTCGGCAACCGGGTGAACGAGGGCTACGCCGAGATGACCGTGTGCATCTACCTGCCCGCCAAGGACGGGAAGCGTCGGGTCGGCTTCGTGTACGCGCGGCCCCAGATCGACTCCAACGACAAGATGGAGGCCGGCGGCCTTTCGATCGAGGTCGTGCAGCCCTTCGAGCACCTGAAGGTCCGCTACGAGGGCAAGGTCTGCCTGCTCGACGAGCCCCGCCAGATGGCCGACCCCCGCACCGCGTTCAAGCAGAACCCCTGGGTCGAGTGCGAGGTCGACCTCGACTACCGCGGCGTGTCGCCCATGTACGGCGGCAAGCCCCAGTACGAGGACGGCACCGAGGTCGAGGTCGAGGCCGAGAAGTCCTTCGCCAAGGCCCACTACGAGCAGCACTGCGCGGTCACCGGCACCATCCGGGTCGGCGAGGAGACCATCGACATGGACGGCCTCGGCCTGCGCGACAAGTCGTGGGGACCGCGCTACTGGCAGGCCATCGAGTGGTACCGCTGGATCCCGCTGACCTTCTCGAAGGAGTTCGCGATGATGATCTCCATCGTCGGCGGCCGCCCCGGCGGCATGGTCCTCGAGGGCGACGAGTACCACCTCATCCGCGACTGCACGATCGAGTCCGACTGGGACGAGGACCGCTACCAGACGGCCATGCGCTGCACGGTCACGACCGACCACGACACCTACGAGGTGTCGGGCGAGGTGATCTCCCTCATCCCGCTCCGCAACCGCCGCCAGGACCCCGAGGGCAACGAGCTGCTCACCCGCATCACCGAGGCCATGACCCGCTTCGAGTGCCGCGGCCTGAAGGGCATCGGCATGAGCGAGTACCTCGACCAGATCGTCGACGGCGAGCCCGTGGGCGCCGACGTCAGGTAGGCGAGTTCAGCGCCTGGCTGATCGGGCGGAGGGCGTCGAACACCGCCTCGAACTGGGGCTGGTGGCGGGCGTAGACGTCGTGGTGGGCGGCGATCGGGTCGAACCGGTCGCCGCCGCTCGCCCGGGCGGCGAGGTCGGTGCGGTCGAGGGCGCCGTGGCGGTGCAGGGCCAGCAGCGCCGTGCCCCGGGCGATGGCGACCTCGGGGCGGTCGGGCACCTGCACCGGGCGGTCGAGCACGTCGGCGACGATCTGCGCCCACCCCGGCGACCGGGCGGCGCCGCCCACGAACACGAGCTCCTCGATGCGCTCGCCGGTGAGCGCCTCGGCGTGGGGCAGCAGCCAGGCCAGGTTGTGGGCGACGCCCTCGCACGTGGCCCGTACCAGCTCGTGCCGGCCGGTCTCGAGGCTCATGTTCACGAAGCCGCCGCGCATCGACGAGCTGTTCGACGGGGCCATCGATCCCCGCAGCCAGGGCAGGAACAGCACGCCGCCGCTGCCGGCCGGCACCCGGGCCAGGACGTCGTCGAGCGCGTCGAACCCGCCGGTGTGGACCACGTTGTCGAGCACGTGCTCGAGGGGCTTGCCGCCGAGGCCGTTCTCGGCGAAGACGAGGTAGCGGTCGGTGAAGGGACCGGGGCAGGACAGCACCTCGTGGTCGAGGTCGACCTCCTTGGTGGCGATGGCGTCGACGAGGACGCTGGTGGTGCCGATGCTGAGCCCGGCCCGCCCGGGGCGGAAGGCGTCGGTGGCGATCGACCCGGCCTGGGTGTCGTTGACCCCGGCGTAGACGGTGGCCGTCGCCGGGACGCCGAGGGCGTCGGCGACCTCGGGGCGGAGGGTGCCGATCGGCTCGTCCATCGGCAGCAGCGGCGGGAGGCGGCTGGGGTCGGCGCCCGCCCAGGCGAGGAGCACGTCGTCGTAGGTGGTCCGGCCGAGGGCGCGGTTGTCGACCAGCTGGCTCATGAACATCGTCGCCTGGTTGGCGGCGAGGCGGCCGGTGAGCCGGGCGTTCACGTGGTCCATGGGCTCGAGGTACGCCGCCGTCCGCTCGTGGACCTCGGGGTGGTCGTGCTGCAGGTGCAGGATGTGGCCGAGGCTCAGGCCGCCGCCGACCGGCGGGATGCCGTGGCGCTCGATGAAGCCGAGGAACGCGTCCTCGTGCTCGGCGAGGACGGCGAAGCTGCGCTCGGTGCCACGGCGGTCGGACCACAGCCGCATCGGCGCGACCGGCGTGCCGTCGGCGCCCACCGGGACGATGGAGGAGTACTGGCTGTCGACGCCGACCGCCTCCACCCGGGCGGCGACGTCGGGCGCGGCCTCGGCGCACTCGCGGCCCGCCTCGACCACCGCCCGCCACTGGGCGTCGGCGTCGAGCTCGGCCCGGTCGCCGTCGACGTCGGCCACCAGCGAGCGGCTGGCCGTGGCGTGGATCGTGCCGTCGACGTCGACGAGGGCGGCCTTGACGTTCGTGGTCCCGACGTCGATGCCGAGCGCGGCGGTCATCGCTTCGGGCCGACCACCACGGTCTTCTGGTTCGTGAACTCGCGGATGCCGAGGTGGCTCAGCTCGCGCCCGTAGCCGGAGTCCTTGATGCCGCCGAAGGGCAGGCGGGGGTCGGAGGCGACGAAGTCGTTCACGAAGCAGCAGCCGGCGTCGAGGCGCTCGGCGGCGATGCGCTCGCCCCGCTCGTGGTCGCGCGTGAACACGGCGGCGCCGAGGCCGAACTCGGAGTCGTTGGCGATGCGGATGGCGTCGTCCTCGTCCCGGGCGAGGATGACGGCGGCCACCGGCCCGAAGGTCTCCTCCCGGGCGGCGACCATGTCGGGGGTCACGTCGGCCAGCACCGTGGGCGGGTACCAGGCACCGGGCCGGTCGGGCACCTCGCCGCCGAGCACGAGCCGGGCGCCCTCGTCCACGGTCCGGCGGACCTGGTCGTGCAGCTCGTCGCGCAGGTGCACCTGGGCCTGGGGGCCGACGGTGACGTCGGGGTCGCGGGGGTCGCCCATGACCGCCGCCTCCATCTCGGCGGCGAAGGCGTCGAGGAACTCGTCGTGCACGGCGTCGACGACGATGAAGCGCTTGGCGGCGATGCACGACTGGCCGGAGTTGATGAGCCGGCTGGTGGCGCACGTCTTCGCCGCGGCGGCGACGTCGGCGTCCTCGAGCACGACGTAGGGGTCGCTGCCGCCGAGCTCGAGCACCGTCTTCTTCAGCTGCCGCCCGGCGGCCTCGGCCACGGCTCGGCCGGCGCCGACGCTGCCCGTGAGGGTCACCGCCCGCACGAGGGGGTGCTCGATGACGGCGGCCACCTCCTTCGACGGGATCTTCAGGCTGCGGAACAGGCCCTCGGGGGCGCCGCCCTCGGCGAAGACCTCCTCGATGGCGAGCGAGCACCCCGTGACGTTGGACGCGTGCTTGAGCAGCCCGGCGTTGCCCGCCATCAGCCCGGGGGCGGCGAAGCGGAACACCTGCCACAGCGGGAAGTTCCAAGGCATCACGGCCAGCACGACGCCCAGCGGCTCGTGGTGCAGGTAGCTGCGCTCGCGGTCGGCGTCGATGGGCTGGTCGGCCAGGTGCTCGGCCCCGTGGTCGGCGTAGTAGCGGCAGACCCACGCGCACTTCTCGACCTCGCTGCGCCCGGCGGCCAGCGGCTTGCCCATCTCGGCGGCCATCAGCTCGGCCAGCTCGTCGACCCGGGCGTCGAGCCGGTCGGCCGCGCCCCGCAGCACCGCCGCCCGCTCGTCGAACGGCGTGGCGCGCCAGCGCCGGTGGGCCTCGTGCGCCTGCTCGACGAAGCCGGCGACCTCGTCGGCGGTGTGCTCCTCGTGCTCGGCGATCTGCTCGCCGGTGGCCGGATCGGTGCTCGTGAGCATGCGCCCTTCCTACCGCTCGCCCGAGCGGCTCCGCTCGCTCAGCGGGGCAGGCCCTGGTGCTTGTCCATCATGTCGGCCATCACCTGGCGGATGAACTCGTCGGCCTCGTCGGTCATGCCGCCGGCGACCCCGCCGTAGACGGCCGCGCTCTTGGGCGCCTCGCCGGCGTGCTCCTTCGCGTAGGCCACGGCCTCGGCCAGGTCGGCGGCGAAGGACTCGACCACGCCGGGCTGGGTCTGCGGGCGGGTGACCGCCATGTGGATCGCGTTGGGGTACTGCTGGCCGTTGAAGCGCCAGCCCCGCAGCTTCATGAAGTCGTTGACGTGGTAGATGTCGAACTCGTCGCTGGTGAAGGCGAACAGGAACGTCGGCCGTCCCAGCAGGCGCAGCTCGGGGTGCGAGCGCACCGCCTCCTGCATCGCCGCCGAGGTGTCGAAGATCTGCTGCGCGTAGCGGCGGTAGCCGGCCCGGCCGAGGTGGACCATCGAGGCCCACGTGGCGGCGAGCAGGCCCTCGGAGCGGGAGCCGTCCATGCCCGGCGAGCAGTACTTGCCGCCGGTCCAGTCGGTGCGGAAGAAGTACTGGCTGTTGCGCAGCGCCTTGTCGCGGAACAGCAGCGTGGACGTGCCCTTCAGGCCGTAGCCGTACTTGTGGGTGTCGGCGGAGATGGAGGTGACGCCGGACAGCCGGAAGTCGAAGACCGGGATGCCCTCCACGCCGAGCTCCTCGCCGAAGGGGAGGATGAAGCCGCCGAGGCAGCCGTCGACGTGGAGCCCGACGCCCCGCTCGAGCGCCAGCTCGGACAGCTCCGGGATCGGGTCGATGGTGCCGTAGCCGTAGTTGCAGGCCGAGCCGACGATGGCGATGGTGTCCTCGTCGATCTGCTCGGCGATCACCTCGGGGCGCACCATGGTGGTCTCCGGGTCGACGGGCACGTTGCGGATCTCGATCCCGAACAGGTGGCAGCCCTTGTCGAACGCCGGGTGGCTGGTCTCGGGCTTCACGACGTTCGGGTTCGTGATCCCCCGCTCCTGCCGAGCGTGGTCGCGGTAGGCGAGCAGCGCGTGCATGATCGACCCGGATCCGCCGGAGGTGACCATGCCGGCGGTGTCGTGGCCCCGGTCGCGTGCGGCGTCGGCGTGCATGAGGTCGAGGGCCATGGCGATGATCTCGCCCTCGAAGCGGGTGGCGCTCGGGCACATGTCGCGCTGCAGGGCGTTCATGTGGCTGAACAGCGAGAACGCCTCGTTCATGAAGTCGTAGTGCTCGTGGTCGCCGCAGTACATCGACCCCGAGCAGCGGCCGTCCTCCCAGGAGGCGTCCTCCTCGGTGGCGAGGGTCCGCAGCTCGGCGAGGATCTCGTCGCGGCTGCGGCCCTCGTCCGGGAGGCCCCGGTTCACCGGGAAGCGGTCGGCGTACGGGTACAGCGAGCTCATGCCCGCACGATAAGCGGTGCGGCTAGAAGCGCAGGATGGCGCCGAGGGCGCCCTTCGGAGCGTCGGGGCCGTGCGCCGGGCAGATCACCACGTCGGCGCCCTCGGACAGGGCGGCGAGGATGGCGGCATCGGTCACCCGGCTGGTCACGGTGTCGGCGAACCCGCTGTCGGCGAGCTGCTGCTGGTCGGTGGCCACCTGGCGGGGGTCGTCGACGGCGACGAACGCGGTCTCGCCGACGTCCTCGGACACGAGCAGGACCTCGACCGCACCGCCGCGCAGCGCGGCGAAGACGTCCTCGACGCCCTCGGCGGCCCGGTCGCCCCGGCCGCGGTGCTCGGCGTAGCGCTCGAGCGCGGCGACGATCTCGCGGGCGGCGCGGTCGCGCATCAGCGTCTCGGCCCGCTCGAAGACGGCGGCGTCGGACGCCTCGTCCGTGGGCTCGCGGTCGTCGAGGACCAGCCGGTCCTTCCACGCCTCGGGGACGTTCTCGGCGACCAGGCGCACGGCGTGCAGGTCACCGGTGACCACGATCATCTCGGCGTCGATGGCCTCGGCGTCGGCGAGCACCTGCTCGGCGATGTCCTTGGCGTTCAGCTCCCAGGTGTGCTCGCTGTGGGCCTGGAAGCGCCGGTGCGACCAACCGCCGGCGCGCACCTTCTGCACGTGGGCGTCGACGCCCTCGACCTCGGTGTCGCGCTCGATCTCGCCGCGCTGCACCCGGGCCACGTGCGCGCCGATGCGGTCGCACCGGACGACGACGTGGGGCCGGTGGTCCCAGCGGTCGCGCACGAAGGGGACGAAGCGCGGCAGGGCGCCGACCTCGACGATCTCCTCGCGCCCGTCGACCAGCGTGGCCGTGACGAGGCCCTCGGCGTCGGCCACCACGCCGATCCACTCGTCTCCGACGTCGTCGCCCAGGGCGTCGACGACCTGGTCGACCACGGCGTCCGGCAGCTCGGCGTCCCGCAGCCGCCGCCGGACGTCCTTGGCGCGGATGTCGAGGCGGGCGCGCATGTCCTCGTCGGCGGCGGGAGCGGGCACGACGACGGTGGCGACGGGCGCCGACCGGCGCTCGACGATCTCGGCGAGGAGGCGGTCGGACGTCGTGGCGGTCGGGGACACGGGTGGTGCTCCGTTCGGTCGGGGGCGGGGACGTCGCCTCCGTACCCCGGGGGCCGCCCGGCCACCACGGCCCTCAGGCGGCCTGGGCCCCCAGCCAGCGCTCGTAGGCCGCCGGCACCGGCTCGTCGCCGGGGCGGAACCCCGGGGCCGCGTAGCGGGCGAGATCGGCGGCGACCTGGCGCAGCAACCGGGCGCTCATCCCCACCAGCCGGGGGTCCGGGAGCCGGGGCCGCCGCAGCCGCCCGGCCCGCAGGTCGGCGAGGGCGAACATCGCCACGCCGATGCCGGGCACGACGAGCAGCAGGGCGGTGCCGAGGGCGAGGCCGGCGAGGCGGGTGGCCAGCCGGGGGTCGACCACGTCGAGCACGTCGAAGGCCACGCTGCGGTGCTCGATCTCCTCGGCGCCGTGCCAGCGCAGCAGCGCCGCCATCTCCCGGCCGACCACCTCGTCGAGGTCCTCCTCGAGGAACGCCTGGCCGAACACCGCCGTGTAGTGCTCGAGGGCGGCGGTGGCGGCCAGCTGCAGCTCCGGGCCCACGAGCGGGTCGAGCGTGCGCTGGAACCGCTCGACGAACGCGGCGTAGCGGTCGATCGGCACGCCGTGGGCGCGCCGGTTGTCCCAGACCGCCTGGTGCACCCGGGCGTGCACGGCCTCCTGGCCCATGAACGAGGCGACCTCGCGGCGCAGGTCATCGTCGAGGCCGTCGCGGAAGCGCTTCACGGCGTCGATGAAGAACCGCTCGCCGAGGGGGATGAACACGTGGGCGGCGTCACCGAACCAGGTGCCGAGGGCGCTGCCGCCCACCCACCGGTGCGGCAGGTCGCCGAGGTCGAACGTGGGGCGCCGGACGGTGATGGCGGGCACCCACCCATCCTGTCGGGTTC
>JBKHXT010000120.1:0-4646 GCA_046565885.1 Acidimicrobiia bacterium
TGGCCGGCATGATGTTCTCGCCCGACTCGGCGACCCGGCGCAGCTCGTCGAGGCTGCGCTTGACGGCGTCGTTGTCCCGCTCGGAGCGCCAGCGCTGCACGTCGGCGATCAGCTCGTCCTGCACCCCGGGGTCGACCTTCATGATCGAGTCCTCGCCGCCGAGCGGCGACGGGGCGGTCTCGGTGAACGCGTTCACGCCGACCACGACCTGCTCGCCCGACTCGATGCGCCGGATCCGCTCGGCGTGGCTGCGCACGAGCCGGCCCTTCATCTCGTCGATGGCCTCGAAGGCGCCGCCGAGCTCGAGGATCTCCTCCATCTCGACCCACGCGGCCTCGGCCAGGTCGGCGGTCAGCTTCTCCATGACGTGCGATCCGTCGAAGATGTCGTCGTACTCGAGCAGGTCGGTCTCGTGCGCCAGCACCTGCTGCACCCGCAGCGACCACTGCTGGTCCCACGGGCGGGGCAGGCCGAGCGCCTCGTTCCACGCAGGCAGCTGGATGGAGCGGGCCCGGGCCTTCTTCGACAGCGTGACGCCGAGGGCCTCGAGGACGATGCGCTGCACGTTGTTCTCGGCCTGGGGCTCGGTGAGGCCGAGGCTGTTCACCTGCACGCCGTAGCGGAAGCGCAGGGCCTTGTCGTCGGTGACGCCGTAGCGCTCTCGGCCGATGCGCTCCCACAGCTCCGTGAAGGCCCGCATCTTCGCCGTCTCCTCGACGAAGCGGATGCCGGCGTTGACGAAGAAGCTGATCGACCCGAAGACCTGGGCGAAGCGGTCGTCGGACACCTGGCCCGACTCCTTCACCGCGTCGAGCACGCCGATGGCGTTGGCCAGGCTGTAGGCGATCTCCTGGACCGGCGTCGCCCCCGCCTCCTGGAGGTGGTAGCTGCACACGTTCATGGGGTTCCACTTCGGGATCCACTCGGCGCAGAAGGCGATCATGTCGACGATCAGCCGGCGGCTGGGCTGGGGCGGGAAGATGTAGGTGCCCCGGCTCAGGTACTCCTTGACGATGTCGTTCTGCGTGGTGCCCCGCAGCGCCTTGGACTCGGTGCCCTTGTTCTCGGCGTTCGCCACGTAGAGGCCGAGCATCCACGCCGCCGGAGCGTTGATGGTCATCGACGTGTTCATCTCGCCCTGCGGGATGCCCTCGAGCAGCTCCTGCATGTGGCCGAGGTGCGCCACCGGAACGCCGACCTTGCCGACCTCTCCCCGGGCGAGCACGTGGTCGGGGTCGTAGCCGGTCTGGGTCGGCAGGTCGAAGGCGATCGACAGGCCCGTCTGCCCCTTGGCGAGGTTGGTGCGGTACAGCTCGTTGCTCGCCTTGGCGGTCGAGTGGCCCGAGTACGTCCGCATCATCCACGGACGGTCCTTCTCGTGCTGGGTGCTCGTCGACGGGGCGCCGGTCATGTCGGACATCCTCCACCACCGCCCGAGGAGGCCGCCACCTCGGGGTTCAGGTGCGGAGCATCCTCGACACCGCGGTGGTGACCTCTTCCACCTTGGCGTCGAACTCCTGGTCGCCGGAGGCGGCATCCCGCACGCAGTGGCGGATGTGCTCGTCGAGCAGGCCCATGCCGACGCCCTGCAGCGCCTTGGTGACCGAGGCGATCTGGGTGAGCACGTCGATGCAGTACGTGTCCTCCTCGATCATGCGCTGCAGCCCCCGCACCTGGCCCTCGATGCGGCGCAGGCGGGCGGCGTACTGGTCCTTGGTCATCTCGTAGCCGGGCACGGCACCCAGCATAGCGGACCGATAGGGGTTGGGGGTATGCCCATCGGCATGCTACGGTGCGGGCATGCGCACCCGAGTCGATCTCCCCGTCGAGGGCATGACCTGCGCCGCCTGCTCCTCCCGCATCCAGCGTGGCCTCGGCAAGCTCGACGGCGTCGAGCACGCCAACGTCAGCCTCGCCTCGGCCCGGGCCACCGTCATCTTCGACGACGACCAGCTCGGCCGCGACGACTTCGAGGCCGTGATCACCAAGCTGGGCTACGCCGTGCCGGAGGAGGCCGACCACGAAGCCGCCGAGGCGCGCTGGATCCGCACCATCAGCCGGCGCCTCGCCGTCGCCGCCGCGCTCACGGTGCCGGTCGTGCTGATCTCGATGGTGCCGGCCCTCCAGCTCGACGGGTGGGCGTGGGTCGCCTTCGCCCTCACGACGCCGGTCGTGCTCTGGAGCGGCATCGGCTTCCACCGGGCCGCGCTGCTGAACGCCCGCCACGGCACGGCCACCATGGACACGCTCGTCTCGATCGGCACCCTGTCGGCCTACCTGTGGTCGGCGGTGGCGCTGGTCTTCCTCGACGCCGGGTCCTCCGACGGCATGGACATGGCCGCCATGGGCGAGCCGGCCACCGGCGAGGCGCACGTCTACTTCGAGACCGCCGCCGTCATCGTCACGCTCATCCTGCTGGGGAAGTGGTTCGAGGCCCGGGCCAAGCGCCGCAGCGGTGAGGCGATCCGGGCCCTGGCCGACCTCGGCGCCCGCACCGCCACGCTCGAGGACGGCGCCGAGATCAGCGTCGACGACCTCGCGCCGGGCATGCGCTTCGTCGTGAAGCCCGGCGAGAAGGTGCCCACCGACGGCCGCATCGTCGACGGAGCCAGCGCGCTCGACGAGTCGATGCTCACCGGCGAGCCGGTCCCCGTCGACAAGGGGCCGGGCGACGAGGTGATCGGCGCCACCGTCAACACCGACGGCCGCCTGGTGGTCGAGGCCACCAGGGTCGGCGCCGAGACGGCGCTGGCCCAGATCGTGCGCCTGGTCGAGGAGGCCCAGGGCAGCTCGGCCCCGGTGCAGCGCCTCGCCGACCGGGTCTCGGCCATCTTCGTGCCGATCGTGCTCGGCATCGCCCTGCTCACGGTGGCGGGCTGGCTGGTGACCGGCCACGGCGTCGACGAGGCGTTCACCGCCGCCGTCGCCGTGCTGATCATCGCCTGCCCCTGCGCCCTCGGGCTGGCCACGCCCACGGCGATCATGGTCGGCACCGGGCGGGGCGCCCAGCTCGGCGTGCTGATCAAGGGCGGCGAGGTGCTCGAGCGCACCCGCGCCGTCGACACCGTCGTCTTCGACAAGACCGGCACGCTGACCGAGGCCCGCATGACCCTGGTCGGCGCCGACTCGCTCGACCCAGACGTCGACGGCTCCGTGCTGCTGCGCCGAGCGGCCTCCGTCGAGGCGATGAGCGAGCACCCCATCGCCGCGGCCGTCGCCGCCGGCACGACCGACCACCGGCCGGTCTCCGACTTCCGCAACCTCCCCGGCCGGGGCGTGCGCGGCACCGTCGACGGGGTCGAGGTCCTGGTCGGCCGGCGGCTCCTCTTCGACGAGGTGCCCGCCGAGGTCGAGGCCGCCGCCGCCGCCCACGAGGCCGAGGGCCGCACCGCCGTGCTCGCCGGCTGGGACGGCCGGGCCCGGGGCGTGCTCGCCGTGGCCGACGCGGTGAAGCCGTCGGCCCGGTCCGCCGTCGAGGCCCTGCAGGACATGGGGCTGCGCACCGTCCTGCTCACCGGCGACAACCGCCGCACCGCCGAGGCCGTCGCCGGCGAGGTCGGCATCGACACCGTGGTCGCCGAGGTGCTGCCCGACGACAAGCTGGCCGAGGTGCGCCGGCTCCAGGACGAGGGCCGGGTCGTGGCCATGGTCGGCGACGGCGTGAACGACGCGCCGGCGCTCGCCGCCGCCGACCTCGGCATCGCCATCGGCACGGGCACCGACGTGGCCATGGAGGCCTCGGACCTCACGCTCGTGGGCGGCGACCCCCGCAGCGTCGCCGACGCCATCGCCCTGTCCCGTCGCACGCTGTCGACGATCAAGGGCAACCTGTTCTGGGCCTTCGCCTACAACACCGCCGCCATCCCGCTGGCCGCCTTCGGGCTGCTCGTGCCCATGATCGCCGCCGGCGCCATGGGCTTCTCCAGCGTCTTCGTCGTCACCAACTCCCTGCGGCTCCGCCGCTTCTGCGGCACCCGCCGCCCCGACCCCCGATCGTCCGAGGAGGACCTCCGTGCCCACCGCGACCTACACCGTCCCTGACATCTCCTGCGACCACTGCGTCGCCGCCATCACCGGCGCCGTGTCGCCGCTGGAGGGCGTCGAGTCCGTCGCCGTCGCCGTCGACGCAAAGACCGTCACCGTCGAGGGCGACTTCGACGACGCCGCCGTCCGCTCGGCCATCGACGACGCCGGCTACGACATCGCCTAGGGGCGCCGGCGGGCGGGCCGCGGCTCGCCTGCGGGCGCCAGCCCGGGCAGCAGTCAGGTCGCAACCCCGAACCCAGCCCGGGCGGCCGCACCGGGCGGCCCGGGCAGCCGCCCGGCCGACACCCCCAACCCAGCCCGGGCAAGCGACCCCGCCGGCCAGCCCGGGCAGCGGTCCGGCCGCCACCCCGAACCCAGCCCGGGCAAGCGACCCCCTCGGCCTGCCCGGGCAGCAGTCCACCGAGGCGGTCGAACCCTGCCCGGGCGACCCGGTCTGTCGCCCAGCCCGGGCAGCGGTCCGGCCGACACCCCTAGCCCAGCCCGGGCGGCGTCGGACGGACCCGTGTTGTGGAGCTGCACATGTGCACGTCAGCAACACGGGTTCGTCCGGAGGGTGCTGACCACGCCGGAAGTGCGGATCGATCCGAGACTTCCGGGAT
>JBKHXT010000121.1:0-6783 GCA_046565885.1 Acidimicrobiia bacterium
ACTGCGAGCCGGGCGAGGGCGACGGCACGCTCCACATCGGCACCGTCCTGCCCGAGACCGGCAACCTCGCCTTCCTCGGCCCGCCGGAGTTCGCGGCGGCCGAGCTCGCCGTCCAGGACATCAACGACGCGGGCGGTGTCCTCGACTCGCCGGTCGAGCTGTCCCAGGGCGACTCGGGCGACACGTCGACCGACATCGCGTCGCAGACCGTCGACCGGCACCTGAACAACGGGGTCGACGCCTTCATCGGCGCCGCCTCGTCGGGCGTGTCCTTCACCTTCATCGACAAGGTGACCGGCGCCTGCAAGATCCAGTTCAGCCCGGCCAACACGTCGCCCGACTTCACGGACTACGACGACAACGGGCTGTACTTCCGCACCGCCCCGTCCGACGTGCTCCAGGGCCGGGTGCTCGCCGACCTCATCGTCTCCGACGGTCACGAGAGCGCCACGGTCATGGCCCTCCAGGACCCGTACGGCGAGGGCCTGCTGCAGTACACCACCGAGGCCCTCGACCAGCAGGGCGTGGCCGTCGACGAGGAGTTCGTCTACGACCCGTTCGCCGAGAACTTCGACGCCGAGGTCCAGCGCGTGGTCGACGCCGACAGCGACGCCCTCGTGCTCATCGGCTTCGACGAGTCGGCCCGCATCCTCACCGGCCTGTTCGAGGCCGGCTTCACGCCGGACCAGAAGGGCATCTACCTCGTCGACGGCAACGTCGGCAACGCCCTCGGTGAGCAGGTCCAGGCCTCGCTCGTCGGCGTGAAGGGCACGCTGCCCGCCGCCGAGATCACCGACGAGTTCCGCCAGCGGCTCCTCACCGTCGATCCGGAGCTCCAGGACTTCTCCTACGCCCCGGAGACCTACGACGCCGTGGTCATCACCGCCCTCGCCGCCGTCGCCGCCGGAAGCGACGACGCGGTCCAGGTCGCCGACCACATCGTCCAGGTCACCAAGGACGGCGAGAAGTGCACCACCTTCGCCGAGTGCAAGGAGATGCTCGACGCCGGCACGGACATCGACTACGACGGCCCGTCCGGTCCCCAGACGTTCACCGACGCCGGTGAGCCGTCCGAGGCCAGCTTCGCCATCCTGAGCTACGGCGAGGGCAACACCATCGACGACTCCCAGACGGAGTACCGCTTCGCCCAGCTCTGATGAGCTGATCGAGCGCTGAGTCGGCAGAGGCCGGGCCTTCGGGCCCGGCCTCTTCGCGTGGTGGCGACGAGCGACGCCCGGGCGCGCCGAAGCGCCGGGCGGAGCGCCGGAGGCTCAGCGGCCCTGGGCGAGGGTGCCGAGGTAGAGCTCGATGACCTTGGGGTCGCTCATGAGCTCGCGGCCGGTGCCGGTGTAGGCGTTGGCGCCCTGATCGAGCACGTAGCCGCGGTGGCAGATCTGGAGGCACTTGCTGGCGTTCTGCTCGACCATGAGGATCGACACGCCCGCCTCGTTGATGCGCCGGCACCGCAGGAACACCTCGTCCTGCAGCGCCGGGGACAGGCCGGCCGACGGCTCGTCGAGGAGCAGCACCGACGGGTCCATCATGAGGGCCCGACCCATGGCCAGCATCTGGCGCTCGCCGCCGGACAGGGCGCCGGCCCGCTGGTCGGCGCGCTCGCCGAGGCGGGGGAACATCTGCACCACCCGGTCGAAGCGCTCGCGGAAGGTCTTCGGACGGAGGAAGACCCCCATCTCGAGGTTCTCCTTGACCGTCAGGCGAGGGAACACGTTGTCGTTCTGGGGGACGTAGCCGACGCCGCGCTCGACCAGCTCGTGGGCCTTCAGGTTGCTGATGTCCTCGCCGCGCAGGGTGACGGTGCCCTCCCGCACGGGGATGAGCCCGAAGATCGCCTTGATGCAGGTGGACTTGCCGGCACCGTTGGGACCGATGATCCCGACCAGCTCCCCTTCCTTCACGAGGACGTCGCAGCCGTTCAAGATGTTGACGCCCGGGAGGTAGCCGGCCACCAGCCCGTCGGCGACGAGGAGCGGTTCTCCGATGGTGGCCATCAGCGGCGGTCCTCCGGCTCGAGCTCGATGGTGCCGAGGTCGATCTCGTGGGCGGTGCCCAGGTAGGCGTCGATGACGGCGCGGTTCTGGCCGATCGACGCGTGGCTGCCCTCGGCGATGATGGAACCCTCGGCCATGACCACCACCCAGTCGGAGATGTCGCGCACGACGTCCATGTCGTGCTCGACGAAGATGACGGTGAGGCCCTCGTCCTTCAGCTCCTTCACGTGCTGGAGGAGGGACTGGGTGAGCGCCGGGTTGACGCCGGCCATCGGCTCGTCGAGGCAGATCACCTCGGGATCGGCCATGAGCGCCCGAGCCATCTCGAGCAGCTTGCGCTGACCGCCGGAGAGCTCGCCGGCGTAGTCGTCCCGCTTCTCGTAGAGCCGGAACCGCTTCAGCAGCTCGTCGGCCCGCTGCTCGATCTCCCGCTCCTGTGACACCCAGAGGGGCTTCACGAGGGCGCGGAACGGGTGCTCGCCGTGCTGGCCGACGGCGCCGAGCTTCATGTTGTCGATCACCCGCAGCTTGGACAGGGCCTTGGTGAGCTGGAAGGTGCGGACGAGCCCCTTGCGGGCGACCTTGTACGCCGGGACGCCCTTGAGCTCCTGTCCCTTGAACCGGAAGGAGCCCGCCGTGGCTTCGTCGAACCCGGTGATGAGGTTGAAGAAGGTCGTCTTGCCGGCGCCGTTCGGCCCGATCAGGCCGGTGATGGCGCCCGACTGGATCTCGAGGTGCTCGACGTCGACGGCGGTGATGCCACCGAAGCGGCGGACGAGGCCGTCGACCTCGAGGACGGCGTCCGGCTTGGCCGAACCCGGCGCCTCGGCCACGCCGTGGAAGGTCTCAGCTGTCATCCAGGGCCACCTCCCGCTTGTTCCCGAAGATGCCCTGCTGGCGGAAGATCATGAGCCCCGCCAGCAGCACGCCCGCCAGGATGAGCGGCACCTGGCCGGCCTGGACGCCGTCCATGACCGACTCGGGGATGAGGTCCTCGCGGACCGCCTGGCGGAGGAACACGCTCGTGAACTGCATGAGCGCCCAGAACAGCATGGAGCCGACCACCGGACCGAAGACGCGGGCGGCACCGCCGAGGATGAGGGCGGTGAAGGCGTAGAAGGTCGTGGGCGTGGCGAACTGGTCGGGCTGCACCGACTGCTGCTCGAGCGTCAGCATGACGCCGCCGAGCGCACCGAAGGCGCCGCCGAGCATGAGGCTCTGCATCTTGTACCAGGTGACGTTCTTGCCGAGGCTGCGCACGGCGTCCTCGTCTTCGCGGATGGCCCGCAGGACCCGGCCCCACGGGCTGCGCACGAGCAGGTACGTGAGGAGCATGCAGAGGGCGACGACGCCCCAGCCGACGAGCATGAACCACAGCTGTCGGGGCGAGAAGTCGACGATCCCCAGGTCGAGGCGGCTCTCGAACGGGTTGGCGTCGTAGAAGCCCTCGCCGATGTCGTTCAGGCCGCCGGAGCCGCCGGTGACGCTGCGGTACTGCGTGGCCTTCACCACGCGGCGGATGATCTCGGCCGCGGCGATGGTGACGATGGCCAGGTAGTCGGCCCGGAGGCGCAGCGTCGGCAGGCCGAGGAACAGGGCCAGGACGAGCGAGAGCACGATGCCGAACCCGGCGGCGGGGATGATCGGCCAGCTCCACTGGGTGATGGCGATGCCGGTGCCGTAGGCCCCGGCGGCCATGAAGCCGGCCTGGCCGAAGTTGAGCAGGCCCGTGTAGCCGTAGTGGATGTTGAGCCCGATGGCGGCCAGGGCGAACACCACGGCGTTCTTGGTGAGCCCGGCCTCCAGGGCCGATTCGAGGATGACGTCCCACTCCATCAGCCGACCCGCTCCTTCCGGCCGAGGATGCCCTGCGGTCGCACGAGCAGGATGAGCACGAGCAGCAGCAGGGCGGCCACGTTCTTCAGCTCGGCGGCGATGAACAGCGTGGACAGCTGCACGGCGAGGCCGACGACGATGCTGCCGACCAGGGCGCCGTAGGCGGTGCCAAGGCCGCCGAGCGTGACGCCGGCGAACATGAGCAGCAGGAGCTGGAAGCCGCCGAGCCAGTACACCTGCTCGGTGAGGCCGAGGAAGATGCCGCCCACCGCGGCGAGCGCCGTGCCGACCGCCCAGACGACGAGGATGACCTTCTGGACGTCGATGCCCGACGACTCGGCGAGGTCGCGGTTGTCGGCGACGGCGCGGGTGGCCTTGCCGATCCTCGTCCGCTCGAGGGCGAGCGCCACGAGGACGAGGAGCACGATCGATCCGATCACGATCCAGAGGTCCTTCGGCACCATGGTGACGCCGAGGACCTCGAAGGAGTTGAGCTGCACCGCGTACTGGTCGAAGGGCCGGGTGCGGCCGCCGAACTGGTACAGGTACACGTGGCGGATGGCGAGCGACGCGCCGATGGAGATCACCATCAGCGCGATGAGGCTGGTGCCGCGCCGGCGGAGGGGCCGCCAGAACCCGACGTCGAACAGGCCGCCGGCGACGAAGGCCACGGCGACGGCGATCGGGGCGGCGAGCAGCAGGTGGATCCCGAACGTCACGTTGAACAGGTAGGTCATCAGGGCGCCGAAGGTGACCAGCTCGCCGTGGGCGAAGTTGACCAGGCCCGTCGTGCCGTAGATCAGGCTCAGGCCGATGGCCGACATGGCGATGATGAGGCCGAACTTCAGGCCCTCGAAGGCCAGCTGCGGGACGCGGTCGAGGCGGCTGGGCCCCTCGTCGCCGCCGCCTCCCTCGCCCTCGACGATCTGGAACAGCAGGGTGCGCTGCTGGCCCTCGGCCATCGTGAACGTGGTGCTCTGGCGGTCCTCGTCGCGCAGCGAGAGGCCCTCGGGCAGCGAGTCGACGTCGATCGACACGGTGTACTCGCCGGGCTCGGGGAGCTCGAGCTCCCAGCGGCCGTCGTCACCGGACGTGACGCTGCCGACCTCCTCGCCGGAGGCGTCGGTGGCGGTGATCGTGGCTCCCTCGACCGGGATCTCCTCGCCGTCCTCGGCGTCGTAGTCGAGGGTGCCGACGACCGTCGGCGGCTCCTCGGTCTGCGCAGCGGCGGGGACGGCCGCCAAGGCCGAGCCGACGGCGGCGAGCACGAAGGTCAGCAGGGCGAGCAGCCACCGTTTGGGTCGTCGGCTGGACACGATCGGGGGATCTTACGCGCGGTGCCTCGCGTCACCAGTCATCGGGACGATCTGTCCGGTTCCGGCCGTCGCGGCTGGTCAGGAGCAGCAGCCGTCCGGCGGTTCGCTGAGCGAGGGGGCCACCACGCCGTCGACCTGGTGGATCTCGTCGAGCAGGAGGCCGATGGTGTCGACGCCGTCGCGGAGGGGCAGGTCGATGTGGAACACGTCCTCGGCCACGCCCTCGCGACGGGACGACACGCGGACGTCGGTGATGTCGGCGCCGACGGCGCCGATGCGGGAGGCCACCGCGCCGAGCGCCCCGGGGCGGTCGGGCAGGCGCAGGGTGACCACCACGTGGCGGCGGGGCCCGCTCAACGGAGGCCGACGGCGTCGAGCACCTCGTCGAGGGTGCCCACGACGCCCGTGGTGAAGGTGCCGAACTCGGCGTAGACGGCCGAGGCCTCGTCGTAGCGCATGGTGTAGACGACCTCCTTGAGGTCGTCCGGCTTCTGGGCGAACAGCGTGACGCCCCACTCGAAGTCGTCGACGCCGGTGGAGCCCGTCACCACCTGCAGCACCCGGCCGGCGAAGGTCCGACCCGACCGGCCGTGCTCCATCATCAGCTCCATGCGCTGCTCGTAGGGCAGCGTGTACCAGTTGCCCTCGACCGTGCGGCGCTTGGACATCGGGTAGAAGCAGAACGCCGGCTTGCCCTCCGGCGGCAGCTGCGGGAACAGGCGGGCCTGCTTCATCTGGTCGGGCACGCCCTGGGCGTACTCGCTGATCTCGGTCAGGCTGACGTAGCTGTCGACCAGCTCGAGGCCGGCGGCCACCAGCTCGGTCTGCAGCCGGCGCAGCCGCCACTGGTCGGGGCCGAGGGCCATGAAGCCGACGTCGGCCTTGTGGCCGAGCACCGCCACCGGGACCACCTGGTACTCGTCGGCCTCGGCGGCCTTCACCGCCTGCGCGATCGCCTCGGCGTCCGCCAGCGGCGTGACGGCGAAGAACAGGTGCAGCACGGCCCAGCCGTCGGCGGGCGTGGCGGGGGCGGGCGTCAGGGGGGCGTCGCTCATGGCCCCAGGCTAGGGAGCGGCCCGGTCAGCCGTAGAGGCGACCGCTGCCGCGGCCGGCCCAGCCGAGCAGCGTGATGCGGGCGATGCGGGCGGCCTCGACGGCGAGCGACGTGGGTGCGCCCTTGGCGACGATCGTGGTGATGCCGGCGGCCCACGCCTTCTGCACGATCTCGAAGCCGACCCGTCCGCTGACGGCGAGGCCGTGGCCGTGGCACGGCAGGCGGCCGGCGAGGAGCTGGTGGCCCACGACCTTGTCGACGGCGTTGTGGCGCCCGACGTCCTCGCGGACCACCACCGCCTCGCCGGCGGCGTCGAAGAGCGCGGCGGCGTGGACGGCGCCGGTGGCGGCGAAGACGGGCGTGTCGCCGAGCAGGCGGTCGGTCGTGGCGAGCAGGACCTCGTCCGGGAGCGGTTCGGTGGCCGGCAGCGGGTGGAGCGTGGCGCGCAGCTCGTCGACGGCCGTGGTGCCGCACATGCCGCAGGCGCTGGTGGTGACGGACAGCCGGGGCTCGGGCACCGGCGCCCGGCCGCCGGTGCTGACCGTGACCACGTTGAACTCCGACTCGA
>JBKHXT010000122.1:0-45430 GCA_046565885.1 Acidimicrobiia bacterium
GCGCCCGTCGACGCCGTACTGTCCGCCCGGTGGAGCCCGCAACGGCCGCCGCGTGCTTCATCTGCGACAAGCAGGCCCGAGGCGACGACGTGCCCGGAGGCGTCCTCCACCTCGACGACGTCGTCTACGCCGGCCACACGCAGCCGCTGGACGAACCCGACGCCGCCCTCGGCTACCTCATGGTCGAGCCCCGCCGCCACGTGGCCCGGCTCGGTGACCTCACCGACGAGGAAGCGGCTCGCCTCGGGCTCGTGGTGAACCGGCTGAGCCGGGCGCTCCGCGACGTCGCCGGCGTCGAGCACGTCTACGCCTTCGTGTTCGGCGACCGGGTGCCCCACCTCCACGTGCACCTGGCGCCGCGCTACCCGGGCGCCCCGCCGGCGCTGCACGGCCTCGGTGCCGTCGACATCCAGCGCTCGCCGGACGTCCCCCGGGGTGACCGGGCGGCGATCGACCAGCTGTGCGATCGGCTGCGAGCGGCGGGTGCGGGGACCTGACCCGGCGTCAGGGCGCCGGCCGGTCGACGGCCGCCGGACCGAGGGTCGCCAACCAGCGCTCGGTCTCGCCCGGCGACCGCAGCCGCACCATCGCCCGGCCCTCGGCCTCCCAGGCGTCGATCTGGTCCCGCTTCTTGGCGAAGGAGCGGAAGTGCCAGCGCAGGATCGAGTCGTCGCTGACCGCCAGGCGCAGCGTCTCGCGGTTGCCGTTGCAGGCGAGCTCGCCGGTGATCACCCGCCGGGCCGTCCGGCGCAGCAGCCGCCGCAGCGACACGGCGCGCGGGTAGTCGAGGGCGACGATCAGGTCGACCCGGGGCAGCACGACGTCGCGCCAGCGCCCGTAGGACGAGTCGAGCACCCAGTCGTCACCGGCCACGAGCGCCGCCGCCCGCGCCCGCTGCTCCTCCACCGGTCGCTCGACCCACCCGGGGAGCCAGCCGATCTCGTCGTCGACCGAGTGCCACGGGATGCCCGTCCGCTCGCCGATCGCCCGGGCGAGCGTCGTCTTGCCCGACCCGGTCACCCCGTGGATCAGGATGCGCACGGCGCCCAGCCTGCCAGCGGGCCGACCGGCCCGCCCGCCCCTATCCGACGAAGTCGTCGTAGGAGGCGTCGAGCTCGGCGGTCGAGTACTGCCGGAAGGCGATCATCGTCGTCGTGTTCAGGACGCCGTCGAGCTTGGAGATGCGCTCGGTGACGGCGGTGGCGATCGCCTCGTGATCGGGCACGGCGAGGACGGCGACGAGGTCGACGTCGGAGCCGGCCACCGAGTGGGCCTCGCGCACGCCCTCGGTGTCGGCCAGCGCGTGGCCGAGCTCGGCGATGGCGTCCGGGCGGGCCTCGATGAGGACGAAGGCGACGATCACGGGCGGCAGGCTACGTGGGCCTCGCGCCGGCGCGCCCCTGTGGCACGCTGCCGTCGTGCAGGGGCGGGAGGCGCGCATCGAGGCGCTCGAGGCGGCGCTGACCGACCCGGCGCTCGGGCACCTCGTCGACTGCGTGCTGCGCCGGGACGGCGACGCCTACCGGGCCGCCTCGGCCCGGGGGTCGGTCACGTTCACCCACGGGCCCGACGGCACCGGCGTCGTCCGGGTCGAGGGCGCCGACCCGCTGGCCGACGGCGACGCGACCCGCTTCGTCGGGCTCGACGCCGAGCTCGCCGCCGGGGTGCCCCGCCCGGCCGAGGAGGCCCGCCCGCACGCCCACGACGAGGTGGCCCAGCTCTTCGACAGCCCCCACGCGCCCGACCTCGCGGTCGTCCACGCCGCCGCCCACCGCTTCCACGGCAACATCGGCGAGCACGGGTCGCTCGGCACCGTGCAGCGCCGGGCGCCGCTGCTGCTCGCCGGACCGGGCGTGCGGGCCGACGGCTGGGTCGACGCCCACGCCCGCACCGTCGACGTCGCCCCCACCGTGGCCGCCCTCGCCGGCGTGGCGACCCGCCGGGGCCGCGACCGCTTCGGCGAGGTGCGCGACGACCTTCTGCTCGCCCGCCAGGACGGCCGCATGCTGCCCGCCGTCGCCGGCACCGCCGACCACGTGCTCGTGGTGCTGTGGGACGGCCTGAACGCCAACGAGCTGCGGGCCGCCATCGACGACGGCGACGCGCCGAACGCCACCGGGCTCGTCGAGCGCGGCACCGGCTTCGCCCACGGGATGCTGGCGTCGTACCCGTCGGCGACGCTGGCCAACCACACGACCCTCGGCACCGGCGCCATGCCGGGGCACTCCGGGGTGCTCCACAACGAGTGGCGGTGCGCGACCAGCGGCGAGCACCGCAACCTGCTCGACCTGTCGCAGATGTTCTCGGCGTCGTCGCACATCGGGGCCGACGTCGAGACCCTGCACGAGGCCATCCACCGCACCCGGCCAGGTGCGTGGACGGGCGCCACCCACGAGTTCTGCGATCGTGGCGCCGACTGGTCGTCGTTCCGGGCCATGGGCGCCGGCGAGCGGCTGCCGGCGGCCCGCCGCGACCAGGACTTCCCCCGGGACGGCGAGTGGTGGGCGCGCTCGGACCGCTACCGCTTCATGTCGAGCGTCGACGAGACCGCCCTGCGGTGCGCGCTCGCCTTCTGGGCCGACGACCACCCCGTGCCCGACCTCGCCTTCTGCAGCTTCGCCCTCACCGACGAGTCCGGCCACGAGGGCGGGCCCCACTCCCCCGTGGTCCGGGCGGCGGTGCGCGACAGCGACGAGCGCCTCGGCCGCCTCCTCGCCGCCGTCGAGCGGCGGGGCGTGCTCGAGCGAACGGCCGTCGTCCTGCTCGCCGACCACGGCATGCAGCGCACGGGCGAGCACGCCGGCACCGACGTCGCCGAGGCGGTCGCCGGCATCCCCCACACGATGGTGGACGGGATGTTCGCCTACGTCGACTGACCGAGCGGTGCCGTCAGGCGGGTGAGCAGGTCGACCAGCATCGAACCGGTGGCGCCCCAGATCGTGTCGCCGACGATCTCGAAGAAGTGGATCGGCCGGTCGAGGCCGGGCACGCCCCAGCGCTCCTGGCGGTAGGTGTCCGGGTGCAGCAGCTCGGACAGCGGCACGTGGAGCACGGCGTCGACCTCGTCCGGGTTCGGGTGCAGCTGGGGCCGCTCGGTCAGCACGCCGACGAAGGGGACGATCGACGCCCGGCTCGTGACCGTGGCCAGGTGGTGCAGCTCGCCCACCTGCTCGACCGACGACGGGTCGAGGGCGACCTCCTCGCGCGTTTCCCGCAGCGCGGTCTCCCAGAGGGTCTCGCCCGGCTCCTGCTTGCCGCCGGGGAAGCTGACCTCACCGGTGTGGGAGCGCATGTGCCAGGCCCGGCGGGTGAGCACGACGTGGACCTCGCCGTCGTGCTCGTAGAGCGGCGCCAGCACGGCCGAGAACTTCGACGTCACCGCCTCGACGGGCGAGCGCCGCGGCGTCGGCCCGTCGGCCAGGGCCCGGCGGACGTGGTCGAGCGAGAGGCGCCGGGCGTCCTCGGGCAGCGACGCCCACGGGGGCGCCTCACCCGGGCGCGTGCCCGGCGGCCGGGGGATGCGCTGGGGGCCGCCCCGGCCGGGCACCGCGTCGCCGGCGGTCGGCTCGGCCTCAGCCGATGACGTCACCGACGGTCTCCCCGCCGGCTCCGTCGCCGGCGGCGAGCTGCTCGAGCAGCTGGCGCATCCCGCCCATCTTGAGCTGCTTCATCAGCTCGCCGGGCGCGATCTCGCCCTTCTCCCACTCCATCCAGTGGTCGAGCAGCTTCTGCGGATCCGGGGGCGGGATGTCCATACGGCGCCGAGGCTACCGATGGGCCCGCCGAAAACGGCAGGCGCCGGGCCACGAGGGCCCGGCGCTGTCCGGATCTGGGGTGATCAGGGGGAGGGTGGCTAGAAGCCCATGCCGCCCATGCCGCCCATGTCGCCCATGCCGCCGCCCGGCATCGCCGGCTCCGGCTCGGGCTGGTCGGCGACCAGGCACTCGGTGGTGAGCACCATGGCGGCGATCGACGCCGCGTTCTGCAGCGCCGCACGGGTGACCTTGGCCGGGTCGATGACGCCGGCCTTCACCAGGTCGGTGTACTCGCCGGTGGCGGCGTTGAAGCCGTTGCCGCCGGTCTCCCGCTCGACCGCCTCGACCACGACGGCGCCCTCGAGGCCGGCGTTGACCGCGATCTGGCGAGCCGGGGCGGCCAGGGCGGTGTAGACGGCGCGGGCGCCGGTCTGCTGGTCGCCCTCGAGGCCGTCGATGACCTTCTGCACGGCGCCGCGGGCCCGGAGCAGGGCGGTGCCGCCGCCGGCGACCACGCCTTCCTCGATGGCCGCACGGGTGGCCGACAGGGCGTCCTCGATGCGGTGCTTCTTCTCCTTGAGCTCCACCTCGGTGGCGGCGCCCACGCGGACCACGGCGACGCCGCCGCTGAGCTTGGCGAGGCGCTCCTGGAGCTTCTCGCGGTCCCAGTCGGAGTCGGTGTCCTCGATCTCGCGCTTGATCTGCTCGATGCGGCCGGCGACGTCGGCCTCGGTGCCGCCGCCCTCGACGATGGTGGTCTCGTCCTTGGTGATGATCACCTTGCGGGCGGTGCCGAGCAGGTCGAGGGTGGTGTTCTCGAGCTTGAGGCCCACCTCCTCGGAGATGACCTGGCCACCGGTGAGGATGGCCATGTCCTGCAGCATCGCCTTGCGGCGCTCGCCGAAGCCGGGGGCCTTGACGGCGGCCGAGTTGAAGGTGCCGCGGATCTTGTTGACCACGAGCACGGCCAGGGCCTCGCCCTCGACGTCCTCGGCGATGATCACCAGCGGCTTGCCCGACTGCATGACCTTCTCGAGGACCGGGAGCACGTCCTGGACCGAGGAGATCTTGGAGCCGAACAGGAGGATGTAGGGATCCTCGAGGACGGCCTCCTGGCGGTCGGGGTCGGTGACGAAGTAGGGCGACAGGTAGCCCTTGTCGAACTGCATGCCCTCGGTGAACTCGAGGTCCATGCCGAAGGTGTTCGACTCCTCGACGGTGACCACGCCGTCCTTGCCGACCTTGTCGATGGCGTCGGCGAGGACCTCGCCGATGGCCGGGTCGGCGGCGGAGATGGCGGCGACCTGGGCGATCTCGCTCTTGTCGTCGATCTCGGTGGCCTGGTCGGCGATGGCCTCGACGGCGGCGGCGACCGCGGCCTCGATGCCCTTCTTCAGCTGCATCGGCGAGGCGCCGGAGGTGACGTTGCGCAGGCCCTCGTGGACAAGCGCCTGGGCGAGCACGGTGGCGGTGGTGGTGCCGTCGCCAGCGATGTCGTTGGTCTTGGTGGCCACCTCCTTCACCAGCTGCGCGCCCATGTTCTCGAACGGGTCGTCGAGCTCGACCTCACGGGCGATGGACACGCCGTCGTTGGTGATGGTCGGCGCACCGAACTTCTTCTCGAGGACGACGTTGCGGCCCTTCGGGCCGATGGTCACCTTGACCGAATCGGCCAGGCGGTTCACGCCCGCCTCGAGGGACCGGCGCGCGTCGTCGCCGAACTTCAGGATCTTTGCCATGTGATGCGTTCCCTTACTTGACGATGGCGAGCACGTCGCGGGCGTTGAGGATCAGCAGGTCCTCGCCGCCCGAGGAGATCTCGGTGCCCCCGTACTTGCTGTAGACGACGGTGTCGCCGACGCTGACGTCGACCGGGATCAGCTCGCCGGTCTGCTCGGAGCGCTTGCCCGGCCCGACGGCGAGGACCTCGCCCTGCTGGGGCTTCTCCTTGGCGGTGTCGGGGATGACCAGGCCGCTGGCCGTGGTCTCCTCGGACTCGCTCGGACGGACGACGATGCGATCCTCGAGGGGCTGCAGGTTCATCGGTGGCGCCTCCATGGTGACGCGGTTAGCACTCGATTCGGACGAGTGCTAACCGTAACGGAGACCGTTGGCACTCGCAAGCGCTGAGTGCTAACCGACCCGCTTCACGAGCGCCGTGGCCGAGCCGAAGCTGACGAGGTCGCCGTCGAGGAGGGTGAGGGCCCCGGCCATGCGGTTGCCGTTGATGGCGGTGCCGTTCGAGGAGCCCAGGTCCTCGATCTCGAGGCACTCGCGGTCACCCCGGAGCACGGCGTGGCGGCGCGAGACCGTGTCGTCGGCGAGGACGAGGTCGGCGTCGGGCGACCGGCCGAGCTCGACCGGCAGGCGGTCGACGACCAGGGTGGTCCCCCGGGCCGAGCCGGTGAGCACGACGAGGAAGGCGAAGGGCGGCGTGGGCTCGCCCTCGAGCAGGTCGGTCAGCTGCGGGCGCGACACCGGCAGCACGCCGGTGAGGTCCTGGGGATCGTCGTCGTCACCCATCGCCCCGGACCGTACCCAGGTCAGCCGTCGTCATCCCCGGCGAGCCCGGACCCACCACTGGAGAGCTCGGCCCGCCGCCGGCGAGCCGACGCCGGGTCGACCAGGCCCCGCTCGAGCAGCCAGTCGATGGCCCGCACCGACTCGCGCCGCAGCGTGAACCGGCCCCAGGCGTCGGCCGCCTCGGTGCGGGGCACGACCTCGCGGAAGCGGCGCAGGCCGCCCTTGCCCCGGCGGGCGTCGACCAGGCGGGCCAGCACCTCGCCGTCGAGCTCCTCGGCCTCCGGGGAGACGAGGAAGTCGTCGACGTCGCCCGCCGGCTGCGGCTCGCGCGGGACCACCACGTGGACGCCGGACACGAGGGCCGAAAGGTCGGCGTCGTCGTCGACCCCGAGGTAGAGGCACTCGCCCGAGCGGGGGTCGAACCACCAGTCGCCGTCGGGGTGGGCGTCGTTGCGGGCGAGCACCAGCGACGTCAGGTCGACGTCGTCGACGGACAGCGGCGCGTCGAGGTCCACGAGGTGCGACGCTATCGGCGGCCCCGGGTACGGACCGGTGCCGCCCGACCACGAGGAGCACGACATGGGCCTGCTGCGCAACGTGAGGAAGCTCGCCACCAAGGAGAACATCGACAAGGCCAAGGGTCTGGCGGCGAAGAACGCCGACAAGATCAGCGGCGCCGTCGACAAGGCGACCACGACCATCGATCAGCGGACCGGCGGGAGGTACCGGGACAAGCTCGACAAGGTCGGCGACGCCGTGGACCGCAACCTCGAGAAGGCCAAGCAGGACTCGGGCCCCGACGACCTCAGGGACGACGACCCCCGGGACGACGACCGCCGGGACGACGACCGCCCCGACGACCCGGACGGGACGCCCGCCCGCTAGCCGGGCTCGACTAGCCGGCGGAGATGAGGCCGAGGCCGGGGTCGGCGCCGGTGTCGAGGGGCGAGGCGCCCTCGCGCTGCAGGCGCCACCAGCCGGCGGCGGCCACCATCGCCGCGTTGTCGGTGCAGTTGGCGCGGTCGGGCAGGTAGGCGGCCAGGCCGTCCTCGGCGCAGGCGGTGAGGACCTGCTCGCGCAGGCGGCTGTTCGCCGCCACCCCGCCGCCGATGCTGATGCCCTTGGCGCCCACGTCCGCCGCGGCGCGGCGGGTCTTGGTGACGAGCACGTCGACGACGGCCTCCTGGAACGAGGCGGCCACGTCCTCGGCCGTGACGTCGGGGTGCTTGCGCACGTGGTTGACGACGGCCGTCTTCAGGCCGGAGAACGAGAAGTCGTAGGGCCGGTCCGGCAGCGCCCGGGGGAAGGCGATGGCCTCCGGGTCGCCGTCGAGGCTGATGCGGTCGATCACGGGGCCGCCGGGGTAGCCGAGGCCGAGGTAGCGGGCGACCTTGTCGTAGGCCTCGCCGGCGGCGTCGTCGATGGTGCCGCCGAGCACCGTGTAGCGGCCGTGGTCCTCCCAGTGGACGATCATCGTGTGGCCGCCGGAGACGAGCAGCACGACCACGGGCAGCTCGAAGGTCGGGTCCTCGAGCATGGCGGCGTAGAGGTGGGCCTCGAGGTGGTTGACGGCGATGAACGGCACGTCCCACACCAGCGCCAGGGCCTTGGCCGCCGACACGCCGACGAGCAGGGAGCCGACGAGGCCGGGGCCGTTGGTGGCGGCCACGGCGTCGATCTCGGCATCGGCGATGCCGGCCTGCACGATGGCCTCGGCGATGACCGGGTTCAGCATCTCGACGTGGGCGCGGGACGCGATCTCCGGCACGACACCGCCGTAGCGGGCGTGGCGGTCGACCTGGCTGGAGATCACCGACGACAGCTGCACCCGCCCGTCGCGCACCACGGCGGCGGCGGTCTCGTCGCAGGAGCTCTCGATGCCGAGGACGGTGCGCACGGCGGAGAGGTCTCGGTCGGCGGTCACGTGGCCTCCAGCAGCGTGGGGGTGGGCAGCGACGACTCGATGTCGAGCAGGCGGGCCCGGTACTCGGGGGTGTCGATGTCGGTGGCCCACATGATGAGGGCGTCCTCGTTGGCGCCCGCCTGGGCGTAGTAGCCCTTGCGCACGCCGGCGGGCACGAACCCGAAGCGGCGGTACAGCGCCTGGGCCCCTTCGTTGGCGACCCGGACCTCCAGCGTCAGGGCCTCGGCGCCCTCCTCGAGGGCCCGACGGGCGAGCTCGAGGAGCAACCGGGTGGCGATGCCCTGGCGTCGGTGGGCGGGGTCGACGCCGACGTTGGTGACGTGGCCGTCGCCGGCCACCAGCATCAGCCCGGCGTAGCCGACGATGTCGGTGCCGACGCGGGCGACGAGGTACGCCCGGCTCTCGGTGTAGCGCAGCTCCGACATGAACAGGCTGAGCGACCACGGCCGCGGGTTCACCTGCTCCTCGATGCGCAGCACGCCGCGCAGGTGGCGGCGGCGCATCGGCCCGATGCGGACCGGCGCGCTGGGCGGCACCACGCCGTGGCGGACGTCGGCCTCGGCGACCATCAGCGCGAGCCCCCCGGTGCCAGGCCCTCGCGGGTGGACCAGTTGATCTCGGCGTCCGGCGGGCGCAGGTACAGCGGCTCGAGCTGCCAGGGCTGGACGAAGTCCTCGCGGATCGCCTTGGCGTGGGCGAGCTGCACGAGCGACGCCGCGCTCGGGTAGGCCAGGTGCTGCTCGGCGATCTCGACCGAGACGATGTCCTCGAGCATCTCGGCGTAGCGCAGCCCGCCGTCGCCCACGACGAGGTAATCGTGGCCGTCGGCCTCGAGCTCGGCCCGCAGGTCGTCGGGGCCGCACACGATGGGTTCGGCGAGCCGCTGCACGCCGCCCGGCGTGGGCCGGTAGCGGGCGGTGAAGACCTCGCCGCGGCGGGCGTCGATGACGGCCACGATCTCTCGGGAGGTGTGGCGGACCGGCCAGGCGAGCAGGTCGAGGCTGGAGATGCCGATCATCGGCACGCGCAGGGCGTGGGCGGTCGCCTTGGCCGCGGCGATGCCCACCCGCAGCCCGGTGAACAGGCCGGGCCCGACGTCGACGGCGACGACGGAGATCTCGTCGAGCTCCACCCGCGCCTGGCGGCGCACGAAGTCGATGGAGGGGGCGAGGTTCTCGGCGTGGCGCTTGCCCCGGGCCGAGTGCGAGGACGCGAGCACGCCCTCGTGGCCGCCGATGGCGGCGCCCACCTGCTTGGTGGACGTGGAGACGCCGAGGATGAGCACTACGAGACCACCCAGGGCTGCAGGTGCTCGACGAGCGAGCGGTGGCGGGCCGACCAGCGGCCGCCGACGCAGCGCAGCTCGAGCTCGCGGTCGTCGTCGCCCTCGCCGTAGGTGAGGGCGACCTCGAGGTAGTCCTGCGGGAGGGCGGGCGCCACGGCGTCGCCCCACTCGATGAGCAGCACGCCGTCGCCGTCGAGCAGCTCGGACACGCCGATGTCCTCCATCTCCGCCAGCCGCTCGAGGCGGTAGACGTCGAGGTGGTGCATCGAGAGCCGGCCACCGTCGTAGTGGTGGGCGAGGGTGAAGGTCGGGCTGGTGATGCGGTCCTCGACGCCGAGGCCGTCGCCGAAGCCCTGCACGAAGGCGGTCTTGCCGGCGCCGAGCTCACCGGAGAGGAGCAGGACGTCGCCGGCGGTGGCGAGCTCGGCGATGGCCGCGGCCAGCGCCCGGGTCTGGTCGACGCCGGTCGTCCGGGCGCGCAGCATCATGCCGAGGGGCCCGATCGGGCGCGAGCGAGCGACGGCCGCAACACGACCGCAACGCTACCGCGGGTGCTCGGAGCGCTCACCAGCCGTGGCCAGGCCCAGGATCGCCTCGCTGACGGCGGCGACGGCGAGGTTGCGCACCACCGCCGGCTCGGCCTCCACCGCCCCGGTGGCGGCGGCCACGAAGGCGTCACCGTCGACCGCCGTGTGCGACGGCGACACCGCCCGGGCCAGCCCGTGGTGGGCGGCCTGGGCGAGCAGGTGGCAGCCGACCTTGTCGAGGCGGGCGTTGGTGGCCACCACGCCGATGGTGGTGTTCTGGCCGGGCGTGATGTCGGAGCCGCGGACCGTCCCCTGCACCACGTCGAGGGGGCTGGCGCCGGGCTCGCCGAAGGCGTTCACGGCGACGAGGGCGGCGACCACGAGGCCGTCGTCGCCCCGGGCGGTGGCGGTGACCAGCCCGCCCGGTCGGCGGTGCTCGGCGCCCCGCCACTTGGCGACGGTGGCGCCCGTGCCGGCCCCGACCGGGCCGACCTCGACCGGACCCGTGGCCGCCGCCTCGGCGGCGAGCCGGCCGTGGGCGGCGGTCGGGCGGACGCGGCCGTCGCCGACGGTCAGGTCGTACAGCGACATCCCGACGACGATGGGGACGACCCCGCCGGCCGTCTCGAACCCGACCCCCCGCTCCGCCAGCAGCGCCATCACGCCGTCGCCGGCGGCGAGGCCGAAGGCCGAGCCGCCGCTGAGCACGACGGCGTCGACGCGGGAGACCATCCGCGTCGGGTCGAGCAGGGCGAACTCCCGCGTCGCGGGCGCACCGCCCCGGACCTCGCCGGACGCCACCGTCCCCTCCGGCAGCAGCACGACCGTGCAGCCGGTGCGCGCGTCGGGGTCGGTCCAGTGCCCGACCCGCACGCCGTCGACGTCGGTGATCACGCCGGCCCGCCGTGGTGGCGGCGGACGACCCGGGGGCTCACCCCGCAGGTGATCTCGTAGGCGATGGTGTCGAGGCGGAGCGCGACCTCGGTGGCGGTGATCTCGTCGTCGCCCTGGGCTCCGACCAGCACGACCTCGTCGCCGACCTCGACGGGCAGGTCGCCCACCTCGACCACGAGCTGGTCCATGGTCACGACGCCCACGATCGGGCAACGGCGCCCCCGGACCAGCACCTCGCCGCCGACCAGGCCGAGCCGCCGGCGCACGCCGTCGGCGTAGCCCACCGGCACCGTGGCGACGACGGTGGGCTCGGGGAACACGTGGCGGTGCCCGTACGACACCGCCTCGCCGCGGCCGACCGCCTTCACGAACCGGACGGTGGACGTCCAGCGCATCGCCGGGCGCAGGTCGGCGACGCCCTCGAGCACCGGCGCCGGCGGGATGCCGTACAGCGCGATGCCCGTGCGCACCAGGTCGAGGTGGGCCCGAGGGTGGATGAGCGTCGCCGCCGAGTTGGCGGCGTGGCGCAGGCCGGGGTCGATGCCGGCGGCGTCGAGCTCGGCGAGCACGGCCTCGAACCGGCCCAGCTGGGCGCCGGTGGTGGGGTTGCCCGGCTCGTCGGCCACGGCGAGGTGGGTCATCGTGCCGGCCAGGCGGAGGTGGGGGTCGTCGACGATGCGCTGCGCCAGCCCGACCGCCTGGTGGGGCTCGCAGCCGACCCGGCGCATCCCGGTGTCGACCTTGAGGTGCACGGGGACCGACGGCACGCCGAGGGCCCGGGCCCGCGCCGAGAGGGCGTCGAGGAACGCGGGGCGGTAGGTGGTGAGGTGGAGGCCGCAGGTGAGCGCGAGGTCGAGGGCGCGGTCGTCGGTGGCGCACTCGCTGAGCACGAGGACGGGCGCGTCGACGCCGGCGGCCCGCAGAGCGCGGCCCTCCTCGACCTGGGCGACGCCGAGCCAGGTGGCACCGGCGGCGAGCGCCGCCCGGGCGACCGGCACCGCGCCGTGGCCGTAGCCGTCGGCCTTCACGACGGCGCACAGCTGGGCGGCGCCGGCGCGCTCGCGCAGCACGGCGACGTTGTGGGCGATGGCGTCGAGGTCGACGTCGGCGACGGAGCCGCCGAGCGCGGGATCGGCGCTCACCCGGCGTCCCCCCGCAGGTGCGACGACGCCGTCGGGATCCCGTCGATGACGTCGGAGGCGACGGCCCCGACCCGGGGCGCCGCCCGGCCGGCCAGCCCGTGCAGGTGGGCGCCGACGGCGGCGGCGTCGAGCGGATCGAGGTCGGCGGCGAGCAGCGCGGCGACGATGCCGGTGAGCACGTCGCCCGTGCCGGCGGTGGCGAGGCGCTCGTCGCCCGAGCGCACGAGGCGCACGTCGCCGTCGGGGGCGGCGACCACGGTGGTCGGGCCCTTGAGCAGCACGACCGCACCGGTGCGGGCGGCGAGGTCACGCGCCTCGCCGATCCGGTCGGGCCCGGGCCGGTGGCCGGTGAGCCGCTCGAGCTCGCCGTCGTGCGGCGTCAGGACGGTGGCCGCCGACCGGCCGGCGAGCACGGTGGCAGCGTCCTGGCCGAGGGCGGTGAGGCCGTCGCCGTCGACGACCACCGGGCGGTCGATGCCGGCGACGAAGGTGCGGATCTGGTGGCGGGTCGCGAGCGACGTGCCGAGGCCGGGCCCGATCGCCACGGCGTGGACCTTGCCGGGGTCGTCGAGCAGCTCGGCCGCCCAGCGCTGCTCGTCGACGTCGACGGTGACGACCTCCCGCGGCACGTCGGCGGCGTGCCCGGCGCCCGGCGAGGCGAGGCGGACCATGCCGGCTCCGGCGCGCTGCGCCGCCTCCGCGGCCATCGACGCGGCGCCGGTCATCCCCGGGCTGCCGGCCACGACGAGCACCGCCTGGCGCCACTTGTGGGCGTCCACGCGGCGTCGGGGCATTAGGGCGGCGGCGGAGGCGTCGTCGAGGAGGTGGGTGCGGGCCCGGGACACGTCGAGGCCGATGTCGGCGATGCGGATCGCGCCGGTGTGCGCCGGGCCGTCGCCGAGCAGCAGGCCCGGCTTCAGCGCGGCGAAGGTGACGGTGAGGTCGGCGCGCATCGGCGACCCGAGCGCCTCGCCGGTGTCACCGGTGATCCCGGACGGGATGTCGACGGCGAGGACGAGGGCGGCGCCGGCGTCCGGGGCCTCGTGCGGGCGGCGCACACCGGTGCCGAGGGCGGCGTCGATGACCAGGTCGGCCTCGGGCAGCACGGCCGGGGCGTCGCCGAGCTCGATGACGGTCGTGCGCACGCCCCGACGGCGGAGCCGCTCGGCGGCAACCCGTCCGTCGGCGCCGTTGTTGCCCGGCCCGGCCAGGACGACGACCCGTCGGCCGTAGGCCCCGCCGAGCAGGTCGAGGGCGGCACGGGCCACGGCGGCGCCGGCCCGGTCGACGAGCACCTCCACCGGCTCCGGGGCCTCGGCGTCGACCGCCTGGACCTCGGCGACGGAGAGGACGGGCAGCACGCCCGCCAGCCTGCCACCCGTGCGCCGCGGCTTCGGGAGCCCCCGGGCCCGGTCGCTACCGTCGGCCGGTCCCCCAGGAGGATCCCGCCCCCATGACCGAGCTCCGCACCACCCACCGCACGACGGTGACCGAGGACATGATCGACCACCTCGGCCACATGAACGTCCGCTGGTACGGCGTGGCCGCCCGTGCGGCCAGCGAGGCGGTGGTGCGCGACCTCGGCGGCGAGGGCGACCTCGCCGTCGACGCCGTCGACGTCTACACCCGGCACTTCAACGAGCAGCTGCTGGGCGCCGAGCTCGAGGTCCGCAGCGCGGTGCTGGCCGCCGGTGGCGGCTCGCTGCGGGTGTACCACGAGCTGCGCAACACGGGGTCCGGCGACCTGGCCGCCAGCTTCGTGCACCGGCTCGAGGCCACGAGCGGCGGCGACGTCGTGGCCGAGTGGCCGCCGGCGGTCGAGGGCCGCGGCGACATCCCCGAGCACGGCCGGCCCCGCACCATCTCGCTCGACACCGAGCCGCTCGCCGCCGCGCCGACGCTGGCCGAGCTGCAGGCCGACCCGCTGCTCGCCATGCGCCACCCCCGCCGCATCGAGGCCGAGGAGTGCCGGCCCGACGGCGGCTACGACCCCGGGAACGGGCCCATGCTCCTGTGGGGCGGTGAGCCGCTGGAGGGCGCCACCGGACCGACGCTGCACGCCGGCCCGAACGGCGAGGTCGTCGGCTGGGCGACGATGGAGCACCGCATGGCGATCTCGCGCCTGCCCCGCCTCGGCGACCGCATCCAGTCCTTCGGCTGCGTGGTCGAGCTGTTCGACAAGGTCACCCACCGGCTGATGTGGGCCTACGACCTCGACGCCGAGGAGCTGCTCGTGGCGTTCGAGGTGGTCGACATCGCCCTCGACACGGTGAGCCGGCGGGCGGTGCCCATCCCCGGCGAGCTGCGGGGCCACGCCGAGGCCCGGCTGCGGCCCGACCTCCTGCCGACCGCCGGCGACGAGGACCGCTAGGCCAGCGCCACCACCACGGCGCCCGCCGACGTGGCGGTGTGCGTGAGGCTGATCTGCCACGCCACCACGCCCCGCTCGGCGGCGAGGGCGGCGGCGGCGCCGGCGACGTGGAGCGAGGGGCGCCCGCCGTCCTCGCGCCGGACCTCGACGTCGTGGAACCCGAACGCCCCGAGCCCGACGCCGAGCGCCTTCATGACCGCCTCCTTGGCGGCGAAGCGGGCGGCGTAGCGCTCGGCCGGGTCGGAGGCCGTCTCGGCGTAGGCGCGCTCGTCGTCGGTGAACATGCGGGACCGCATCGACGGCGTGCGGGCCAGCGACGCGCGGAAGCGGTCGACGTCGACGAGGTCGATGCCGATCCCCACCACGCCGGGCACGGCGGCCTCAGGTCCGCCAGCGGTCGGCCAGGGCGCCCACCGGCTGGGTGAGCAGGTCGACCACCGGCACCTCCGCGAGGAGGTCGTCACGGAACGTCGGCTCGGTCTCGGTGACCGCGTCGCGCAGCTCGGCGAGCCGGCGGCGGTAGCCGGACAGCACGCCGCGGGCGGCGGCCGCCGAGAGGCGATCGGCGAAGCGGACGTGCAGCAGCGTGATGCCCGTGGTGGCGCCGTCCTTCACCTCGGGGACGATCACGATGGTGCGGTCGTCGCTGCGCCCCCGGCCGACCAGCAGCTCCTGATCGGTGGCCACCTGGTGCTTCGTGCCCCGCAGCACCGGGTTCTGCTCGGTGCGCAGCGGCAGGTCGCGGGCGATGCCGCCCCGGTCGACCACCGTGATGGTGGCGCCGTCGCGGTCGTCGATGGGGCCCTCGATGCGGTACCGGGTGTAGCCGGTGACCTCCTCGATGGCCGGCGACACGTCGGCGAGGGTGCGCAGGTTCTTGTAGGTGAGCCGGTCGCGGGGCGCCCCGGCGTCGAGCACGGCGCGCACGAGGGCCACCTCGAGCAGCGACTCGTCGGTGCGGGAGATGCCGACGGTGACCGTCTTGGCCTGGTGCTTGATGGCGTCGATGGGGCGGGTGAGCTCGTCGATGGCCCGGGTGAGGGCGGCGGTGAGGTCCTCGACCAGCACCGACGGCGTGCCGACCTTGCCGTGGTCGAGCTGGTAGGCGTCGAGGGGGATGGCCCCGCTGGCGTAGCGCAGCAGGTTCGCCGCCCGCACCGCGGTGGACGCCTCGAGGTGGCCGTCGTAGCGACCGGCGCGCAGGCCGTCGAAGAAGCGGGCGACGGGGGCGAGCGCCTCGCGGCGCAGCGCGCCGAGGACGCGCTCGCCGTCGGTGGCGCCGGACTCGATGGCGCCCTCGATGGCCGCCCGCACCTCCTTGAGCGGCAGGGCCTGGGCGTCGATGGCGAGCGCCGCCTCGTACCCGAACAGGTGCCCCACCATCGTGGCGAGCACGAAGGCCAGCTTCTCGTGGGTCTCGGGGACGGTCAGCACGGACAGGGCGGCGGCGAAGCGCCCCTCGCCCTCGGTGGCGATGACGATCGGCGCCGCCTTGTGCGCCCGGTAGATCGCCACCTCCTTGGCGACGTCGTCGACGTTCGAGCCGCTGAGGCCGGCCGCGCACACGAGGATCAGCGGCTCCGAGGACAGGTCGATGTGCTTCTTGTCCTCGGTGGCGTCGCAGGCGATCGACTTGTAGCAGAGCTCGGAGAGCTTGATCCGCAGCTCCTCGGCGGCGATGCGGTTGGTGCCGTTGCCGACCATCGCCCAGTACCGCCGGGGCGGGCACCACTCGTGGGCGGCCTCGGCGATGGCCGGGCGGGTCTCGAGCGTGCGGCGCATGGCGTCGGGCAGGTCGCGCATCGCCCGCAGCAGCTCCTGGTCGGGCGCCTCGCCCCACTCGGAGGCGATGGCCAGGGCCAGCAGCGTGCCGGCGGCGATCTGGGCGTAGAACGCCTTCGTCGACGGGACGGCCATCTCCACGTCGCGCCCGTCGGACGTGTAGAGCACGCCGTCGGCCCGGTCGGTGAGATCGGAGCCGCGCCGGTTCACGATGGCGATGACCGAGGCCTTCCGGGCCCGGACGAGGTCGACCGTGCGGTTGGTGTCGGTGGTGGTGCCCGACTGGCTGGTGGCGATGACGAGCGTGTCGCTCATGTCCGGCCGCAGCCGGAAGCCCGAGAGCTCGGTGGCGGGCACGGCCTCGACCTGCACGCCGTGGCGGTCGGCCAGGTCCTCGAGCATGGCCGCCAGGCCCTGGCTGGCGATCGCCGCCGTGCCCTGGCCGATGGCGAGGATGCGGGTGATGGACCCGTCGGCCAGCCGGCGGCGGACGTCAGCGGGGAGCGACTCGTCCGGCAGCACGATGCGCAGGTGGTCGTCGCCGTCCTCGACCAGGCGGCCGCGCAGCGTCTTGTGGAAGCTGGTGGGCGCCTCGGTGACCTCCTTGAGCAGGAAGTGCGGGAAGTCGCCCCGGTCGATGTCGCGGGTGGTGATGGCGGCGGTGACGACGTCGTCCTCGCCGACGGGCAGCTCGGTGCCGTCGTAGGCGATGCGCGTGATGCCCTCGAGGGACCCGGCCCGGTCGCCGTCGAGCAGCAGGATCTGGCCCCGGCTGGCGTTGGGGTTGTCGGGGTTCGCCGGCGTCTCGCCGTCCATGCGCACGTAGCGGTCGGTCTCCTCGACGACGCCGTAGGGCTCGGACGCGACGACGTAGGCGTCGTCGGCGAGGCCGACGTAGAGCGCCTGGCCCGAGCCACGCAGGGCGAGCGCCAGCCCGTTGGGCCGGTCGGCGATGCTGGCGGCGATCGCGACCGATCCCTCGAAGGAGGCGACGGTGGCCCGGAAGGCCTCGAGGTGGTCGTCGCCGGCGGCGATGCGCCGGGACACGAGCGTGGGGATGACCTTGGCGTCGGTGGTGACCTCGGCGTGGATCGACAGGCCGTTGCTGGCCTTCAGGTCGGCGAAGTTGTCGACATCGCCGTTGAGGGCGGCGGTGACGAAGGGGCCGGGCTCGTGGTCGGCCTCGAGGGAGTCGAGGGGGTGGGCGTTGGCCTCGGAGATGATGCCGACGCTGGCCCACCGGGTGTGGCCGAGCACGACCGCCTTGGCATCGGGCCCCGAGATGGCGAGGTGCAGCAGCTCGTCGGCGACGACCTGGGCCCGGATGGCGGCGGTGTTGTCGCCCAGCTCGCCGATCTCGGCCGCCGCCTTGTAGGCGAAGGCGAGGAGCGTGCCACCGCCGTCGGTCGGCACCACCCGCACGGCGCCGGAGCGCAGCAGCGGGTCGTCGGCTCGGCCGGCGAGGAGGCCGGACACGGCGGCGTCGCCCGGGTCGAGGCCGTGGTCGCGCACGAGCACGAGGATCCCGGCCGAGTCGCGGCCCCGCACCTCGAGGCGGTCGATGGCCGAGAGCGACTGCTCGATCTGGGTGCAGGCCTCGACGGCGGACCAGCCGGTGTCGCGCCCGACGAGCTCGGCCACCCCGTCGGCGGTGCGGAGGCGATCGCGGGCGATGCTCCACGCCGCGTCCTTGCAGCGGACCGACGCCGCGTTGCGGGCCTCGGTGTGCTCGTCGACGACCAGCCGGTCGAGGGCGGCGTCGAGCGCGGCGACGGTGCGCGACAGCGTCTCGGCCAGCCCGCGGATGCGCCCGGCGGCTCCCGGCTCGGTGAGCAGGAACCGCACGCCCCGGGGACCGTGCAGGTCGGCGGCGACCTGCTCGAGGTCGGTGGCGGCGGCCCGCATGGCGTCGATGGCCGGGCCGGCCTCGCTGCCCGCCTCGATGGCGGCCTGCAGCGACTGCACCCCGCGCTCGAGCGCGGCGAGCGTCGGCTCGGCCGGCAGCTCGGTGCGCTCGACGGGGCGCCGGAGGACGGCGACGATCCCACACATAGGCGGACCAGTCTGCCGCGGCGGCTCCGTCCCGCCTCGGGAACCTCTTGACGATGGCTCAAGAGGTCTCTTATCTTGACGTCAACAGGAGGGGCGGTGCCGACGAACCGACAGACCATCCCCCGCGCCGAGCGGGAGGCCGAGATCCTCGACGCCGCCCAAGCCGCCTTCGCCGACGACGGCTTCGAGGCGACCACCGTCGCCGCCGTGGCCGAGCGGGCGGGCATGACGCCGGCGAACGTGCACTACTACTTCGCCACCAAGGACGACCTGTTCGCCGCCGTCGTCGACCGGGCCTACCGGTCGCTGCTCGCCGAGCTCGACCGCGTCCCCGGGGCCGTCGAGCGCCTGCGCCGCTACGTGCTGCTGCACCGCCGCACCTTCGCCCTCCGCGGCGCCGTCCAGAGCGTGGCCGCCCGCAACGCCACCCTGGCGGCGTGCCTGGTGGCGCGCGACCGCTGGGTCCGGCGGGTCGCCGGCGAGGTCGCGCCAGGTCCGCTCGAGCGCGACGTCCTCGTCGCCGTGGTCACCGGCCTGATCGAGCACACCACGCCCCACGACGACCCGGTGGCCGTGCTCGAGGCGGCGATCGCCGGCGTGCGAGGTCGTCCGTGAGCCGCACCCCGCACCGCCCGACCGCCCGAGGAGCGAGATGAGCCTGCACCGCCTGACCACCATCACCGTCGCCGTGCCCGACGTCGAGGCGTGCGCGGCCTTCTACGCCGACTTCGGCCTCACCCCGAGCGGCACCGGGTTCGCCACCGCCGACGGCGGCGAGCAGCTCCGCCTGGAGCAGGCGCCACGGCGCCGGCTCGTCGAGCTCGGCCTCGGCGTCGACGACGAGGACGACCTCGACCGGCTCGAGTCCCACCTCCCGAGCGTCGGCGCCCGCCCCGAGCGCGACGGCGACGCCCTCGTCGTCGTCGACGCTCCCACGGGCGTGCGCGTGCGGGTGGCGGTGGCCGATCGCCTGCCGACCTCGGTCAACGGCGGACCGCCCTCCCGGTCGAACGAGCGGGCGCCCGCCGTCGACCGCACCGAGGCCGTCCGTCCCCGCAAGCTCGGCCACGTCGTCCTCGGATCCCCCGACCCCGACGCCACCCGGCGGCTGTTCACCGACGGGTTCGGCTTCAAGGTCAGCGACGAGATCACCGGCCTCGCCGCGTTCCTGCGCTGCAGCACCGACCACCACAACCTGCTGGTGCAGGGCGCCCCCGTGCCCATGCTCCACCACACGTCCTGGATGGTCGACGACGCCGACGAGGTCGGCCGGGGCGGCAACGCCATGGTCGCCGCCGACCCCGACCGCCACCTGTGGGGCCTGGGCCGCCACTACATCGGCTCCAACTGGTTCTGGTACCTGCGCGACCCGGCGGGCAACTTCGCCGAGTACTACGCCGACCTCGACGTCATCACCGACGACGCCGCCTGGCGGGCCACCGCCGTCGCCGACCGGCGGGCGCTGTACGCGTGGGCCCCGCCGGTCCCCGACGACCTCCTCGCCCCGCCGGACCTGGTCGCCGAGGGATGACCAGCTCCGTCGTGCTCACGGGCACCGGCGTGCCGGTGCCCGACCCCGAGCGGGCCGGTCCCGGGACGCTGGTCCGCACCGGCGGGCTGGCGCTGCAGGTCGACGTCGGCCGGGCCACCGTCATGCGCCTCGCCGGGGCCGGGACCCGTCCCGAGGACGTCGACGCCGTCCTGCTCACCCATCACCACTCCGACCACCTCACCGGCCTCGCCGACCTGCTGCTCACCCGCTGGATCGGCGGCGCCCACCGCACGACGATCGTGGCGCCGGACGGTCCGGCCGCCGACTTCGCCGAGCGGGCGCTCGACCCCTGGGCCGACGACATCGACGTGCGGGTGGCCCACGTCGGCCACGGCGGGCCGCCGGCGGTCGACGTGCACCGGTTCACCGCCGCGCCGGAGCCGGTCGAGGTCTGGCGCCGCGACGACGTCGTCGTGCGGGCGGTCTCGGTGCGCCACGAGCCCGTGCTGCCCGCCGTCGCCTACCGGATCGACGGGCCCGACGGTGGCGTCGTCGTCAGCGGCGACACGGCCGTGTGCGCCGAGGTCGAGCGGCTCGCCGAGGGGGCGGAGGTGCTCGTGCACGAGGTGTTCCTGCGCTCGCTCACCGAGGCGACCCGGGCCGACGCCCACCTCCAGGCGCTCGCCGCCTACCACGCGGACGCGGTCGACCTCGGCGCCATGGCGGCGCGCGCCGGCATGCCCCGGCTCGTGCTCACCCACCTCATCCCCCCGCCCCGTCGCGGCTACGACGACTTCGTCGACGAGGTGCGCCGGGGCGGCTACGAGGGCGAGGTCGTGGTCGGCCCGGACCTCACCGAGGTGCGCTGGTGACCAGCTGCGACGTGGCCGTCGTCGGGTTCGGCCCGGTGGGCGCCACGCTGGCCAACCTGCTCGGTCGCGACGGCGTGTCCGTCGTCGTCCTCGAGCAGGCCACCGACGTGTACCAGCTCCCCCGCGCCGCGCACTTCGACGGCGAGGTCATGCGGATCTTCCAGTCGGTGGGGCTCAGCGACGAGATCCTCCCCGCCACGGCGACCATGCCGGGCATGGACTTCGTGGGCGCCGACGGCCGCCTGCTCCTGCGCTTCGAGGCGGGCGACCACCAGCCCCACCACGGCTGGCCCCGCACCTTCATGTTCCACCAGCCCGACCTGGAGCGGGCGCTGTGGCGCGGAGCAGACCGCTTCCCCTCCGTCCGCACCTGCCTCGGCACCGAGGTGACCGCCATCGTCGAGGACGCCGACGGGGTCACCGTCACCGGCCGCGACCTGGCCACCGGCGCTCCCGTCGAGGTCCGGGCCCGCTACCTGGTCGGCTGCGACGGCGCCCGCTCGACCGTGCGCCGCCACGCCGGCATCGTCCTCGACGACCTGCGCTTCGACCAGCCGTGGCTCGTCCTCGACACGGTGCTGCGCGACGGCGCCGACCCCGTGCTCCCCGACCGGGCGATCCAGTACTGCGACCCGGCCCGCCCGGCGACGTTCGTCCCGTCGGCGGGGCGGCACCGCCGGTGGGAGTTCATGCTCCTCGATGGCGACGACCCCGCGGCCATCGAGGAGCCGGCGACGGTCGCCGACCTGCTCTCGCCGTGGGTCGAGGTCGGTCGCGACGTCGACGTGATCCGCTCGGCCGTGTACCGGTTCCACGCGCTCGTGGCGCAGCGCTGGCGGGCCGGCCGGCTCCTGCTCGCCGGCGACGCCTGCCACCAGATGCCGCCGTTCCTCGGCCAGGGCATGTGCAGCGGCATCCGCGACGTGGCGAACCTGGCCTGGAAGCTGGGCCTCGTGCTCGACGGGATCGCCGACGAGGACCTGCTCGACACCTACCAGCCCGAGCGCGAACCCCACGTGCGGGCCATCGCCCGGCTGGCGGTGGAGATGGGCGGGATCATCTCCACCACCGACCCGGAGGTGGCCGCCGCCCGCGACGCGTCGATGTCCGCCGACCGGCCGGCGGCCCAGCCCGAGCTGCCCCGCACCGAGCTCGCCTACCGCCACGGCGACCACGACCTCGTCGGGCGACGCTGGCCCCAGCCGCGCATCGGCGACGACGAGGCGCTCGGCCACCGCTTCGCCGTGGTCGGCGACGCCGCCGCCGACGTCGAGGTCGACGCCGCCCTGCAGGGCTGGGTGCGGACGACCGACGTCGACCCCGGTCCCCTCCCGTCTGGCACCGTGGCGCTCCTGCGCCCCGACCGCTTCGTCGCCGCCGCCGGCGATCCCGCCGACGTCACGGACGCCCTCCGCTCCCTCCTGACCACGAAAGGCACCCCATGACCTTCCGCCTGGCCAACGTCGACGGCCGCGCCGTGCTCGTCGACGGCGACGCCTACCACGACCTCGAGGCGTGCTCCGGCGGCGCCGTGGGCCCCGACCCGATGGCGGCCGTGGCCGCCCACGGCCGGCTCCACGAGCTGGCCGCCGGCCTGGCCGACCGCACGCCCGAGGGCCGGCTGGCCGACGTGGAGCTGGGACCACCCGTCCCCCGGCCGACGAACGTGTTCGCCATCGGCCTCAACTACCGGGCCCACGCCGCCGAGTCCGGGATGGCCGACGAGCCGGCGGCGCCGGTCGTGTTCACCAAGTTCCCCACCTGCATCTGCGCGCCGGGCACCGACGTGGCCCTCGAGGCGGAGAGCGTCGACTACGAGGTCGAGCTCGTCGTCGCCATCGGCACCGGTGGCCGGCACATCGCCGCCGCCGACGCCTGGTCGCACGTCGCCGGCGTCACCGCCGGCCAGGACATCTCCGACCGGGCGCTGCAGTTCGCCGCCAAGCCGCCCCACTTCGACCTGGCGAAGTCCCGCGACACCTACGGGCCGATCGGCCCGGTCCTCGTCTCCCCCGACGCCTTCGACGACCCCGACGACATCACCCTCACGTGCGAGGTCAACGGCGAGCGCCGCCAGCACGCGTCCACGAGCGACATGTTCTTCGGCGTGCCGGCGCTCATCGAGTACCTGTCGGGCATCCTCACGCTGCGGCCCGGCGACCTCATCTTCACCGGCACGCCCGACGGGGTCGGCATGGCCCGGGGCCAGCTCCTGCGCCCGGGCGACGTCATCACGTCCACCGTCGAGGGCGTCGGCACCTTCACCAACCGCTGCGTCTGATCAGGAACCGGCGCGGTAGGTGGCGCCCCGCCCGTCCTCGGCCACCAGCGTCAGCCGGTCGCCGTCGACCGACCACGTCACCGCGCCGGTGAGCACCGACCGGTAGCGGGCGGCGTGCTCGGCGGCGGCGCCCTCGCAGCCCGCCGCCGGCGCCGGCGCCGACCCCGGGAACGTGAGCCGGTCGCCGTCCAGCGCGAAGGGCACGGGCTCGGCCAGCTCGGCGCACCCGTCGAAGCCGACGGCCACCAGCTCGTCGGTGAGCCGGAGCGTGCCGGGCCGCTCGACGGCGATCGACATCGCCGTTCCCTCGGGACCGGTGCCCTCGACGAAGCCGTCGACCTCCCACGTCGTGCCGAGCAGCGGGAGGTCGGGCGCGGCGACGTCGGCGTCGCGCAGCACCACGGCGGTGAAGCCGTCGTTCAGCTGGATCTCGTCTCCGCTGGTGAGCAGCTGCGGCCGGCTGGTGACGAAGTCGGCGAACCACCGGTCCTGGTCGTGGAGCGCGGGCTCGCACCCCATCTCGGTGGTCTCCAGCTGCTCGACGACGAGCCGGGTGCCGTCGACCTCGAAGGGGCCGCCCATCTGGTTGCAGCCGAGGGACGCGCCCAGCCGGTCGTCGTCGAAGGTGAGGCGCAGCTCGGTGCCCGGCACGAGGGGGCGGGGCTCGCCGCCGGCGGTGACCTCGACGGCCACGTACTCGTCGGCCAGCTCGACCCCGCCGGGCCCGGCGCCGGTGGCGACGGGCTCGTCCTCGCCGCACGAGGCGAGCACCGCGGCCACCGCCACGAGGAGGGCGACGGGGCGCACCGGCGGGCGCACTCAGCCGCCGGCCAGGCGGCGGACGGCGTCGGCCAGCTCGTCGGCCTCCTGCTGCGCCCGCGCCTCGGTGGGCGCCTCGACCATGACCCGGATGAGCGGCTCGGTGCCCGACGGCCGCACCAGGACCCGGCCCTCGTCGCCGAGGCGCTGCTCGGCGGCGGTGATGTCGCCGGCGAGGCGCTCGACGAGGTCGGGGTCGCGCTCGTCGAGGCGCACGTTCACCAGCACCTGGGGCAGCGACGTCATGGCGTCGGCGGCCAGCTCGCCCAGTGAGCGGCCGGCCCGGGCCACGGCGTCGAGCAGGGTGAGCGCGGTGAGCAGGCCGTCGCCGGTCGTGGCCAGGTCGGACTGGATGACGTGGCCGGACTGCTCGCCGCCGAGCACGGCGCCGGTGCGCTGCAGCGCCTCGAGCACGTACCGGTCGCCAACCTTGGTGTCGACCACGGAGATGCCTCGGCGGGCCATGCCCTGGCGGAAGCCGAGGTTCGACATCACGGTGGCCACGACCGTGTCGTGGGCGAGGGCGCCCCGCGCCTGGCGGTCGATGGCCAGCACGGCGATGACGTGGTCGCCGTCGACGACCGTGCCGTCGGCGGCGATGGCGAGCAGGCGGTCGGCGTCGCCGTCGAGGGCGAGGCCCACGTCGGCGCCGCGCTCGACCACGGCCCGGGCCAGGGCCTCGGGGGCGGTGGAGCCGGCGTCGTCGTTGATGTTGACCCCGTCGGGCTCGGCGTGGACGACGTCGACCTGGACGCCCGCCGACCGCAGCACCGCCGGGGCGATGGCCGAGGCGGCGCCGTGGGCGCAGTCAAGCACCACGTGCAGCCCGTGGAGCGAGCGGCCGCCGATGGCGGCCCGCAGGTCGTCGGCGTAGCGGCCGAGGGCCGTGCCCGGGTCGACCACCACCGTGCCGACGTCGGCGCCCGTGGGGCGGTCGCCCCCGCCGGAGCCGAGCAGGTGGGCGAGCTCGGCCTCGAGCTGGGCCTCGGCCTCGTCGGCCAGCTTGCGACCGCCGGCCGCGAACAGCTTGATGCCGTTGTCGGGGAACGGGTTGTGCGACGCCGAGATCATCGCCCCGGGGATGCCCCGGTCGGCGGCGGCGTGGGCCACCGCCGGCGTGGGCACGACGCCGAGCAGGACGACGTCGACGCCCTCGGAGGCGTACCCGGCGGCCAGCGCCGCCTCGAGCATCGGGCCGGAGCGGCGGGTGTCGCGGCCGATGACGACCGCGTCGCCGCCCAGCACGCGCGCCGAAGCCCGCCCCAGCGCGAGGGCGAGCTCCGGTGTCAGGTCTGCGTTGGCGACCCCGCGGACGCCGTCGGTGCCGAAGGACAGCAACGGCCGAGGCGGATCAGCGCTTGGAGTACTGCGGCGCCTTGCGGGCCTTCTTGAGGCCGTACTTCTTGGACTCCTTCTTGCGCGGATCGCGGCGCAGGAGTCCCTCGCCCTTCAGCTCGCCACGGCGCTCCGGGTCGAGCTCGGCGAGCGCCCGGGCCAGGCCCAGGCTCATCGCACCGGCCTGGCCGGTGGTGCCGCCGCCGATGATGCTGGCGTCGACGTCGTAGTGCTCCTCGGCCTCGGCCACCGACAGCGGCGCGAGGGCCAGGCTCTGGAGGGCGTCGGTCGGGAAGTAGGCCTTCACGTCCTTGCCGTTGATCGTCACGGTGCCCGAGCCGGGGCGCAGCATGACGCGGGCGATGGCGCGCTTGCGGCGCCCGGTGGCCTGGACGAGGGGCTTGGTGCTCACGGTCGTTTCCTTCAGCTCACGCGGGCGCGGGCCCGGGAGTCGATCTCGAGGGGCTTGGGCTGCTGGGCCTGGTGCGGGTGCTCCGGCCCGGCGTACACCTTCAGCTTGGTCAGCTGCTGGGCGCCCAGGCGGTTCTTCGGCAGCATGCCCTTGATGGTGCGGCGCACGGCCTCGGCCGGCTTGCGGTCGAGGGCCTCGCGGTAGGTCATGGACTTGATGCCGCCCGGGAAGCCGGAGTGGCGCCAGACCTGCTTCTTGTCGGCCTTGTCCGACGTCAGCACGACCTTGTCGGCGTTGACGACGATGACGTGGTCGCCGACGTCCATGTGCGGGACGAACATGGGCTTGTGCTTGCCGCGCAGCACGCGGGCGACCTCGGTGGCCAGGCGACCGAGGACCATGCCCTCGGCGTCGATGACCCACCACTCGCGGGTGATCTCGCTGGCTTTCGGTGAATACGTGCGCACGACTGCGACCTGGCTCTCTCGGTGTCTCGCGACTGCGGATGCGGTGCCGTCGGGGCGCGGAGGGCCCCGAGGCGCGAGGGACAACTCTACGGTCGGGCGCGGAGCGCCGGCAACCTGGCCGGGACCGACCGACCGTCGGAGGAAGCGCCAGCGCCGACGGTCGCAGGGAGGCGAGCGGAGCGAGTCGACCGCAGCAGCACGTAGCGTCGGCGGCGATGTCCGACCGACCCCGCCTCACGGCGTTCTCCCACGGCGCCGGCTGAGCGTGCAAGCTCGCCCCCGGCGAGCTGGCGCACGTGGTGCGCCGCCTGGCACCTCCCGGTGATCCCAACCTCCTGGTCGGGGCGCTGACCGGCGACGACGCCGCCGTCTGGCGCCTCTCGGACGAGCGCGCCCTGGTGGTCACCGCCGACTTCATCACCCCGGTGGTGGACGACGCCCGGGCCTGGGGCCGGGTGGCGGCGGCCAACGCCGTCTCCGACGTCTACGCCATGGGCGCCACGCCGCTGCTGGCGCTGAACCTCGTCGGCTGGAACGTCGACGAGCTGCCCACCGAGCTGCTGGGTGACGTGCTCCAGGGCGGCCTCGACGTGGCCGCCGAGGGCGGCTTCGTGGTCGCCGGCGGCCACACGGTCGACGACCCCGAGCCCAAGTACGGCATGGCCGTGGTGGGCGAGGTCCACCCCGACCGCTTGCTCACCAACGCCGGGCTCCGGGCCGGCCAGGTCCTCGTGCTCACCAAGCCGCTCGGGATCGGCATCGCCACCACGGCCATCAAGCGCGGCGTCGACCCGGCGGGGCTCGCCGACGCCGCCGTGGCGTCGATGACCCGCCTCAACGCCGCCGCCCGCGACGCGGCGCTGGCCGCCGGCGCCACCGGGTGCACCGACGTCACCGGCTTCGGGCTTCTCGGCCACCTCCACCGCATGGCCGTCGAGTCCGGCGTGGGCGTCGAGCTCGACGTGGCCGCCATCCCGGTGCTCGACGGCGTGCGCGAGCTGCTGGCCGACGGCGTCGTGCCCGGTGGGTCGCAGCGCAACCTCGACCACGTCCGGCCCTCCCTCGACCTCGGCGCCCACGACGACGCCGTCGCCCTCCTGCTCGCGGACGCCCAGACCAGCGGGGGCCTCCTCTTCGGCGCGGAGGACGAGCACGCCGCCGCCGATGCCGTGCGCGCCCTCGAGGCCAGCGGCCACACCGCCGCCGTCATCGGCACCGTTCGCACCGGCGACCCCGGGCACCTCGCGCTGCCAGAACTAGTAGGTGACCTGCCAGAGGGTGAGGCCGTGGGGTGGGGCGACCGGTCCGGCGTACCGGCGGTCCCTGGCCGCCAGGATCGCCCGGACGTCGCCGGCGGGGATCTGGCGCAGGCCGACCTCCACGAGCGTGCCGACGATCGAGCGCACCATCTGGTGGCAGAACGACGACGCCTCGATCCAGAACCGCAGCGTCCGCTCGTCGACCACCTCCCAGCGGGCCTCGCGCACGTCGCGGGTGAGGGAGACCTCGCCGCCGTCGCTGCGCTTGGGCCGTCGGCAGAACGAGGAGAAGTCGTGGGTCCCGATCAGCGGGTCGCAGGCCAGGCGCAGCAGGTCGAGCTCGAGGGGCTCGCGCACGTGCCAGGCGGTGCGCACGGAGAACGGGTCGGGCACCTCGCCGTGGTGGATCGTGTAGCGGTAGCGGCGGCCGGTGGCGTCGAAGCGGGCCGACCAGTCGAGGGGCACCAGCGCCGGCTCGCGCACGGCGACCTCGGGGCCGCACAGGGCGTTGACGGCCCGGCACAGCGCGTCGAGGTCGACGCCCTCGGCGGTGGCGAGGTCGACGACCTGGCCGTGGGCGTGGACGCCCTTGTCGGTCCGCCCGGCGCACGTCAGCTCCACCGGGTGGCGCAGGACGCGCTCGAGGGCCTCGGTGAGGCGACCGGCGACGGTGGGGACGCCCGGGTTCAGGGCGAAGCCGTGGAACGGCGTGCCGTCGTAGGCGACCGTGAGCCGGACGCGCACCCGCGGCTCGGTGGGGGCGGCGGTCAGGTCGTCCTCGTCGAACAGGGAGAGCGGCGTCGCCATCGGGCGCAAGCGTGGCAGAGACGCGCAACGGCCCGGCGCCATGCGCCGGGCCGTGCTGCGATCAGCGGGTGATCAGACGAGCTCGATGCGAGCCATCGGCGCGTTGTCGCCGTGGCGGGGACCGAGCTTCAGGATGCGGGTGTAGCCACCCGGCCGGTCGGCGTAGCGGGGGCCGACGTCGGTCATCAGCTTGTGGGCCATCTCCTCGTCGCGCAGGTAGGCGACGACCTGGCGGTGGTTGTGCAGACCGCCCTTCTTGGCCTTGGTGATGAGCTTCTCGGCCACGGGGCGCAGGGCCTTGGCCTTGGCCTCGGTGGTCACGATGGCCTCGGCGGCGATCAGGCTCGCCACCAGGTTGGCGAACATCGCCTTCTGGTGGGAGGCGGAGCCGCCGAAGCGCTTGCCCTTGCGGGGACGTGCAGGCATGGGTCTCTCCGTGCTTCCTTGTTACTCAGCCACGGACGCGCAGCGACAGGCCACGCTCGTCCAGCTTCTCGACGACCTCGTCGAGGGACTTCTGGCCGAAGTTGGTGATGGCCAGGAGGTCGTCTTCGGTCTTGTTCACGAGCTCGCCCACGGTGTTGACCTGGGCCCGCTTCAGGCAGTTGCGGGGCCGCTCCGACAGCTCGAGGTCCTCGATGGGCAGGTCGAGGTCGGAGGGGCCGGTGCCGGCCTCGGGGACCTCGCCGAGCTCCAGGCCCTGGGGCTGCTCGCTCATGTCGGCGATCAGGCCGACGAGGCTGCGCAGCGTGTCGCCGGCCGAGGCGAGGGCGTCGGCGGGCGTGATCGAGCCGTCGGTCTGGACGTCGACGATCAGCTTGTCGAAGTTGGTGTCCTGCTCGACGCGGGTGGGCTCGACCGAGAAGGTGGCCTTGCGCACCGGCGAGAAGATCGAGTCGACTGGGATGACGCCGATGGTGTCGGACGTCTCGTTCCGGTCAGCGGAGACGTAGCCCCGGCCCTTGGCGATGGTGACGTCGATGGCCAGGCGGCCGTCGCCGTGCATCGTGGCGATGTGCAGGTCCGGGTTCAGGATCTCCACGTCGGCGTTGGGCTGCAGGTCGGCGGCGGTGACCTCGGCCGGGCCGCGCACGTCGAGGCGCAGCGACACCGGGTCGTCGCTGTGGCAGATGACGACCAGGTCCTTCAGGTTGAGGATGATGTCGGTGACGTCCTCGACGACGCCGCCGATCGTGTCGAACTCGTGGAGCGCCTCGTCGAACCGCACCTGGGTGACGGCCGCGCCCGGGATCGACGAGAGCAGGACGCGCCGCAGCGAGTTGCCGATGGTGTGCCCGAAGCCGGGCTCGAGGGGCGAGATGACGAACCGCTGGCGGTTGTTCGCCTCCTCACCCTGGGGCTCGACGGTGGGGCGTTGGATGACCAGCATGGAGCGGGGTACCTCGTCTTCTTCGGGAAGGTCGGGGCGGAAGGGGGGCTACTTCGAGTACAGCTCGACGATGAGCTGCTCGCGCACGGGCACGTCGATCTGCTCGCGCTCGGGGTAGGCCCGCACGGTGACGGCGTAGCCGTCGTCGCCGACCTCCAGCCAGCCGGGGGCCTGGCGGTCGAGCACGTCCTTGTTCCACTGCACGGTGACCATGTCGCGGGACTTGGTGCGCAGGGAGATCTTGTCGCCGATCCGGACGCGGTAGCTCGGGATGTCCACGCGCTGGCCGTTGACCTCGAAGTGGCCGTGGTTCACGAACTGGCGGGCCTGGGGCCGGGTGGCGGCGAGGCCGGCGCGGTAGACGACGTTGTCGAGGCGGCGCTCGAGCAGCTGGAGCATGAGCTCGCCGGTGACGCCCTTGCGGCGGTTCGCCTCCTCGTAGAGGTTGCGGAACTGGCGCTCGGAGAGGCCGTAGCTGAAGCGGGCCTTCTGCTTCTCCTGCAGCTGCATGAGGTACTCGGACGGCTGCCCGCGGCGACGGCCGCGGCCGTGCTCGCCGGGCGGGTACGGGCGGCGGTCGAGGGCGCGGACCTCGCCGGAGGTGCCGAAGATGTTGACGCCGAGGCGCCGGGAGACGCGGGCGCGGGGACCGGTGTAACGAGCCATGACTTCTTCCTCAGGTCCGGCGCCGCTTGGGCGGGCGGCAGCCGTTGTGCGGCACGGGGGTGACGTCCTTGATGCCGGACACCTCGATGCCGGCGTTCTGGATGGAGCGGATGGCGGTCTCGCGGCCCGAGCCCGGACCCTTGACCTGCACCTCGACGCGGCGCACGCCGTGCTCCATCGCGCCCCGGGCGGCCTTCTCGGCGGCCATCTGGGCGGCGAAGGGGGTGGACTTGCGGGAGCCCTTGAAGCCGACGTTGCCGGCGGAGGCCCAGGAGATGACGTTGCCGGCCGGGTCGGTGATGGCGACGATCGTGTTGTTGAACGACGACTTGATGTGGGCGATGCCGTGCGAGATGTTCTTGCGCTCGCGCTTGCGGGGGCGTCGACCGCCCGAGGAGGGCTTGGCCACTACTTCTTCACCTTCTTCTTGCCGGCGACGGTCTTCTTCGGGCCCTTGCGGGAGCGGGCGTTGGTCTGCGTGCGCTGGCCGCGGACCGGCAGGCCCTTGCGGTGGCGGATGCCCTGGTACGACCCGATCTCGATCTTGCGCTTGATGTTCTGCTGGATCTCGCGGCGCAGGTCGCCCTCGACCTCGAGGTTGGTGTCGATCCACTCGCGGACCTTGTTGACCTCGGCGTCGGTGAGGTCGCGGACCCGCGTGCTCGGGTCGATGCCGACCTCGTCGCAGATGCGGGCAGCGGTGGTGTTGCCGATGCCGAACAGGTAGGTCAGCGAGATCACCAGCCGCTTCTCGCGGGGGATGTCGACGCCTTGGATACGTGCCATACCGGGTACTCGCTCCTCAGCCCTGGCGCTGCTTGTGTCGGGGGTTCGTGCAGAGGACCATGACGCGACCGTGCCGGCGGATCACCTGGCAGTTGTCGCACATGGGCTTGACACTGGGTCGGACCTTCATCGGGTTGCTCTCTCGATGGGATCGCTCAGCAGCACCGGAGGCCGGACACGACTGAGCTCGAACGGGGTGAGCTCACCTGCTCCCGGTCATCCGGTGAACCCGGGTGGGGGCGCAGGGCACTCCAGGGGCAGGCGCGCCTGTCCCAGAGCCGAAGGGACACTCTACGGGACCGCCTCCGCGGCCGCCAACCCCGCCGGCCGCGACCGACCATCTTGGCGCATCTCGCGCCCCGGGTGGCGGATCGTGGCCGGGTCAGGGACGGGTGAGCACCTCGGGGCCACGCTCGGTGACCGCCACCGTGTGCTCCCAGTGGGCGCCCCGGCGACCGTCGGCGGTGACCACGGTCCAGCCGTCCTCGAGCACCCGGTAGTCCGGCCGCCCGGCGCACACCATCGGCTCGATCGCCAGCACCATGCCGACCTCGAGGGCGAGGCCCCGGCCCGGACGGCCGGTGTTCAGCACGTCGGGTGCCTCGTGCATGGCCCGGCCGATGCCGTGGCCGCAGTGGTCCTCGAGCAGCGAGAAGCCCGCCGAGGTGACGACGGACTCGATGGCGTGGCCGACGTCGCCCAGGGTGCGCCCGGGCCGCACCTGGTCGATGGCGGCCTCGAGCGAGCGGCGGGCGACGTCGTTCAGGGCCTGGTCGCCGGGGGCGGGCTCGCCCACCGACATGGTGAAGGCGGCGTCGCCGTGCCAGCCCTCGACGACGGCGCCGCAGTCGATCGACACGAGGTCGCCGGCCTGCAGGGCCCGGTCGCCGGGGATGCCGTGCACCACCTCGTCGTTGACGCTGGCGCAGACGACGCCGGGGAAGCCGCCGTAGCCGAGGAAGTTGGAGGTGGCGCCGTTGCGCTCGAGCACGTCGCGGGCGACGGCGTCGAGCTCGCCCGTGGTCACCCCGGGTCGGACCGCCTCGCGGCAGGCCTCGTGCATCTCGGCCACCACGGCGCCGGCCCGGCGCATCAGGGCGATCTCGTCGGCGGAGCGCAGCGACGCCCGGCTGCGGCGCACGTCAGCGGCGGGCGTCGATGGCCCGGATCAGCCGGGCGGTGACCTCGTCGGCGTCGCCGGTGCCGTCGACGACCATGAGCAGGCCCCGCTCCTCGTACCACTGGATGAGCGGCGCCGTCTCGGCCTCGTAGATGTCGAGGCGCCGGGTGATGGCCTCCTCGGTGTCGTCGGCGCGCTGGACGACCTCGCCGCCGCAGTGGTCGCAGGTCCAGCCGTGCTTCGGCGGGGACTGCACCGAGTAGTTGGCGCCGCAGTCGACGCACACCCGCCGGCTCGCCAGGCGCACCAGCACGATCTCGGTGGGCACGTCGAGGTCGATCACCAGGTCGAGGGGCTGGTCGGTGGTGATCTCGGCCAGCGACTCGGCCTGGTCCTGGGTGCGGGGGAAGCCGTCGAGGATGTAGCCGCGGTTGCGGGTGTCGTCCTTGAGCAGGCGCTCCTCGACGACGCCGATGATGATGTCGTCGGGCAGCAGCTCGCCGGCCTGCATGTACTCCTGGGCCTTGCGCCCGAACTCCGTGCCCTCCTTCACCGCCGCCCGCAGCATGTCGCCGGTGGAGATGTGGGGCACGACGAAGTGACGGGACAGCCGGGTGCACTGGGTGCCCTTGCCGGCGCCCTGCCGGCCCAGCATGACGAGTCGAGCGCCGGGGATCATGAGGTCCGGCACCCTACCGGTCGGCCGTTCACACGGCCGAAACGCTCTACTGGAGGAAGCCCTCGTAGTTGCGCATCATCAGCTGGCTGTCGACCTGCTTCATGAACTCGAGCATCACGCCCACCGCGATCAGCATCGAGATGCCGGCGAAGGGGAAGTTCTGGATGTCGGCGAAGGCGAGGAACAGCGACGGCAGCAGGGCGATGGCGGCCACGAACAGGGCGCCCGGCAGCGTGATCCGGTTGAGGATCCGGCCGAGGTAGCGCTCGGTCTGGGGGCCGGGCCGGATGCCGGGGATGTAGCCGCCCTGGCGCCGGATGGTGTCGGCCTGCTTGGCCGGGTCGAACTGGATCGCCGTGTAGAAGTAGGCGAAGCCGATGATGAGCAGGCCGTAGACGACGATGTAGACGATCGAGTCCGGCTGCACGAGGTTGCCGTCGACCCACTCCTGGATGCTGACGGCCCAGTCCTGGTCGGCGGGCAGCACCTGGGTGAGCAGCAGCGGCAGGTACAGCACCGAGCTGGCGAAGATCACCGGGATCACGCCGGACTGGTTCACCTTCAGCGGGATGTAGGTGGACTGGCCGCCGGTCATCTTGTTGCCCACGACCCGCTTGGAGAACTGCACCGGGATGCGGCGCTGGCCGAGCTCGATGAAGACGATGGCGATGAGGATGGCCACGGCCAGCAGGAGCAGCGGGATGAGCAGGCCGGTGCCGCGCTCGGCGTTGATCTGGGCGCCGGCCACCGGGAAGGTCGAGACCACCGAGGCGAAGATCAGCAGCGACATGCCGTTGCCGATGCCGCGCTGGGTGATGAGCTCGCCCATCCACATGAGCAGGGCGGTGCCGGCGGTGAGGGTGAGCACCACGATCAGCACCCGGCCGGTGTTGAAGTTGCCTCCGAACAGGTCGACGCCGAGGTCGACGCCGCCTCCGGCGCCGAGCAGGCCGCCGCCGCCGTTGTGGAACAGGAACGCGAGGCCCGTGGACTGCAGGAGGGCGATGGCCACGGTGACGTACCGGGTCCACTGCGTGATCTTGCGCTGGCCCACGGCGCCCTGCTGCTGCCACTGCTCGAGGCGCGGGATCACCACGGTGAGGATCTGCATGATGATCGACGCCGTGATGTACGGCATGATCCCGAGCGCGAACAGGGCGAACTGCGTGAGCGCCCCGCCCGAGAAGAGCGTGAGGAAGCCGAGCACGCCGGCGCCCTGCTCGGCCTGCTCCTTCAGGTTCTGCACGGCGTCGAGGTCGATGCCGGGCGCCGGGATCGCCGACCCCGCCCGGTAGAGGGCGAGGATGAAGATCACGAAGAGGATCTTCTTGCGCAGGTCGGCGACCGACGCGACGCGAGCGAGGTTCTTGAGGCTCTGGAACACGTGCTCCCCAGGGGGTGCTCAGCTGGCCAGGCGGGTGCCTAGCGGTTGGTGAACTGGTTGCCCTTGGCCGGCGGGCGCCGGTCGCCCCACGGCAGGGGCAGGGTCTCGACGCTACCGCCCGCGGCCTCGATGGCCTGGGCAGCGGTGGCCGAGAACTTGTGGGCCTTCACGTTCAGCGCCGAGCTGACCTCGCCGCGACCGAGGATCTTCACGAGGGCGCCCTTGCGGACCAGGCCCTTCGCGTGCAGCGCCTCGGGGGTGATGTCGGTGAGGCCCGAGTCGGTGAGGGTGTCCAGGTTGATCGCCTGGTACTCGACCCGGAAGGGGTTGTTGAAGCCGCGGCGCTTGGGGACGCGCATGTACAGCGGCATCTGACCGCCCTCGAAGCCCATGGGCACCGTGTTGCGGGCCTTCTGGCCCTTCGTGCCGCGGCCGGCGGTCTTGCCGCCCTTGCCGCCGATGCCACGACCGACGCGCTTGCGGCGCCGGTTGGAGCCCTCGGGGGGCTGGAGGTCGTGGAGCTTGTACATGGCTACTCGTCTCCTGCGGACTCTTCGACCGTGATCAGGTGCGGGACCCGGGCGATCATGCCGCGGATCTCGGGGCGGTCGGGGAGGGTGTTCGTCTTGCCGATGCGGCCGAGGCCGAGCGCCCGCAGCGTGCCGCGGTGCTTGGGCTTCGTGCCGATCGAGGACCGGACCTGGGTGACCTTGAGCTGGCTCACGACGTGGCTCCCGCCCGGCCGCGGAGCTTCTCGGACTCGTTGTAGGCCTCGAGCAGGCCCTTGGGCACGAAGGAGTCGGCCGGGATGCCACGCAGGCGGGCGATGTCGTCGGGCCGGCGGAGGTCCTTGAGGCCCTCGATGGTGGCCCGGGCCACGTTGATGTGGTTCGAGGAGCCGAGGGACTTGCACAGCACGTCGTGGATGCCCGCCTCCTCGAGGATGATGCGGGCGGCGCCGCCGGCGATGACGCCGGTACCGGGGGCGGCGGGCTTGATCAGCACGCGCCCGGCGCCCAGCTCGCCTACCACGGGGTGGACGATGGTGTCGCCGGCGAGGGGGACCTCGAACAGGTTCTTGCGGGCCTCCTCGGTGCCCTTCTGGATGGCGAGGGGCACCTCCTTGGCCTTGCCGTAGCCGAGGCCGACCCGGCCCTGGCCGTCGCCGATGACCACGAGCGCGGTGAAGCTGAAGCGACGACCGCCCTTCACGACCTTGGCGACGCGGTTGATGTTGATGACGCGCGACTCGCGCAGCGAGGCGTCGCCCGACAGGCGGGGGTTGGCCTGGGGCTCGTCCCGTCGCTGGCGGCGGGGGTTGTCGTTTCCGTTTGCCATGTTCTCGATCCTTCCGGGGCTCAGAACTCGAGCCCGGCGTCGCGGGCAGCGTCGGCGAGGGCCTTCACCCGGCCGTGGTAGCGGTTGCCACCCCGGTCGAAGACGACCTTGGTGACGCCGGCGGCCTTGGCCCGCTCGGCGGCGAGGGCGCCCACCTTGGCGGCGGCGTCGACGTTGCCGCCGTAGCCGTCGAAGTCCTTCTCGTGGGTGGAGGCGGCGGCGATGGTGACGCCGGCGATGTCGTCGATCACCTGGGCCACGATGTGGCGCGAGGACCGGAACACCGCGAGGCGGGGACGCTCGGGCGTGCCCTGGACCTTCTTGCGGACCCGGCGGTGCCGGCGGTCGCGGGCGACCTGCTTCTTCTTGGCCATGCTGCTCATGTCACTTGCCTGCCTTGCCGGCCTTGCGGATGACGTACTCGCCCTTGTACCGGACGCCCTTGCCCTTGTAGGGCTCGGGCTTGCGGAACTGGCGGATCTCGGCGGCCACCTGGCCGACCTGCTGCTTGTCGATGCCCCGCACGACGATGGCCGTCGGGCTGGGGACCTCGAAGGTGACGCCGTCGGGGGCCGAGTAGTTCACGGGGTGGCTGTAGCCGAGCGCCAGCTCGAGCGAGCTCGGGCTGTTGTTCGTGACGCGGTAGCCGACGCCGATGATCTCGAGCTCCTTGGTGAACTCGTTCGTGACGCCCTCGACCATGTTCGCCACCAGGGCGCGCACGAGGCCGTGCATCGAGCGGTTCTGGCGGGTGTCGTCCGGGCGCTCGACGAGGACGGTGCCGTCCTCCTGGCGCAGCGTGATGTCGCCGGGGACCTGCTGGGTGAGCTCACCCTTGGGGCCCTTCACGGTGACGACGCCGTCACCGATGGTGACCTCGACGCCCGAGGGGATGGTGATGGGTGCCTTGCCGACACGGGACATGTTCGGCTCCTACCAGACGTAGCAGAGGACCTCGCCGCCGACGTTGCGGCGACGGGCCTCCCGGTCGGTCATGAGGCCCTGCGAGGTGGACAGCACGGCGACGCCGAGGCCGCCCAGCACGCGGGGGATCTCGTCGGACTTCTTGTACACGCGCAGGCCGGGCTTGGAGACCCGCTTGATGCCCGTGATCGTGCGCTCGCGCTCGGGCGAGTACTTCATGTCGATCGACAGGATCTTGCCCGGCTTGTCGGGGCGCTCGGCCGTCTTGTAGTCGGCGATGTAGCCCTCCGACTTCAGCAGCTCGGCGAGCGCCTCCTTCAGCTTCGAGGAGGGCATCGACACGTCGTCGTGCTTCGCGATGTTCGCGTTGCGGACGCGGGTGAGCATGTCGGCGATGGGATCGGTCATGGTCATCGTGTCGTCACCTCACCAGCTCGCCTTGGTCACGCCGGGGAGCTCCCCGTTGTGCGCCATGTCCCGGAAGCAGATCCGGCACAGGTCGAACTTCCGGAACACCGCGCGCGGCCGGCCGCAGCGGCGGCACCGCGTGTAGGCCTGCACCTTGAACTTGGGCTTCTTGTTGGCCTTGTTGATCAGCGCCTTCTTGGCCACGGGTCAACGGTCCTTTCGGAAGGGGAAGCCGAAGGCGTCCAGCAGCGCCTTGCCCTCGGCATCGGTCCGGGCGGTGGTGACGATCGTGATGTCCATCCCTCGGATGGTGTCCACGGCGTCGTAGTCGATCTCGGGGAAGATGAGCTGCTCGGTGACACCGAACGTGTAGTTGCCGTTCCCGTCGAAGCTGTTGGGGTTCAGGCCTCGGAAGTCGCGGATACGAGGGATCGCGATCGAGATGAGGCGGTCGAAGAACTCCCACTTGCGGTCGCCGCGGAGGGTGACCTTCGCGCCGATGGCGTTGCCCTCGCGGAGCTTGAAGCCGGCGATGGACTTCTTGGCCCGGGTGACGATGGGCTTCTGGCCGGTGATGGTGGCCAGGTCGCGCTGGGCGCCCTCGAGGAGGGAGGCCTGCGAGACGGCGTCGCCCACGCCCATGTTGACGACGATCTTCTCGATCGTCGGCACCATCATGACGTTGGGCAGCCCGAGGGTGTCCTGGAGCTGGGCCTTGACGGTCTCGTCGTAGCGGACCTTCAGGCGGGGGGCGGTGGTGGTGGCCATCAGTCGAGGTCCTTCCCGCACTTCTTGCAGGTGCGCACCTTGGTGCCGTCCTCGTCGAAGCGGTAGCCGACGCGGGTGGGGCCGCAGTCGCTGCACAGCAGCGCGACGTTGGCGACCGGGATCGGCATGTCCTTGTCGATGATGCCGCCCTGCATGGTGGCGTTCAGCGGGCGCTGGTGCTTCTTGGCGACGTTGACGCCGGCCACGATCACCTTGCGCTCGTCGGGCAGGGCGAACATGACCTCGCCCTCCTTGCCGCGGTCCTTGCCGGTGAGCACCCGGACCACGTCGCCCTTCTTGATCTTCATCTTGTTCGTCGTCATCACAGGACCTCTGGTGCGAGCGACACGATGCGCATGAACTTCGCGTCGCGCAGCTCGCGGCCCACGGGCCCGAAGATGCGGGTGCCACGGGGCTGCTGGTTGTCGTTGATGAGCACGGCGGCGTTCTCGTCGAAGCGGATGTAGCTGCCGTCGGGACGGCGGCGCTCCTTCTTCGTGCGGACGACGACGCACTTGACGACGTCGCCCTTCTTGACGGCCGCGCCCGGGAGGGCGTCCTTCACCGTGGCGACGAACACGTCGCCGATGCCGGCGTAGCGGCGCTTCGAGCCGCCGAGGACCTTGATGCACAGCACCTCTTTGGCGCCGCTGTTGTCTGCGACGCGCAGGCGCGTCTCCTGCTGGATCATCTGGATCGTCCCTCGACTACTTGGCCCGCTCGACGATCTCGAGCAGGCGCCAGCGCTTGTTCTTGGACAGCGGCCGCGTCTCCATGATCCGGACGCGGTCGCCCTCGCGGGCGTCCTCGACCTCGTCGTGGCAGATGTAGCGCTTGGACCGGGCCATCGTCTTGCCGTAGCGCGGGTGGGGCTTGCGGCTCTCGACCTCGACGACGATGGTCTTGTCCATCTTCGTGGAGGCGACGACGCCCTCGCGGACCTTGCGTCGGGCCCGCTCGGCGCTGCCGGTGGTGGGTTCGGTGGTGGACATCTCCGTCAACCCTCGCTCGTGGTGGCGTCGGACTGGGCGGCCAGCGTCTCGGCGGCCGCGATCTCGCGGGCCCGGGCCTCGGTGAGGCAGCGGGCGACCTCTCGCTTCACCTGGGCGATGCGAGCGGTGTTGGTGAGCTGACCCGTGGCCTTCTGGAACCGCAGGTTGAACAGCTCCTGGCGGGCGTCGGCCAGCCGGGTGATGAGGGCCTCGTCGTCGAGGCCGCGCACGACGTCGTTCGCCATGGCTACAGCGCCTCCTCGCGGGTGACGAAGCGGGCCTTCACCGGCAGCTTCTGGATGGCGCGGGCGATGGCCTCGCGGGCGATCTGCTCGTCCGGGTAGGACAGCTCGAACATGATCCGGCCGGGGCGCACGACGGCGACCCACTTCTCCGGGTTGCCCTTGCCCGAGCCCATGCGGGTCTCGGCCGGCTTCTGCGTGACCGGCTTGTCCGGGAAGATGTTGATCCAGACCTTGCCGCCACGGCGGGTGCGCCGGGTCATGGAGATACGAGCGGCCTCGATCTGGCGGGCGGTGATCCAGCCCGGCTCGAGGGCCTGGATCCCGTACTCGCCGAAGGTGACCTCGGTGCCACCCTTGGCCTTGCCGGTCATCCGGCCTCGGTGCTGCTTGCGGTGCTTGACCTTCTTGGGCATCAGCATGGTGGTGCTCCTCAGTCCTGCCCGTCGCGGAAGTGGGGAGCCTCGTGACGCTCCTTGGTCTGGCGCTCGATCTCCTCCTCCTCGGCGAGGAGGCGCTCGAGCTCGGGGTCGGCCTCCTTGATGAGGGGCTCGACGTCGCCCTGCTCGCCCTCGCCCTGCTCGCCGGCCTCCTCGGCGCGGCGGCGGGCCGCGGAGGACACGACGGGGCGGGCGGCGCCGCCGGACGTCTCGCCGACGGCCATGGCGGCCTCGCGACCGATCTTGTCGTCCTCGGCGCTCTTGTAGGGGAGGATCTCGCCCTTGTAGATCCACACCTTCACGCCGATGCGACCGGCGGTGGTGCGGGCCTCGCGGAAGCCGTAGTCGATGTCGGCGCGCAGCGTGTGCAGCGGGACGCGGCCCTCGCGGTACCACTCGGTGCGGGCCATCTCGGCGCCGCCCAGGCGGCCCGAGCACTGCACCCGGATGCCGAGGGCGCCGGCCTTCTGGGCGGACTGCACGGCCCGCTTCATGGCCCGGCGGAACGCGACGCGGCCGGCGAGCTGGTCGGCGACGCCCTGGGCGATGAGGGCGGCGTCGATCTCGGGCTGCTTGATCTCGATGACGTTGAGCTGGACCTTGGGGTTGCCCGTGATCTTGGTGAGCCCGGCGCGGAGGCGGTCGGCCTCGGAGCCCTTGCGCCCGATGACGATGCCCGGGCGGGCGGTGTGCACGTCGACCCGGAGCTTGTCGCGGGTGCGCTCGATCTCCACGCGGCTGATGGCGGCGTGGGGCAGCTCGGTCATGAGGAAGTCGCGGATCTTCCAGTCCTCGATGACGAAGTCCTTGTACTCGTCACGATCGGCGAACCAGCGGCTCTTCCAGTCGGTGGTGACGCCCAGGCGGAAGCCGTAGGGGTGGATCTTCTGGCCCATGTCTTACTTCTCTTCCGTCTCTTCGTCGGCGTCGGGCTCGTCGGTGGCGGTGTCGCCCGACTCGGCCAGGTCGGCCTCGTCGAGGGCGTCGGCGGCGGCCGCGTCCTGGTCGACGATCTCGGCCTCCTCGGCGGCCTCGCCGGCACCGGCGTCGGTGCCCTCGGCGGCGTCGGTCGCCTCGTCGGTGGTCTCGGGGTGCTCGGCCAGGCCGGCATCGGCGAGGGCCTCGGTGGCGGGCGCGTCCTGGTCGACGATGCCCTCCTCCTCGGCCTGCTCGGCGACGTCACCACGGGAGGCGGCGACGCGCTCGGCGCGGCGAGCCTCGTCCTGGCCACGCCGGCGGGCGGCGCGGGAGCCGGGGATCGCCTCGCGGCGGGCCGACTCGATGGCCAGCATCTCGGCCGGCATCGGGGCGACGATGATCGTGATGTGGCAGGTGCGCTTGCGGATGCGGGTGGCACGGCCGCGGGCCCGGGGGCGCCAGCGGTACATGGTGCGGCCCTCGTCGGCGTAGCACGCGGCCACGTACAGGGTGGCCGGGTCGATCTGGTCGTTGTGCTCGGCGTTGGCGATGGCCGAGTCGAGGCACTTGCCCACGACCTCGGCGGCGCCGCGCTCGGTGTAGGCGAGCACGGCCGCGGCCTCGTCGATGGCCAGGCCCCGGATCAGGTCGAGGACCGCACGGGCCTTGGTGGCCGACATGCGGACGTTCTTGACCTGGGCGCGAGTGCCCGGGCGCTCGTTGGTCTTGGGTCCGGTCATCGGCGTCCCTTCGCAGACTTCTCCATGCCGGCGTGGTACTTGAAGGTCTTGGTGGGGGCGAACTCGCCGAGCTTGTGGCCCACCATGGCCTCGGTCACGTAGACGGGCACGTGCTTGCGGCCGTCGTGGACGGCGATGGTGTGGCCGACCATGTCGGGGATGATCGTCGAGCGCCGCGACCAGGACTTGATGACGCGCTTCTCGTTCTTGTCGTTCAGGTCGTCGATCTTCTTCAACAGGTGGTCGTCGACGAACGGGCCCTTCTTCAGTGAACGGGGCATGTCGGCTCCTAGCGGCGCGAGCCGCGGGTGCGGCGGCGACGGACGATCAGGTCGTTGGACTTCTTCTTCTTGTTGCGGGTCCGGCCCTCGGGCTTGCCCCAGGGCGACACCGGGTGGCGGCCACCGGAGGTCTTGCCCTCGCCACCGCCGTGGGGGTGGTCGACCGGGTTCATCACGACGCCGCGGGACTGGGGGCGGACGCCCTTCCAGCGGTTGCGGCCGGCCTTGCCGATCTTGACCAGGTCGGCCTCGGCGAAGCCGACCTCGCCGACCGTGGCACGGCAGTCGATGGCGACGCGGCGCATCTCGGTGGAGGGCAGGCGCAGCGTGGCGTACGCGCCCTCCTTGGCGACCAGCTGGATCGAGGTGCCGGCGGAGCGGCCCATCTTCCCGCCGCCGCCGGGCTGCAGCTCGACGTTGTGCACGGTGGTGCCGACGGGGATGTAGCGCAGCTCCATGGCGTTGCCCGGCGCGATGTCGGCGCCCTGGCCGCTCATCACCCGGTCGCCGACCTGCACGCCCCGCGGGGCGAGGATGTAGCTCTTGGTGCCGTCGACGTAGTGCAGCAGCAGGATGCGGCAGTTGCGGTTGGGGTCGTACTCGACCGCCACGACCTTGGCCTCGACGCCGTCCTTGTTGCGACGGAAGTCGACGACGCGGTAGCGCTGCTTGTGGCCGCCGCCGCGGTGGCGCGACGTCATGCGGCCGTGGTTGTTGCGACCACCGGTGCTGGACTTCTTGGCCAGCAGCGACTTCTCCGGCGTCGACTTCGTGATCTCGGAGAAGTCGGCGGCGGTCTGGAACCGGCGGCCGGGGCTGGACGGCTTGCGCTTGCGGATCGCCATGGTCAGGCCCCCTCGAACAGGTCGATGGTGTCGTCGGCGTGGACGGTGACGATCGCCCGCTTCGTGGTGGGGCGCGTCGAGAAGGTGCCGGTGCGGCGGCTGCGCACGCGCTTGCCCTTCCGGTTGAGCGTGTTGACCTTCACGACCCGGACGCCGAACACCTCTTCCACCGCCTGGCGGATCTGGGTGCGGTTGGCGTCGGGGTGGACGACGAAGGTGTAGACGTTGCCCTCGATGAGGTCGTAGCTCTTCTCGGAGACGACCGGGCGGATGAGGACCGAACGAGCGTCCATCAGGCCGCGCCCTCCTCGGTGGCGGCCGCGCCGGCGGCCGGGGTGCTGGTGGGCAGCGCGTCGCGGGTGAACACGACCCAGTCGCTGTCGAGCACGTCGTAGGTGTTCAGCTGGCTGGTGTGCAGCACGTGCACGTTGGGCAGGTTCGCCATGCTCTTGGCCGCGTTGGCGTCCTCGGGCGTGATGACGGCGAGGACCTTGCCGGTGGTGCCGAGCGCCTCGAGCGCCACGCGGGCGGTCTTGGTCTTGGGCAGGTCGAAGCCCCAGGCGTCGAGCACGACGATGCGCTCGGAGGCGAAGCGGTCGGACAGGGCCGAGCGCAGCGCCAGGCGCACCATCTTCTTCGGGGTGCGCTGGGCGTAGCTGCGGGGCTTGGGGCCGAGGGCCACGCCGCCGCCGCGCCACTGGGGCGCCCGGATCGAGCCCTGGCGGGCGCGGCCGGTGCCCTTCTGCTTCCACGGCTTGGCACCACCGCCGCGCACCTCGGCGCGAGTCTTGGTGGACTGGGTGCCGGCGCGCTTGGCGGCGAGCTGGGCGGTGACGACCTGGTGCATGACGGCCGGGTTCGGCTCGATGCCGAAGATGGCCTCGTCGAGGTCGACCGAGCCGACGGTGTCGCCGGCGAGGTTCTTGACGTCGATGGTCGGCATCAGCGCACCGCCTTCTTCGCTGCGTCCTTGATCAGCACCGTGGACTGCTTGGGGCCGGGGACCGAGCCACGCACGAGGACGATCTCGCGCTCGGCGTCGGCCTCGACGACCTGCAGGTTCTGGGTGGTGACCTTCTCGTTGCCCATGCGGCCGGCCATGCGCTGGCCCTTGAACACGCGAGCCGGCGTGGCGCAGGCGCCGATGGCGCCCGGCTTGCGGTGCACCCGGTGGGCGCCGTGGCTGGCGGGCAGGCCGCCGAAGCCGTGGCGCTTCATGGTGCCGGCGAAGCCCTTGCCCTTGGACACGCCCGTGATGTCGACGAGGTCGCCGGCGGCGAACACGTCGGCGGCGATCTCCTGGCCGACCTCGTAGCCGGTGACGTCGTCGAGGCGCAGCTCGACGAGCTGCTCCCCCGGGGCGACGCCCGCGGCGTTGAAGTGGCCGACCTTGGGCATGGTGAGCTTGCGGGCATCACGCTGGCCGAAGGTGACCTGGAGTGCGCTGTAACCGTCTCGCTCTGGAGTCTTGATCTGGACCACCCGGCAGGGCTGGACGCGAAGCACCGTGACGGGGACGATGCGGTTGTCCTCGTCCCAGATCTGCGTCATGCCCACCTTGGTGGCGACGATCGATTTCGTGGCCATGCGGCGTGTCCTCTTGTCACGCGAACGCTCCGCAGGGCCCAGGGCCCAGCGGAGCGCTGGTTCGGTTGTGCCGTGCGGTTCCCGATCCGGAGTGGCGGGCGGGCCTGCACGGGCCTCGATTGCGGAACTGTCTGCCCACGGACGGGTCCGGGGGCACGAAGAGGAAACGATAGCGGGATCCACGCGCGACTTCCAATGCGGTGGTAGTGGAACCGAGCCGGCGCCCCCGCCCGGGGCCGTGAAACGACACCGACACACTCCGTCATCCGTCCGACACCGGACATCCATGTGCAACTGGTGCGATGGGTCCCATGGCGGATCTGCACCTGCACCTGGACGGACCCCGGCTCGCCCACGCCGACTGGTCGGCCGACGACGGCGACGACGTCTTCGACGCCGGCGCGCTCGAGCGGGCGATGCGCGAGTCGCGCGAGCGGGCCTACGCCGAGCTGCGCGAGCTCGCCCCCGCCTGACCTCCCGGCCCACCACGACACGTTCCTCGAGGCACCGCCCCGCGGGTGGCGGTGCCTCGGCGCGCCCGGCCAGGCTCCCCGGGTGCGCCTCTACGCCGTGACCACGCCCGCCGCCGGCGCCGAGCTGGTCGCCGACCGGCTGTGGCAGGCGGGCGCCGCCGGGATCTGGGAGGGCGACGCGCCCGGCGGGGCCGTGGTGCTGCGAGCCGGCGTGGACGAGGCCGACGTCGAGGCGTTCCTCGCCGGGGTGGCCGACCTCTCCCCCGTCGACGTCACCGACGCGGAGCGGGTGGAGCTGGCGACCCGGACGGTGGAGATCGGCGCCGGCGGCCTCCGGGCGACCCTCGAGGTCCCGCCCACCGTGTTCGGCGACGGCCTCCACCCGACGACCGCCGCCTGCCTCGAGCTGGTCGCCGCCCGGGTCGGGCCTGGCGTGCGGTTCCTCGACGTCGGCTGCGGCTCGGGGGCGCTGTCGGTGGTGGCGGCGCTGGCCGGGGCGTCGGTCGTGGCGATCGACGTGGACGCGGTGGCGGTCGAGGCGACGCTCGGGAACGCCGCCCGCAACGGCGTGGTGCTGGAGGCCTCCACCGCGCCACTGGCCGCCGTCGGCGCCACCTTCGACGTGGTCGCCGCCAACATCTCGGCCCGGGCGGTGCTCGAGCTGGCCGGTGACCTGCGCCGGTTCTGCGCCCCCGGCGGCGTGATCGTCCCGTCGGGGATCCTCGCCGAGCGCTGGGCCGAGGTCCGGTCCGGCCTCGGCGGCGAGGTGCTCGAGGTCCGGGAGGTCGACGGCTGGGTGTCGGCGGTCGTGCGGCCCTGACGCCGGACGCGGCCGTGCCCGGCCGCCGGGGCCGGGCACGGTGCAGATCTGGTGGAGGCGCTACGCCTGCTGGATCTTGATCTCGATGTCGACGCCGGCGGGCAGCTCGATGCGCTGCAGCGAGTCGACCGTCTTGGCGGACGGCTCGAGGATGTCGATCAGCCGCTTGTGGATCCGCATCTCGAAGTGCTCGCGGCTGTCCTTGTCCTTGTGCGGCGAGCGGATGACGGTGAAGCGGTGCTTCTCGGTGGGGAGGGGGATCGGGCCCCGGACGACGGCCTGCGTGCGCAGCACCGTCTCGACGATCTTCTTCGTCGAGGTGTCGATGACCTCGTGGTCGTACGCCTTCAGGCGGATGCGGATCTTCTGGCCGTCGGCCATGGCGGTGGAACCTCTGTCTCCGGGACTCGATTGTCAAACGGCTGCGAACGGTGGCTGGCGCGACGAGGCGCCGGCACGAGCAGGAAACCCTACCCGGTGCCGGCGCCTCCGCCGAAAATTCCTACTTGAGGATCTTGGTGACCCGGCCGGCGCCCACCGTGCGCCCACCCTCACGGATCGCGAACCGCAGACCCTCATCCATCGCGATCGGCGCGATCAGCTCCACCTTCATGTCGGTGTTGTCACCCG
>JBKHXT010000123.1:0-27448 GCA_046565885.1 Acidimicrobiia bacterium
CGGCGGCGGCGCCGAGCAGGGCGGCGGCGACGACCTCGGCGACCACGATCAGCCGGCGCCGGTCGAGCCGGTCGGACCACACCCCGGCGGGGATCATGAGCACGAGGCCGGGGAGCCCGAGGGCGACGCCGACGAGGCCGGGGACGGCGTCGTTGTCGGAGAGGTCGAGGGCCAGCCACACGAAGGTGAACCGCAGCGCCCCGTTGCCGAGGGCGGCGAGGAACTGGGCGAGCCAGTAGCGCCGGAAGTCCGGCAGGGCGAGCACCTCGCGGATCGGCCGGGCGGCCGGGACGGCGACGGGGGGCGGCGCCAGCGGCTCGCCGGCCTCCTCGGGGATCACCACGTCGGCCATCGCCGCAACCCTACGGCTGCGCCGAGACCTGGGCGCTGCCCTGCTCGTCGAGCACCGAGTCGTCGATGGTCAACGCCGCGATCACCCCGCCGGCGGCCGCCAGGGCGGCGGTGATCAGCACGGCGATCCGGAACCCGTCGGTCAGCGCCTCCGGATCCTCGTAGGCGGCACCCGAGAGCCCGGCCGCCACGGGCAGCACGGCGACGGCGAGCAGCCCCGCCGCCCGGGCGACGGCGTTGTTGACGCCGGAGGCGACGCCGGCGTGGCGGTCCTCGGCGGCGGCGAGGACGGTGGCGGTGACCGGGGCGACGGTGAGCGCCAGGCCGACGCCGAAGACCAGCACGGCCGGCAGCACCGCTTCGACGTAGCCGGCGCCGCGCTCGATCCGGACCATGAGCAGCATGCCGGCGGCGATGCCGAGCGGTCCGAGGGTGAGGGGCCGCCGGGGGCCGATGCGCTGGGCGAGCTTCCCGGCGGCCGGTGATCCGACGAGCATCAGCATCGTGATGGGGAGCGAGGCGGCACCCGCCTCGAGGGGGGAGTACCCGAGCGAGCCCTGGAGGTGGACGACCAGCAGGAAGAAGACGCCGCCGAGCGCGCCGTAGACCACGAACGTGACGGCGTTGGCCGCCGTGAACTGCCGTGAGGAGAAGATGCCGAGCGGGAGCATCGGTGAGGCTTGGCGGCGCTCGACCACCACGAAGGCGACCAGCGCCAGCACGCCGACGCCCGCCGCCGCCAGCACGAGCGCGGCCGTCGCCCCACGTTCGGGGGCCTCGATGAGGGCGAAGGTCACGCCACCGAGGCCGAGGACGGCGGCGGCCGCCCCGGGCAGGTCGGGGTGGCGGGCGGCGCCCTCGTCCCGGCTCTCCGGCACGTGGCGCCCCGCCACGAGCACGACGGCGGCCATGGGCACGTTGATGAGGAACACGGCCCGCCACGACACGGCGTCGACGAGCCACCCACCGAGCAGCGGTCCCACGGCGGCGGCGATGCCGCCGAGCGCCGACCAGGCGCCGATGGCGGTGCCGCGGTCCTCTCGTCGGAACGACGCCTGGACGATGGCGAGGCTGTTGGGCGTGAGCAGCGCCCCGCCGACGCCCTGCAGCACCCGGGCGCCGACGAGCGCCTCCGTGGTCGGTGCGACCGCGCACAGGACCGAGGCGACGGCGAACCACGCCACCCCGATGGTGAACACCTGCCGGCGCCCGTAGCGGTCGCCGAACGCCCCACCGACGAGGATGAGGGCGGCGAGCGGCAGGAGGTAGCCGTTCACCGTCCACTGGAGGCCGGCGACGTCGGCGCCGAGGTCGTCGCCGATGGCGGGCAGCGCGACGTTCACCACCGTGCTGTCGAGCAGCGCCATCCCCGACCCGAGGATCGTGGCGACCAGCACCCACCGGCCGGCGACGTCGCCCACGGCGAGCGCCGGCGAGCCGGGGGCGTTCACGTCACGCCGTCCCGAACAGCCGGTCGCCGGCGTCGCCGAGGCCGGGCACGATGAACGCGTCGTCGTTCAGCCGCTCGTCGATGGAGGCGGTGACCAGGCGGTGCACGAGGCCGCTGTCGCGCAGGCGCTCGATGCCCTCGGGGGCGGCGAGGATGCAGGCGGCGGTCACGGTGCCGGCGTTGCGGGCGCTCAGCAGCTCGCAGGCGAAGCACATCGAGCCGCCGGTGGCGAGCATCGGGTCGAGCACGAGCACGTCGCGGCCGTCGAGGTCGTCGGGCACCGAGTTCATGTACGGCTCGGGCTCGTGGGTGGACTCGTTCCTGGCCACGCCGACGAAGCCGGTGTCGCTGCCGGGCAGCAGCCGCAGCACGGGCCCGAGCATGCCCAGGCCGGCCCGGAGCACCGGCACCACGAGCGGGGGGCGGGCGACCCGCACGCCGGTGGTGGTGGTCAGCGGCGTGCGCACCTCGATCGGCTCCGTCGCGAGGGTGCGGGTGGCCTCGTACACGAGCATGTGGGCCAGCTCGTCCGCGGTCTGACGGAACACGGCCCGGTCGGTGCGCTCGTCGCGCAGCCGGGTGAGCAGCTGGGCGGCCAGCGGGTGGTCGACGACGAGGACGTCCATGCGGGCATGATGGCACCCGTGGATCGCGCCGCCGTCGCTCGCATGATCGACCACACGCTGCTCGCACCGGAGGCCACCCCGGACCGCGTGCGGGTGCTGTGCGAGGAGGCGATCGAGCTCGGCGTCGGTGCCGTGTGCGTGTCGCCGCACCTGGTCGCAATGGCGGTCGACGCCGTGGCCGGGCACGACATCGCCGTCGCCGCGGTGGTCGGGTTCCCCTCCGGCGCCCACCGGGCCGACGTCAAGGCGGCAGAGGCGCGAGCGGCCGTGGACGACGGCGCCACCGAGCTCGACCTGGTCATCCCGCTCGGCGCCGCCGTCGCCGGCGACTGGGAGGAGGTCCGCTCGCACGTGGCCGCCATGCGCGACGCCGCACCCCGCCCCGTGGTGGTGAAGGCCATCCTCGAGTCGGCCCTGCTCGACGACGAGCAGCTCGACCGGGCGTGCGCCGCCGCGGTGGAGGGCGGCGCCGACTACGTCAAGACGTCGACCGGCTTCCACCCGAGCGGCGGTGCCAGCGTCGAGGCGGTGCGCCGCATGCGCGCCGCGGTCGGCTGGGACATCGGGGTCAAGGCGTCCGGCGGCATCCGCGACGCGGCGACGGCGGTCGCGATGATCGAGGCGGGGGCGACGCGCCTCGGGTGCTCGTCGTCGGCGGCGATCCTCGCCGGGCTCGACGGGACCTGAGCCGCAGGTCGCCGCACCGGTGTCCGACGCGACCCCGCCGACCGCCGACGCCGCGGACCTGATCGACTCGCGCCGGGGGTGGGGCGTCGTCGCCGTGGCGTTCGTCGCGATGTACACGGTGTTCGGCGTGGCCTACAGCTTCGGCGCCTTCTTCGAGCCGATGGCCGAGGAGTTCGGGGCGAGCCCGGGCGCCACGTCGGCGGTGTTCTCGATCACCGCCTTCCTGTACTTCCTGCTCGGGTCGGTGAGCGGTGTGGCCGTGGACCGCTACGGCCCCCGGCGGGTGCTGCTGACGGGCGCCGTGGTGATGGGCGGCGGCCTCGTGCTCACCGGACAGGTGGGCTCGCTCTGGGTCGGCTACCTCACCTACGGGTTCGGCGTCGGCATCGGGGTGGCGTGCGGGTACGTGCCGATGGTCGCCGTGGTCAGCGGCTGGTTCCAGCAGCGGCGGGGTGCGGCGCTCGGCGTGGCCGTGTCGGGCATCGGCTTCGGCACGGTGGCCACGGCGCCGCTGGCCGCCGCCCTCATCGACCGCTACGGCTGGCGGACCACCTACGTGGTGTTCGGTCTCGCCTCGGCGGCGATCCTGGCCGCCTGCGCCGTGGCCGTGCGACCGCCGCCCACGTCGGCGGCGATGGAGACCGATCTCCGATCGCTCCGCGACGCCGTGCGCACCCGGTCGTTCCGGGCGCTCTACCTGTCGACGTTCCTGCTCTCGCTGGCGCTGTTCGTGCCCTTCGTGTTCCTGGTGCCCTTCGCCGAGGACCGGGGCATCGGCGCCGTGGCGGCCGCCGCGCTCGTCGGGGTGATCGGCGGGTCGAGCATCGCCGGTCGCCTCGTCATCGGACCGCTGGCCGACCGGGTCGGCCACCTCGTGGCCTTCCGGCTCTGCTTCCTGCTGATCGGCGCCAGCTTCGCCCTCTGGCTGGTGGGCGACGCGTACGCCGTGCTCGTCGCCTTCGCCGTCGTCCTCGGGGTGGGCTACGGCGGCTTCGTCGCCCTCTCACCGGCCGTGATCGCCGGGCTCTTCGGCACCGACGGCCTGGGCGGCCTGATCGGCGTCTCCTACACCTCCGCGGCGCTCGGCGGCCTCATCGGCCCACCGATCGCCGGCGTGGTGATCGAGGCCACGTCCCACCGCACCGCCATCGCCGCCTCCATGGTCATCGGCCTCGGGTCCTGGGCCGCCCTCCACGGCGTGCGCCAGGACCGGGTCAGGCCGACTCCAGCGCCCGGGCCGACAGCGACGCGTACCCGGGCTTGATGATCTCGTTGATGATCCGCAGGCGCTTGTCGAAGGGCCAGAACGAGCTCTTCATGGCGTTGACGGCGAACCACTGCAGGTCGTTCCACCCGTAGCCGAAGGTCTCGCAAAGGTCGTGCAGCTCGCGGGACATCGAGATGTCGCTCATCAGCCGGTTGTCGGTGTTGACCGTGACCCGGAACCGCAGGCGGGTGAGCAGCGCGATGGGGTGGTCCTCGAGCCGGTCGACCACCCCGGTGTGCACGTTCGACGTGGGGCACATCTCGAGCGGCACCCGCCGGTCGCGCACGAAGGACGCCAGCTCGCCGAGCTTCACCGAGCCGTCGTCGGCGACCTGGATGTCGTCGACGATCCGCACGCCGTGGCCGAGGCGCTCGGCGCCGCAGATCTGGATCGCCTCCCAGATCGACGGGAGTCCGAAGGCCTCGCCGGCGTGGATGGTGATGTGGTGGTTGGCGGCGGCGATGCGGCGGAAGGCGTCGAGGTGCCGGGTGGGCGGGTACCCCGCCTCCTTGCCGGCGATGTCGAAGCCGACCACGCCCCGGTCGCGGTGGCGCAGCGTGAGGTCGGCGATGTCCGACGAGTGGGCGGCGGTGCGCATGGCCGTGAGCAGCACGCCGATGGTGATGGGTCGCCGGGCGGTGACCTGCTCGAAGCCGGCGAGCACGGCCTCGACCACCTCGTCGAGGGTCAGGTCGCGCTCGAGGTGCAGCTCGGGGGCGAAGCGGATCTCGGCGTAGACGACGCCGTCGTCGGCGAGGTCCTCGGCGCACTCGGCGGCGACGCGGGTGAGCGCCTCCGGCGTCTGCATGACCCCGACGGTGTGCTGGAACGTCTCCAGGTACAGCGGCAGGCTGCGGCGGTTGGCGCCCTCGACGAACCAGCGGCCGAGCTCGTCGGCGTCCTCGGTGGGCAGATCGTCGTAACCGGTCTCGCGGGCCAGCTCGACCACCGTGGAGGGTCGCAGGCCGCCGTCGAGGTGGTCGTGGAGGAGGACCTTCGGCGCCTCCCGGATCAGCTCGAGCGTGGGGCGGGTCGCCATGGCGGAACGCTACCGGGCGATGCGATCGCTGATGAGCGGTCTCGGCTCGACGCGCTCGGCGCCGACGTCGATGGCGCCGTCGAGGGCGGCGAGCGCCCCGGCGAAGCGGTCGGGGTCGTCGGCGTGGAGCACGAGCAGCGGCTGGCCCGCCTCGACGCGGTCGCCCACCTTGGCCTCGACGAGGGCGCCGGCGCCGGGGGAGATGTCGTCCTCCTTGCGGGCCCGCCCGGCGCCCAGGCGCCAGACGGCGACGCCGACCGCCTTGCAGTCGACCCGCTGGACGAAGCCGTCGGCCGGGGCCTCGACGACGTGCACGTGGGCCGCCGTGGGCAGGGGCTCGGACAGGTTGCCGCCCTGGGCGGCGACGAGGCGCTCGAACACCTCCATCGCCCGGCCGTCGTCGAGCACGGGCTCCGGGTCGACGCCGATGCCGGCGATCTCCAGCATCTCCCGGGCGAGGGCGAGCGTGAGCGCCCGCACGTCGGCGGGACCGCCGCCCGCGAGCACGTCGAGCGACTCGACCACCTCGAGGGCGTTGCCCGCCGCCCGGCCGAGGGGCTCGTCCATGTTGGTGAGCAGCGCCACCGTGCGCACGCCGTTGGCCTCGCCGATGCCGACCATGGTCTCGGCGAGGCGGCGGGTGAGGGTGTCGTCGGCGAGGAACGACCCGGAGCCGAGCTTCACGTCGAGGACCAGGCCCTCGGTGCCCTCGGCGATCTTCTTCGACATGATCGAGGAGGCGATGAGCGGGATCGACTCGACCGTGGCGGTCACGTCGCGCAGGGCGTAGAGCTTGCGGTCGGCGGGGGCGATGTCGCCGCTGGCCCCGGCGATCACGCCGCCGACCTCGGCGAGCACCTCGCGGTAGCGGTCGGCGGGCAGCACCGCCTGGAAGCCGGCGATGGACTCGAGCTTGTCGAGCGTGCCGCCCGTGTGGCCGAGCCCCCGGCCGGCCAGCTGGGGGACGGCGGCCCCGCAGGCGGCGACGAGCGGCACCAGGATCAGCGAGATCTTGTCGCCGACGCCGCCGGTGGAGTGCTTGTCGACGGTGGGCCGATCCAGGAACGACAGGTCGGCGCGCTCGCCGGTGTCGATCATCGCCGCCGTCCACGTGGCCAGCTCGTCGGGCTCCATGCCGCGCCAGACGATCGCCATCAGCAGCGCCGCCGCCTGCTCGTCGGCGATGGTGCCGTCGGTGTAGCCGTCGATGAAGAAGCGGATCTGCTCGTCGGAGAGCCGGCCGCCGTCGCGCTTGGTGCGCAGCACGTCGAGGATGTCGGTGGCCATCAGCCCAGGTCCTCCGGGGTGAACGCCCCCGGGAGCAGCTCGTCCATCGACCGCTCGTTCACCGGCAGCTCGCCGCCGCCCATCTCGTGCAGGAGCTGGCGGCAGCGCCCGCAGGGCGAGAGGTCGCGACCGTCGGGATCGGTGACGGCGACGGCCACCAGGTCGCCCCGACCGCCGCCGCCGGCCACCAGCACGCCGACGAGCGCGGTCTCGGCGCAGATGCCGGCCACGTAGCTGGCGTTCTCGACGTTGGTGGCGCTGATGGTGGAGCCGTCCCGCAGCCGCGCCGCCGCCCCGACCGGGAAGCCGGAGTACGGCGAGTACGACCGCCCGGCCGCCTCGGCGGCGGCGGCCCGCAGCGCCGACCAGTCGACGTCGGCGCCGCTCATCCGCCGGAGCGGTACACCTGGCCGTTGGCGGCCGGCACCCGCGGCCGCCCGACCAGGCCGGCGACCACGACGATGGTGACGACGTACGGCGCCATGAGCAGGAACTCGGACGGGATCGGCGTGTCGAGCAGCGCCAGGTAGTCGTTGAGCTGCTCGGAGAAGCCGAACACCAGGGCGGCGATGAAGGCGCCCACCGGGTGCCAGCGCCCGAAGATCATGGCGGCGAGGGCGATGAAGCCCTTGCCGTTGGTCATGTTCTCGTCGAAGCGGCCGGCGGACCCGAGCACGAACCAGGCGCCCGCCAGGCCGGCGACCACGCCGCCGAGCACGACGTTGCGGTAGCGGATGAACCGCACGCGGATGCCGACGGTGTCGGCGGCGCGCGGGTGCTCGCCCACGGAGCGCACCCGCAGGCCCCAGCGGGTGTTGAACAGGGCCCACGCCAGGAAGAACACCAGGACGAACATCAGGTAGCCGAAGACGTCCTGGGCGAACAGCAGCGGCCCGACGAAGGGGATGTCGGACAGCAGCGGGATCTCGAACGGGCGGAACGTGCCGGGCTGGTTGAGATCGGCGTACTCGACGAGCACGCGGGCGGTCAGGTAGCTGGTCATGCCGAGGGCGAAGATGTTGATGAACGTGCCGCCCACGATCTGGTCGACCTCGAAGCGGATGCTCACCACGCCGTGCACCAGGCCGAACAGGGCGCCCACGAGCAGGCCGCAGAGGACGCCGACCCACAGGTTGCCGGCGGCGCTCGCCGTGATGGCGGCGGCGAAGGCCGACGCCAGCATCATCCCCTCGATGGCGATGTTGATGACGCCGGTGCGCTCGCACAGCAGGCCGGCGATGGCGCCGCGGGCGATGGGCGTGGCGCGCTGGAGCGAGCCCGACACCAGGCCGTAGAAGGCGCCGGTGCCGTCGCGGGCGGCCCACACGACCAGCGCCAGGGCGAACAGCCCCAGGGCGCCGCCGAAGTAGCGGGCGATGCGCGGGTTCGGCACCCGCAGCGCCCGCACGCCGATGGCGATGGCGGCGAAGCCGAGGACGAACGACGTGAGCTGCGTCGGCAGCTCGAGGTCGGGAAGGGTGTCGGTGCCGCGCGGGTTGAGGATGAGCGTGGACGTCTGGCCCGACGTGGCGGTGAGGCCGAACAGCACGAGCGTCGCCAGGCCGGCGAGGAAGCACAGGGAGGCGACGGTGAGGGCCCGACGGCGCTCGCCCGTGTCCTCGACGACGCCGTCGTCGCTGAGGCCGGCGGGGGCGCCGGGGCGCGGCTCGGTGGCGGTCACTGGGCCCCCCAACCGGCGCTGAACCGCTGACCGGCGCCGAGGCGGGTCTCCTTGACCCGCCAGATCGCCCGGATGATGGCCGGGGCGGCGACGAACAGGATGATCAGCGCCTGGATGACGAAGATGATGTCGATGGGCGTGGAGGTCTGGGCCTGCATGCCGGTGGAGCCGGCCTGCAGGGCGCCGAAGAGGAGGCCGGCGCCCACCACGCCGATGGGCGTGGCCCGACCGAGCAGGGCCAGGGCGATGGCGTCGAAGCCGACGCTGGCGAAGAAGCCGCCGGTGAGCCGGGGGGTGCTGCCGAGCAGGATCGACGAGCCGCCGAGCCCGGCCAGGCCGCCGGCCACCGCCATCGAGAGCACGACCGTGCCGGCCACGCCCATGCCGGCGTAGCGGGCGGCGTGGGGGTTGGCGCCCACGGCCCGCATCCGGAAGCCGATCGTGCTGCGCTGGAGCAGCCACCAGCAGCCGTAGGCGACGGCGAGGGCGAGCAGGAAGCCCACGTGGACGGGGAAGCTGTCGACGGGCACGGGCAGCCGCACCGAGTCGGGCATCTCCGGGCTGATCGGGTCGGTGCGGCCCTCGCGGCGGAAGGTGTCGGTGGACAGGGCGTAGTCGAGGAGCCGGAGGGCGACGAAGTTCAACATGATCGAGGTGATGACCTCGTGGGCGCCGGTGCGGGCCTTGAGGAACCCGACGATCGCGCCCCAGAAGGCGCCGCCGATGGCGCCGGCCACCAGGGCCAGCGGCAGGTGCACCACGAGGGGGAGGTCGAAGGTGATGCCCACCCAGGCGGCCGCCATCGCCCCGAGGATGAGCTGGCCGGCGCCGCCGATGTTGAACAGCCCGGCCCGGAAGGCGAGCGCCACGGAGAGGCCGACGAGGATGAGCGGCGTGGCCTGCACGAGCGTGCGGGCGATGGCCCGCTGGCTGCCGAGCGAGGTGTCGAACAGGGCCCGGTAGCTGCTCCAGATCAGGTCCCACGAGGACGACAGCGCCTCGCCCGGATCGGAGAAGAAGCTGCCCCAGGCATCGAGCGTGTCGGGGTCGGAGAAGACCATGATGAGCCCGCCGACGACCACCGCCGTGATGATGGCGAGCACCGGGCCGATGAGCCCTCGCAGGGTCTCGACCACGGCCGAGCGGATGCCGGGGGGCCGCGCCTCGGGGGAGTGGTCGAGGGGGTCGTCCGCCTGGTCGTGCTCCACCTGCGGGTCCTGGGCGGTCTCGGTCACGCCACCGCCTCGGAGCGAGCACCGGCCATGAGCATGCCCACCGACTCACGGGTGGCCTCGTCGCCGCTGACCTCGCCGATGACCCCGCCGCGGTACATGACGATGATGCGGTCGGCGAGGGCCAGCACCTCGTCGAGCTCGGCGGAGTTGAGCAGCACGGCCAGTCCCTGGTCGCGGGCGTCGACGATGCGGCGGTGGATGTACTGGATCGAGCCGACGTCGAGCCCCCGGGTTGGCTGGCTCAGCACGAGCAGGCGCTCGGCGTGGGACATCTCGCGGCCGACGATCACCTTCTGCTGGTTGCCGCCGGACAGCGTGCCGACGGCCGCCTCGATGGAGGGCGTGCGGATGTCGAAGTCGCGCACCAGCCGCTCGGCGTTCTCGCGGATGGCCCGGCGGTCGACCCGGATGCCCCGTGAGTAGGGCGCCCGCTTGGTCAGGTTGAGCACGAGGTTGTCGGCGACCGGGAAGCCCGAGATCAGGCCCTCGCGCTGGCGGTCCTCGGGTACGTGGGCGACGCCGAGCTCCACCATCCGGGCCGGCGGCGCGCCGGTGACGTCGACCCCGTCGAGGGTCACGTGCCCGGCGGTGGGGCGGCGGAGGCCGACGATGGCGTCGACGAGCTGGCTCTGCCCGTTGCCCTGGACGCCGGCGATGGCGACGATCTCACCGGCCCGGACCTGGAACGAGACGTCGGCGACGGCGAGCTGGTCGCGCTCGTCTCGCACGCGCAGGCCGGAGACGTCGAGGACCACGTCGGCGGCCGCGGCCGGGCTGCGGTCGACGACCAGCTGCACGTCGCGGCCGACCATGGCCGACGCCAGCTCCTCCTCGTCGCTCTCGTCGGGCGTGGTCGTGCCCACGACGCGGCCCCGGCGCAGGATCGTGATCGTGTCGGCGATCGCCCGCACCTCGCGCAGCTTGTGGGAGATGAAGATCACCGACCGGCCCTCGTCGGCGAGGCGCCGGACGATGTCGAGCATGTCGTCGATCTCGCTCGGGGTGAGCACGGCGGTGGGCTCGTCGAGGATGAGGCAGTCGGCCTGGCGGTACAGCGCCTTCAGGATCTCCACCCGCTGCTGCACGCCCACGGGCAGGTCCTCGACCAGGGCGTCGGGGTCGACGTCGAGGCCGTGCGTGGCCGACAGCTCGAGCACCCGGCGCCGGGCGGCGTCGCGGTCGAGGGCCCCGGGGCCCTTGGTGGGCTCGACGCCGAGCATCACGTTCTCGGCCACCGTGAACACCGGGACGAGCATGAAGTGCTGGTGCACCATGCCGATGCCGGCCTCGATGGCGTCGGCCGGCGACGAGAACGACGTGGGCGTCCCGTCGAGGAGGATCTCGCCCTCGGTCGGGCGGTACAGCCCGAACAGGATGTTCATCAGCGTGGACTTGCCGGCGCCGTTCTCGCCGAGCAGGGCGTGCACCTGGCCGGGCTCGACGGTGAGCGAGACGTCCTCGTTGGCGACCACCCCCGGGAAGCGCTTGGTGATGCCACGCAGCTCGACCCGCATCGGGTGACGGTCTAGCGCGTGGCAGGCGCCCGGACGCGGCAGAGGCCGGGTGTCACACCCGGCCTCCGCACGTCCGTGGCGCTCGGAGCGAGCGCCCGCAGGATGTTCTCGGGCTCAGCTCCCCGAGGTGGAGATCGAGCCGTCGATGATGCCCTGGCGGATCTCCTCGAGCTCGGCCTTGGTCTCGTCGGAGACGGCGTCGTCGAACTCGTTGAACGGGGCGATGGCGACGCCGTCGTTCTCCAGCGTGCCGATGTAGGTGCCGCCCTCGAACTCGCCGTTGGCGGCGCCCGTGGCGGTCTCCTCGACGGAGACGTCGAAGTTCTTCATGACGCTCGTGAGGAACAGGTCGCAGGCGTCCGGCACGGACTCGCAGCCGTCGGTGTCGACCCAGATCAGCTTGGCGTCGCCGCCGCCGGCCCGGATCGCCTCGATCGAGCCCTGGCCCACGGGGCCGGCCACCGGGAGGATGATGTCGGCGCCCTGGTCGAGCAGCGACTCGGTGGTCTGGCGACCCTTGGTCAGGTCCTCGAAGTCACCGGTGAACAGGCCGTCCTGGGCGGCGGGATCCCAGCCGATCACCTGGACGTCGGTGCCCTTCTGCTGGTTGTGGTACTCGACGCCGGCGGCGAAGCCGTCCATGAAGATGGTCACGGTCGGGATGTTCAGGCCGCCGTAGGTGCCGACGGTGCCGGTCTCGGACTGCGCCGCGGCCACGTAGCCGGCGAGGAACGCCGCCTGGTCGGTGCTGTAGGTCAGCGCCCGCAGGTTGTCGTACTCCTGCTCGTAGGCGAAGTCGACGATGGCGAAGTTCGTGTCGGTGTTCTCCTGGGCGGCGGCCTCGGTGGCGTCGCCGAGCAGGAAGCCCACGGTGACGATCAGGTCGCAGCCCTGCTCGAGCAGCGCGTTGATGTTCGGCTCGAAGTCGGCGTCGCTCTGCGACTCCAGGACCACCGGCTCGAACCCGACCTGCTCGGCGGCCTGCTCGAGGCCGTTGAAGGCGTTCTCGTTGAACGAGTTGTCGTCGACGCCGCCGGTGTCGGTCACCTGGCAGGCGAGGAAGTCGCTCTCGGCGCCCCCGTCGTCGCTGCCGGTGTCGTCCGTGGCCGTGTCGTCGGTCGCGGTGTCTTCGGTGGTGTCATCGGTGGCGGCCTCGGTGTCGTCGTCGTCACCGCACGCGGCAGCGACGAGGGACAGGCCGAGCAGCAGCGCGAGCAGCCGCAGCCAACGTCGGTTGGTCACAGGGAACCTCCAGGGGTGTGGCCGGGCGTTCGCGCGCCCGTCCACGGGTGTTTGGGACGGCGCAACGCTACGGGTCGGGGTGGGGCGTGGCAATGATGCACCTGGACCGGTGACCATGGTCCCGAGCCGGGCGGCCCGGCGGGCGCTGGTAGCGTGGCGTCGCGCCGCAGAAGAACCGGCGCGGGGAGCTCGGGGCCACCGGGCTGAGAGGGTGACCGACGCCGTCACCGACCCTGGAACCTGATCTGGGTAATGCCAGCGGAGGGAACGCCGTGGACCTCGACCGTCCACCCGACATCGTCGTCGTCGCCGGGGGTGAGCCGGTCGCGCCCGCGCTGGTCGCCGTCGTGGCCCCCGGCACCCGGGTCGTCGCCGCCGACGCCGGCGTCGACCTCGCCCGTCACCTCGGCTGGGACGTCACCGTGGCCGTCGGCGACTTCGACTCGATCACCGCCGCCGCCCGGTCGGGCCTGGCCGCCGACGGCGTCGACGTGCGCCGGCACCCCACCGACAAGGACGCCACCGACCTGGAGCTGGCCCTCGAGGTCGCCGACGAGCTCGCCGACGAGGCGGCGCCGTGCCGGGTGCTCGTGCTCGGCCTGGAGGGCGGCCGCCCCGACCACGCCCTCGCCAACCTGCTGGTGGCCAGCGCCCCCCGCTTCACCGGGCTCGATGTCGAGCTGGTGCTCGCCCGCGGCCGCGCCTGGGTCGTGCGCGACGAGCTGCGGGGCGCGCTGCCCGCCGGCCGGCTGCTCTCCATCGTCCCCGTGCACGGCCCGGCCACGGTGAGCGCCAGCGGCGTCCGCTGGCCGCTCGACCACGCCGTCCTCCCGGCCGGCACCACCCGCGGCGTCAGCAACATGGCCATCGGCGGACCGCTCGCCGTCGCCGTGCACGACGGCACCGCCCTCTGCATCGCCCCCCACCCCGAGGAGAACCGATGACCCCGTCCCGCCCGCTCGCCCTCCTCCTCGCCGCTGCGCTCGTGGTGGCGGCCTGCGGCGACGACGACGACACCGGCGACGCCGCCGCACCGGCGCCGCAGGCCAGCTCGCTCACCCTCGTCACCCACGACAGCTTCGACGTCTCCGAGGGCGTGCTCGAGGCGTTCACCGACGAGACCGGCATCGAGGTCGAGGTGCTGGCCGCCGGCGACGCCGGATCGATGGTGAACCAGGCGATCCTCACCAAGGGCTCGCCCCAGGGCGACGTGCTGTTCGGCGTCGACTCCACGTTCCTGTCCCGGGCGCTCGAGGAGGACCTCTTCGTCCCCTACGAGTCGCCGGCGCTCGAGGAGGTCGACCCGTCGCTCGTCCTCGACCCCGAGCACCGCGTCACGCCCATCGACACCGGCGACGTCTGCCTGAACTACGACAAGGCGGCGCTCGCCGAGGCCGGTCTCGAGCCGCCCACTGCGCTCGCCGACCTGGCCGATCCCGCGTACGCCGGCACGCTCGTCGTGGAGAACCCGGCGACGTCGTCGCCCGGCCTCGCGTACCTGCTGGCGACCATCGCCGAGTTCGGCGAGGACGGCTGGCAGGACCACTGGCGGGCGCTGCGCGACAACGACGTCGCCGTCGCCTCCGGGTGGGAGGAGGCGTACTACTCCGTCTTCTCCGGCGCCGCCGGCAGCCCGGGCGACCGGCCGATCGTCGTCAGCTACGCCACCAGCCCGCCCGCCGAGGTGATCTTCGCCGAGGAGCCGCTCGACGAGGCGCCCACCGGGGTGGTCGAGGGCTCGTGCTTCCGCCAGATCGAGTTCGCCGGCATCCTCCGGGGCACCGAGCACGAGGAGGAGGCGGGCCGGCTCGTCGACTTCCTGCTGTCGCCCACCTTCCAGTCCGACATCCCCCTGTCGATGTTCGTGCACCCGGTGGTCGACGTCGAGCTGCCGCCGGAGTTCGTCGAGCACGGCGTCCAGCCCGAGGACCCCTACGCCCTCGACCCGGAGCTGGTGGCCGAGAACCGCGACGAGTGGATCGAGGAGTGGACCGAGATCGTGCTGCGCTGATGCGCCGGCACCTCGCCACCGCGGCGATCGCCGTGGTCCCGCTGGCGTTCCTCGCCGTGTTCTTCGCCGTGCCGGCGGCGACGATCGTCGCGACCGGCCTGCGGGCCGGTGGCGGCTGGGACCTCGGCGCGCTGGCGGAGGTGCTGGGCTCGTCGGGCACCCGGCGGGTGGCGTGGTTCACCCTGTGGCAGGCGGTCGTGTCGACGGCGCTCACGGTGCTGGCCGCGCTGCCGGCGGCGTGGCTGGTCGGGCGCGTGCGGTTCCCGGGGCGGGCGCTCGTCGTCGCCGCGCTGATCGTGCCCTTCGTGCTGCCCACCGTCGTGGTCGGCGCCGCCTTCGTCGCCGTCCTCGGACCCGACGGGCCGGTCGACGCGCTGGCCGGCATCGTCGGCGCCGACGTGGACCTCCGCCAGACCACGGCCGCCGTGCTCGTGGCCCACGTGTTCTTCAACTACGCCGTGGTGGCCCGCACGGTCGGCACGGCGTGGCTCGCCGTCGACCCGGCCGCCGAGGAGGCGGCCCGCACCCTCGGCGCCGACCGCTGGACGGCGTTCCGGGCGGTCACGCTGCCCCAGCTGCGGCCGGCCCTCGCCGGCGCCGCCGCCATCGTCTTCCTGTTCACGTTCACCTCCTTCGGGGTCGTGAAGATCCTCGGCGGGCCGCGCATCGCCACCATCGAGGTCGAGATCCACCGCCTCACCACCCAGCTGCTCGACCTGCGGGCCGCCGCCGTCCTCTCGCTGCTCCAGGTCGCCGCCGTCGTCGCCGCGCTCGGGCTCCACCGGCGCGCCGGACGGCGGCGCGGGATGGGTCCGGTGCGGTCGGGCACGTCGGTGCTGCGCCGGCCCGTCGGCGCCGAGCGCGTCGCCGTGGGCGCCACCCTCGCATCGGCGGCGCTGCTGCTCGGGCTGCCGATCGGCACGCTGGTGTGGCGGTCGTTCTCGACGGCCGACGGCCTCGGGCTCACGCACTACCGCTCGCTCGACACGGTCGGCCGCGGAAGCGTGCAGTTCGTGCCGCCGCTCGAGGCGGTCCGCAACTCGCTCGCCTTCGGTGCGGCGGCGGCGCTCACGGCGCTGGTGGTCGGTGGCCTCGCCGCCGTCGCGCTGCACCGCTCGGCCGGGCGGGTGCGGGGCATCGCCGACTCCTCCGTGATGCTGCCGCTCGGGGTCAGCGCCGTGACCGTCGGCTTCGGCTTCCTCGTCGCCCTCGACGAGCCGCCGCTCGACCTGCGGACCTCGCCGCTGCTGATCCCGGCCGCGCAGGCGGTCATCGCCGTGCCGTTCGTCGTGCGCACCCTGCTGCCCGCGCTCGACGCCGTGCCCGCTCGCCTCGGCGAGGCCGCCACCGTGCTCGGGGCGTCGCCCCGCCGGGCGTGGTGGGAGGTGCACGCGCGGCTGCTGCGTCGACCCGCGCTCGGGGCGCTCGGCTTCGCCTACGCCATCTCCCTCGGTGAGTTCGGCGCCACCGTCTTCATCGCGCGCGCCGACGCCCCCACCGTGCCGGTCGCCATCTTCCGCGCCCTGGCGCAACCCGGTGCGCTGAACGTCGGCCAGGCCATGGCGCTGTCCACGGTCCTGCTCGTCCTCACCACCGCGGTCGTCCTCGTCGTCGACCGGCTCGGCGGCGAGCGGCTCGGGAGCTTCTGACGTGACGTCGCTGACCATCGCCGGCGTGGCCAAGGCCTTCGACGCCGACCCGGTGCTGCGCGGCGTCGACCTCGAGGTCGACGACGGCACCACGCTCGCCCTGCTCGGGCCGTCGGGGAGCGGCAAGTCGACGCTGCTGCGGATCGTCGCCGGCCTCGAGCGGCCCGACGCCGGGTGCATCCGGCTCGGCGGCGACGACGTCACCGACCGCCCGCCGCACCAGCGGGGGGTGGGCTACGTCTTCCAGGAGCAGGCGCTGTTCCCGCACCTGGACGTCGCCGGCAACGTCGGCTTCGGCCTGCGCATGGCCGGCGTGGGCGGCCCCGAGCGGCGCCGCCGGGTGGGCGAGGCGCTCGACCTCGTCGGCCTCGGCGGCTTCGAGCGGCGCGATCCGGCGACGCTGTCGGGAGGCGAGGCCCAGCGGGTGGCCCTGGCCCGCGCGCTGGCCCCCCGGCCCGGGGTCGTGCTCCTGGACGAGCCCCTGGCCGCCCTCGACCAGCTCCTGCGCGAGCGGTTGCTGCTCGAGCTGCGCGCCCTCTTCGACCGCCTCGACGTCACCGTGGTCGCCGTGACCCACGACCCGACCGAGGCGGCGGCGCTCGGCGACCGCATCGCCGTGCTGCTGGACGGCCGGGTGGCGCAGTCGGGGCCGTCCGGCGAGGTGGTGGCCCGGCCGGCGACGGTCGCCGTCGCCGGGCTCGTCGGCCAGCGCAACGTGGTGACGGGCACGGTCGTGGGCGGCGGGGTCGACACCGCGCTCGGCCGGCTGCCCGTCGACGTGGGTGCGCGCACCGGCCTCGTGTCGGTCGTGGTGCCGCCGGCGGCCCTGCGTCCGGCAGCCGACGGCCCGGTCCACGGCCGGGTGCAGGCGCTGCTGCCGCGCGGCGGGCTGGTGCTCGCGGTGGTGGCCGACGCGGCCGGGGATCGGCCACCGCTCGACGTGGTGGCCGATCCGGGGTGGCGGGTCGGTGACGACGTGCGGCTCGAGCTGGACCCGGGCCTCGTGCACGTCGTGGGCGGGTGAGGCGGGTCAGGCCGCCCGGCGGTGCTTGGCCTCGCCGAGGCTGAACAGCCCGAAGGCGAGCAGGCCCACGGCGACGGCCCACAGGAGCCACTGCCCCCAGCCCTCGCCGGCGATCTCCTGGAGGGCGGCGGACATGCCCTTCGACTCGGACGAGTCGTGGGTGAGCCCGGCCTGGAGGAAGAACCAGCCGATGACGACGTAGACGACGGATCGGGCGGCGTAGCCCCAGCGGCCGGCGGTGTCGAGCCAGTGGCCGTCGCCGACGTCCACGCGCTGGAGGAACTCCTCGTCGAGGGCGTGCTTCTTGAACGTGTAGATGGCGTAGCCGATGATGCCGAGCCCGACGGCGGCGACGATCCACCGACCGAAGGGCCACTCGAGCACCGTGGCCGTGGCCTCCTGGTTTCCCCCGCTCCCGGAGCTGCTCGACGAGCCGTTCCAGGTCGCGATGGTCGTGGTCAGCGCACCGATGGCGAGGGCGAGGTAGAGGACGCCCTTGACGGCGAACTTGGCCCGATCGGAGCCCTCGCTGCCCTCCACCGGGTCGCCGACGGCGGCGTCGAGCAGGCGCCAGGCGGCGAGCGCGAACAGCGAGACGGTGAGGAGCACGAGGAGGAACCGGCCGAGGGGCTGGTCAGCGATCCAGCGGATGGCGCCCTGCTGGCTCGCCTCCTCGCCACCGCCGCCGCCGCCGAGTGCCAGCTGGATCGCCAGCAGGCCGATGGCCGAGTACAGGACGCCCTTGCCGACCAGGCCGATGCGGCCGAGCGTCTCCTTCCAGTCGTCACCGTGGCCGGTGCCGTGCCGGCCGCCCATCGTCGTCGCGCTCATGAGGTCGCCCCTTCGCTGGTCCGTGGCTGTGGAGCGTCCGTAACCGGCGGTGGGTCCTGGCAGCACCGATGCCCCGATCCGCCCCCTTCGGGCGGCTTGCCGGCGCCGGCGGTCCGTGGTCCGATGGCGTCGACCGCCACCCAGGAGACCCGTCGTGCGCCGACCGCTGCTCGCCCTCGCCACCCTCGCCCTCGTCCTCGCCGGGTGCGGTGACGACGACGACGCCGCCACGTCCGCCGAGACGACGTCCACCACGGAGCCGGGCATCGCCCCGAGCACCGAGAGCGGCGACGCCGAACCGGCCGTGGTCGCGGCCAGCTTCACCTTCGAGCCGGCGAGCATCGAGGTGTCCGCCGGTGACACCGTGACGTGGCGGAACGAGGACGGCGTCGGGCACACGGTCACGGCGGGGACACCGGAGGAGCCGGGCGACGCCTTCGCCGAGGAGCTGCCCGCCGGCGGCACCGCCGAGGTGGGCTTCGACGAGGCCGGCACGTTCCCGTACTTCTGCGCCATCCACCCGACGATGACCGGGGCCGTGGTCGTCAGCTGATCAGCGGCACTCCGTGCAGCGCACGTCGGGCACGTCCTCGTCGGCGACGACGCCGGCGAGCCACTCGTGCAGCTGCACCCCGTCGACCTCCGCGTCGTAGAAGTCGGGACGTCCGAGGATCGTGTGCCCGGTGCCGGGGGCGACCCAGCTGCGCACCTCGACGCCCTGCGACTCGATCCACTCGTCGTTCTCCACGATCTTCTCCCGCAGGTCGCCGCCGTTGCCGATGAGCGCCGAGAACCGGGCCTGCACGTCGTCGTAGGCGTTGTTGAGGGTGGCCACGTCGAGGTCGGGCACGTGGCGGCCGGCGCGGACGAACAGCCCGGGGAGCGACCAGGCGGTCTCGGGCTCGCCGGCGCTGGTCGGCCAGTCGGGCAGGTTCTGGAACGCCCCCCAGAGCGCGCCGATGGCGCTGGTGATGACCTCGTCGCGCGGGTAGGCGCCGGATGCGTCGGCGACGACCGTGACGTCGGCGTCGGGCAGCAGGTCGTGGGCGAGGCCGCCGTAGAGCGGCGCCGAGGCTGAGCCGGCGCTCGAGCCGGCCACCACGACCTGGGCGGCGTCGGGGAAGGCGGCGGCCATGGCGGTCAGCGCCGTGCTGGCGTTGACGGCGCCGTTGTGGCGCACGACGACGCCGTCGCCGTAGTCCTGCACCTGGTCCCCGAGGTGGAGGTCGCCGGTGCAGTAGGGCACGTACACCATCGACCAGCCGGCGAACGGGTTGCGCTCGTCGTCGGCGAAGATGCCGACCTCGGCGGGCTCCTCGCGCCCCTCGAGGTCGCGGGTGTAGGTCGGGTTGCCCGGCCCGCACGTGTCGGCGCTGAAGCACGCGCCGCCGCCCTCGAGGTAGAAGACGACGCGCGCCGGATCGGCCCGCCGCACGTAGAGGTGGTACGGCGAGCCGTCGCTGCAGCGGCACGTCGACGGGGCGTCGACGCGCTCCCAGGGCCCGCGAACCGGTTGCGGCTCCGCGGGCGGTGCCGTGGTGGAGGTGGTCGGCTCGGCCGTCGTGGTGGTCGTCGGCGAGGCGTCGTCGTCGGCGGTGCCGTCGCTGCAGGCGGCGGCCAGGACGGCGAGCGCGACGAGGAGGGCCGCCGCCCAGCGGCGGGTTCCCCGCACGTCAGACCTGGGAGCGGCCGCGCTCGGTGACGGCCTGGCGGCGGGCCTCGAGGTCGGCGCCGTCGCGGCCGCCGGCCTGCCACTCGCCGGCCACGCGGCCCTCGAGCGCCCACGCCTCGCGACCGTCGACGAGGGCACCCTCGTCGTAGGTCTGCAGCATGCGGCGGACGCCGACGGGGTCGTTGGAGGCGATGTCCTCGGCCAGCTTGCGGGCGAACGGCAGCAGCTCGTCGTGGGGGACGACGTGGTTCACCAGCCCCCACGCCAGGGCGGTGCGGGCGTCGAGGAAGTTGCCGGTGGTCGACAGCTCCTTGGCCCGCCGGAACCCGACCGCCTCCGGCAACAGGACCGTGAGGCCCCAGCCCGGCATGATGCCCATGCGGGCGTGGGTGTCGGCGAAGGCGGCTCGCTCCGAGGCGACGAGGAAGTCGCAGGCCAGGGCGACCTCGAAGCCGCCGGTGATGGCGACGCCGTTGATGGCGCCGATCACCGGCGTGTCCATCGGCGGGATCGGGCCGCGCTGGGTGGACGTGTCGCCGGCGGCGCCGGTCTCGCCGAGGGCGGCGCCGGCGGTGGCGGCCAGCTCCTTCAGGTCGAGCCCGGCGCAGAACGCGGGGTCGGCGCCGGTGAGCACGATGGCGGACACGTCGTCGTCGGCGTCGAGCTCGCCCATCGCCTGCCACAGCGCCTTGCGCAGCCCGGTGCTGAGCGCGTTGCGGGCCTGCGGGCGGTTGAGCGTCACGGTGGCCACGGCGTCGGAGCGCTCGACCAGGATCACGTCATCGGACACGGGGGACCTCCGTGGGGTCAGGGGGAGTCGTGGTAGGCGAGGGGCAGGTCGCCGAGGCGGACGAGCATGGCGGCGATCCACCCGCCGAGCGCCGAGAACTGGTCGTCGAGGAGCGAGCCGTCGGACAGGGTCTTGTCGTCGAGCTCGTAGCCGCCCTCGTAGCCGAGCTCGAGGGCGTGGCCCACCGGCTCCAGCTGGGCGGTGTACACCGTCTCGACCGTGGGCGCCGTGCGGTGCAGGCCCTCGGGCCCGACGGCCGGGCTCTCCTCGGGCAGGACCGCCACCAGGTCGGCGGGCATCGGCGGCTCGACCAGGCGCTGCAGGCGCAGCACGACGCTGATGTCGATGCGGGGGTCGTCGTCGATCTCCTCGCGGCGCAGCCACGACCGGAACGCCGACTGCGACCACGTGGGCCAGTCGAGGGTGATGTCGGCCCGGACCCGGGGCGGGGTGCCCTCGCCGGGCAGGCCGTACGACGTCTCCCACGTCATGTCGCCGAGCAGGACGTCGACCTGGAACCGCTCCTCCGGGCCCATGCGCTCGAGCAGCGCCGCCTCGAGGGCGTCGCGCAGCGCACCGATGGCGTCGGTGAAGACGTGGTCCAGCATGGGTGGGCGACTCTAGACACGGCCGAAACCGCTGGCGGCACGGGCCCCGAGCCCGGGTACGGTCGCCGCCGATGGGGGAGCGAGCGTGGGCCGACCTCGAGGTCTGTCCGGACGAAGCGGTGCCGGGGCGGTTCACCGGCCGCATCTCCGACCCGTGGATGCTCGCCGTCGTCCCCCAGGGCGGCATCGTGGCCGCCCTCGCGCTGAAGGCGATGGCCGAGACCCTCGGCGATCCGGCGCAGCGGCCGCGGTCGATGACCGCCGTCTTCGCCGGGAAGGTGGCGACGGGCCCCGTGGAGGTCGACGTGTCGGTCGTGCGCCGCGGCCGGTCGATGTCCCAGCTCGCCGCCACCGTCCGGAACCCGGGCGAGCCGGCCGGGCTCAGCGCCCTCGCCGCCTTCGGTGCCACCCGGCGGGGGTTCTCGTTCACCGATCTCGCCATGCCGGCGGTCGACGGGCCCGAGGGCCTGCGCAGCTTCCGCGACCCGCTGCCCGACGGCATCGAGTTCGAGTTCGCCCGGCCACCGATGCCGTTCTGGGAGCAGATCGTCGAGGCCCGGCCGGCCATCGGTCGCGCGCCGTGGGAGCCGTTCGAGGACGGGCCGGCCGAGTGCGCCACCTGGTACCGCCTCGACGACCCGCCGATGCTCGCCGACGGGCGCCTCGACCCCGCCGCCCTGGTGGTCCAGGCCGACATGATGCCGAGCGCCGTCGGCCAGAAGGTCGGGCCCCAGCCGGAGATGTGGTTCGGGCCGAGCGTCGACCTGACCGTCCACCTCCTCGAGGACGTCGAGCCCGGCTGGCTGCTCGCCCACAACCGGGCCCGCCACGCCGGCGACGGCTACGCCTCGGTCGACATGGCGCTGTGGACCGAGGACGGGCGGCTCGCCGCCTACGCCACCCAGCTCATGTTCTTCGCCTTCGGGGTGTGACCGCTCAGGTCGCCGGCGTGCCGTGGGCGTCCACGCCGCACACGGTCTGCCAGCCCTGGGGCAGGCGTCCCGGCCGCAGCGCCCCGGCGTCGACGAGCACGGCGAGCACGTTGCGCATGGCGTCGTGCAGGAGCGCCCGGCGCCCGGGCAGCTGCTGGACCGCCTCCCACGTCTCGCGGCCCGGCAGGCCGACGGTCTCGTAGACCCCGGGGCCCACGAGGAACCGGAACATGTCGTTGACGACCCACGGCGCCACCCGGCGCACGGCGATGCGGTCGACGACGCTCGCCCGCGCCCACACCTCCGGCAGGACCGTGCGGGCGTAGGACAGGTGCCGGGCCTCCTCGGCCCGGTGGTAGCGGTTCACCTCCCGCAGGAACGGGTCGGTGTCGGGGTGCTCGACCGAGCGCTTCTGGAGCAGGTCGGGGATCTCCTCGCCCGCCAGCACGAGCGTGTGGAACAGGGCCGGCAGGGCGATGATCAGGTGCGGCCCCACCGCCTCGAGCACCCGGTCGACCAGGCCGAGCTGGGGGCGCACCGCCGTGGGCTCGAGCTGCTGCACGAGGCGCTGGAAGATGCGCTGGTGGCGGGTCTCCTCGCCGATCTCGTGCAGGAGGAAGGTGATGCGGGGGTCGGTGACGTCGTCGGCCTTGGCGATCTGCATGGCGAAGCCGGCCTCGAGGATCGCCTCGAACAGGATCCCGCTGCGCAGCGACGCCGCCAGCTCCTCCCGCCCCAGCCGGATGCGCTGCTCCTCGGTCAGGTCGAGGTCGAGCCCGTGCACGCTCAGCAGCTCGTCGGGCAGCACGCGGCCCGGCCCGAGTGCACCGGCCAGGTCCTCGTCCGGTTCGATGACGCGGCGGGCCGCCGCGACGTTGAGGCGCTCGATGCGCCCGATCACCCCCGTTGACATGTCCGGATCGAACCACATGTCCGGTTCCTTCGGCCAGGGGGCGTGACCACGTTCACGCCGGCGGGCCGGGTGGGATCATCGTGCGATGACGACGTTCTTCGACGGGCGCAGCGGCATCGGCGTTCACCAGCGGCGCAAGGTGTTCGAGCTGCGGAACCAGTACACGCTGACCGACGAGGACGGCGCCGACGCCGGCCGAGTCGAGCAGGCCAGGCAGTCGGCGCTGGCCTGGCTCGCCCGCCTCGGAACCAGCCTCGACGCCGCGCTGCCGACGACGCTCGAGGTCACCGACGCCGCCGGCCGGGCGGTGCTCGTGCTGCACAAGCCGTGGTTCACGTGGAAGGTGAGCGTCGCCGACCCGGACGGGCGGGCCATCGGGGTGATCAGCCGCCGGATCCGCGTCGGCAAGCCGGTGTACGCGCTGGTCGACCCGAACGGCGCCGACGTCGGCGAGGTCCGGGCCGAGGACTGGCGCTCCCGGCGCTTCGAGGTGCTCGATCCGGCGGGCACCACCATCGGGCGGGTCACCAAGCAGTGGCGCGGGCTGTTCGCCGAGGTCGTCACCGACGCCGACTCCTACGCCGTCACCTTCGAGCCGCAGGCCACCTCCGACCAGCGGGCCCTCACCTTCGCCGGTGCCCTCACGGTGGACCTGATCCAGAAGCAGAAGGACACCGGCTGGCCCGCATGCGCCACCTACGGGCGCAGGGCCGCAACCTTCAAGACATCGCAGACACCCTCACCAGAGAGGGACATCGAACGAAACGAGGTGGCACGGCGTGGAACGCCGGCACCATCTCCCGCCTGCGGGCACCCGGCAACGGGTGCCCTTCGTCGTTGTCAGCCTTCGTCGTCGTCCGAGAGGTAGCTGCCAAGCGGGCGCCATTCCGCCTGAGCGTTCGGGCGCCAGTACGCGGCATGGCAGTCCGGGCACTCGCCGCTTTGGCGGGGGCCGGGCGTCAGTCCCGTGCCACCGCTGCCGGTCATGTGGATGTAGCGCTGGTCGCAGATGTGCTGGTTCATGTCCGTCATCGGACCACCGTTTCGTCCTTGGGGTCCTGGGGAGAAGCGCTGCGCACCCTTCCCGTAGTGACGTAGCGGAAGGCGGCAGCGCCGCCGACGATGACGAGTAGCGGGGCGAGCCCTCGGAACCAGAATCCCGCCTCGGACAGGCTGTCCCGGCACGCTTCGTTGCGGACCTCGTCCAGACCCCTGATTCGCCCGAACGGCGATTCAGCCTCCCGCTCCCGGTAGATGCTCATCTCAGTCCGGGACACGGTGCCACTGTCGTTCAGGTCCAGAGGCGGCTTCGGCTCGCTCCACGTCAGAACGGGGACGGCACCTTCGCAGTGGTGACGCCCCGCTTCGTATGACCGGAAGGTCAAACTCCACGCCGCCCATGCCGTCGCCAGCACCACGGCAACGATGAATGCACGCCCGACCGCCGAGTCCCGCAACCCCGCCATTGCCCGGAGAGTCTGCCACCCCCATTCGGACTCAGACGATGACTGCCTTCGCCGTAGCGATGAACTGCGTGCGGCCGTTCAGCGCCGCTGAACCGAGTTCGGTTTCATCAAGCGACGGTCGCTCTGAGGGGGCGCCGGACGGCTCGACTTCAGTCAGAGCCCAACGAACGAGCCGGTCGCCGGCATCGACGGCTTCCCGTCCTGCCTCCGCCAGTTCCTCCGGTCCGAGCAGTTGCACAATGTCGAGAGCCCGACCGACGTCGTGCGCAGTCTCGACCATCCTCGCCGCCGCCTCCCCCCGAGATGCGGCTTCGTAGTACAGCTCGCCGGCAATGCTCAGCAGCGCGCTGATTCCTGTCAGCAGGTCGCCGCACGCTTGCAAGCGCCGCTCCCGCAGCCATGAAGCGTGTGCATCAGTGCGCTGAAGCCATTGACCCACGACCACGCCACCGAGCGAAGCAATGAGCGACAGACCGCCTGCTACCAGCGCCACCTCAACCTCTCCCACGCCTCAAGCGTGACAGGGGAGAGCGCCACAGAAGCGGACTTCATGCCCCGGTAGGCAGTTGATGTAGTGCAAGCCTTGCAGAGCAACTGCCTGAGTCGCCGCCCCGGCTCAGATGAACGCCGGAGTGTCTGCGAGTCCACCTGACTCCGGACACTCTGCGCTACTCTCGATGTCGAGACGGGCGCGAAACCCCTGGTCAGAGGCTTGGACGTCACCGCTTACGCGGAACTCCTCCAGAAGCACAAGGACACCGGCGGCGGCATCGGCGGCGTGCTCGGTTCGTAGCGGCGGACGATCAGTCGCCCGGCGCCACGATCGGCAGGTCGACGCCGAACAGCCAGCGGTGCGGGCGGAGCTCGAGCAGCACGACGGCGCCGATGTCGTCGTCGGTCTCGACGAGGATGTCCCAGCCGTACTTCTCGCGGAACGCAGCGACCACCGCCGGCGGTCGGACCCGGTCGTGGATCACGGCCGTCGCCTCCGCGACCACCGGTTCGTCACCTCCCTCGAGCGAGGCCGAGGCGGTCGGGCGCTGGCGGAGGTTGCGCACCCGCACCGAGCCCGCCCCGGTGCCGATCCAGAGCCGGTCGTCGACGTAGGTGAACCAGACCGGCGCCAGGTGCGGTCGGCCGTCGGCCCGGGTCGTCGCCAGCCAGAGGTTGCGCTCGTCGCGCAGGCGTTCGAGGACCATGGCCCACGGTAGGTCCCACGCTCGACCCGTCGCGGCGCGCCGGTGACCCGGCCTAGCGGTGGCCGGGTCAGCTGGTGGTCTTGGCGGTGGCTGGGTCGGGGGCTCGGGGTCGGCCGGTCCAGGTGGTGCCGTGCCTGTCGGTGGCCACCCACCTGCCGTGCTGCACCGAAAGGGTCCAGCCGTGCTCGTGGAGCAGGCGGTGGTGGAACCGGCACAGCAGGGCGCCGTTGCTCGTCTTCGTGGGTCCGCCGTGCTCCCGGTGCTGGAGGTGGTGGACGTCACAGTGCCGGGGCGGGCGTGTGCAGGACGGGAACACGCAGTGCCGGTCCCGCGCCGCGATGGCTCTTCGTTGGCGGGCGGTCCAGCGCTCGGCGTCGTCGTTGGCGTCGAGGAGGTGGCCTCTGCCGTCGAAGAGGACGGCGACCATGGCGGTGTCGCACAGCAGCCGCTCGGCCGCCTGCTTGGTGAGCCGCCAGCCGTCGCCGCGCAGGACCAGGTCGTCGAGGTCGTCGATCTCGCGCAGGCCGGCAAGGGTGCGCAGGTCGATGTGGACGTTGACCCGCGCCCCGGACCGGGCGCGGGTGCGGCGGCGGGCTCGGCGTTGTCGGCACAGCTCGGCCCGGCGCAACCGCCGCCGGACCGCTTCGAGCCGCTCGATGGGGTCGGTGAGGTCGTGCTCGTGCTCCAACGCCTCGTCGAGGTCGCCGGTCGGGGCCCAGCCGTCGAAGGTGTCCTCGGCGTCGATGTCCTCCCACCTCGAAGAGTCCTCGTCCGGCGTCCCGCCCCACCGGGAGTCGTCCGGATCCAACGACGCCCGGCACAGATCATCCAAGGCGTCGGCGCGACGTTCGCCGAGCGAGCGCCGGTACGGGGCGTCCTTGGGGTCGGGGTCGTCGGTCCACGCGTCCAGGCCGGCCAGCACGGTCAGGAACGACGACGGGGACAGGTCGGCGTGCACCTCACCACCACCGAAGAGCCGCTGGGTCACCGAGAGGCCGTGGCGGGGCACCTGGCGCACGGTCCGTTCCTCGTCGACCCGCTCGGCCCAGAACCGGATCGCCGTCCCCCAGGCCTCAGCCCGGCCGTCACGGTTCAGGCGGAGCATGGCGTCGAGCGAGCCGGCCAGCCACGGCTCACGCTCGACGGTCACGGCACGGCCGAGCACGTCCAACCGGGACAGCGACAGCTCGCCCGACAGCACCGCCTCGGCCAGCGCCGGATGCCGGTGGCACAACCCCGCCGCCCGCTCCAACCGATGCGCCTCCACCTCGGAGCAGTGCGTGTAGGCCAGCAGCCACCGCTTCGCCGACGTGGCCCCGGCGGCGATCCACGCCGACGTCGACCACAGCTCCAGCAGCGCCGCCAACGCCGAACGCTGCGCCAACTCGACCGCCGCCATCGCCGCCGCAGCTGCGTCGAGCCGGGCCCGCGCCGCCGACGCCGCATCGGCGTTCTTGGCGAAGGAGGCGGGACCGGACATGTCACCCATTCTCCCCAGAGGGTGTGACAGGAACTCCTCGTCAGGACCCCGCCACGCCGTCACGCCGGAACCGCTCGATGACGAGGCCGGCGGGCAGGTGCTCGGTGCCGATCGACCGGTAGCCGATGCGCAGGTACAGCTCGATCGCCGGCGCGTTGGCGGCGCCGGTCGAGACCTCGAACGCCGCCGCCGCCTCCTCCCGCCGGTGCAGCTCGTGGAGCAGGCCCCGGCCCACGCCCCGACGGTGGTGGGCGGGGTCGACCGCCAGCCGGTGGACGTCGACGAGCCCGTCCCGGCGCTCGTAGCCGACGACGCCGACCAGCCGCCCTTCGTCGTGCGCGCCGAGCAGCGTGAGGTCGAGGGCGGTGACGTCGGCCGCCGATTCGTGCAGCGGCGGGATCCCGTCGAAGCCGATGAGGTCGGCCTCGACCCGGTACGCCGCCCGCTGCAGCCGCACCACGTCGGCGGCCACGGCGGGGTCCCGGTGGTCGAGC